>DATIEJ010000295.1:0-8681 GCA_035455825.1 Rhodanobacteraceae bacterium | reverse complement strand
CGTTCGTCCGCGATGCGCTCCTGGATGAGCGCGCAACGAGTCAAAATCTATGTCCGTTGATTCCGCGCAGCGTGCCCAGCGGCTACTCGACCATGATCTTCGAGGAATGCCATTAGTTACGCGAGTGTTTCGCCAGCTTGCATTCGTTTGTTCGATCGCCGCGCGGAGAAAACGTGAACTGATTTGAGGCCTGTGCTGTTCCTGTCAGCTTGATGTCAGCTCCGCGCGGTTTGTTCTCGTGAGATAAATTCGTCGGAAATCCTTCCCGAATCCGTCAGGATGATGCAAGGCAACAGGCCTATGCTGATGGCGCCCGTATGAGACGCGGCGAACATCGCGGGGGCCACATGCATACCAAGCCTGTTTCTCTGCTCCTCCTCGGCATGACGGCTGTGCCCGGTGTCTTGTCGGCCGTGCCGACGACCGGGTCCACGATCACGGTGACCAGCACTGGCGATGCCGTTGACAACGACAACGCCTGCACGTTGCGCGAGGCGATCATCGCGGCCAAGACGAACGTGGCTTCGAGCGACACGCTCAACAAATGCGTCGCGGGCACCGTCTCGCCGGCGGTCGACACGATTGCATTCAACATCCCGGACACCGATCCCGGCTGCAGCGGCGGCCCGCCGAAGATCTGCACGATCACGCTGTCCGCGCTGTTGGGCGCGTTGCCTGACATCACCGAGCCGGTGTTTATCAATGGCTTCACCCAGCCGAATGCAAAGGCCAATACTCTCGCGACCGGTGATGACGCCGTCATCCTGATTCGCGTCGATCTCAGCAACGTGACCGGAACCGGCCTGCATCTGACGACCGGCAGTGACAACTCGACGCTCAGCGGCTTGTCGATCGTCAAGCCTGGCGGCGACACGAACAACCTCGGCTACCTGGTGAAGATCGACAGCAACAACGTGACCGTCGCCGGCAACTTCATCGGCGTGGAGCCCGACGGCCACACCGTGTCGACGGACAAACTCATCTTCTACTCGCTGGAACTTTCGAGCGGCGCCGGCGGCATGATCGGCGGTACGGCGCCTGCGGCGCGCAACCTGATCGCCTATGCGGGCGGGGGTGGCGGCGGCGTCGCGCTGAACATCGAGGGCAATAGCACTCCCAACCTCGTCCAGGGCAACTACGTCGATCTCGACGCCAGCGGCACGGTGGGCATCGGCAATGCGGGGTCCGGCATCATTGCCCTTGGCGGCGGCAATACGATCGGCGGCAGCGCTGCCGGCGCCGGCAACGTCGTCGGTACGTGGAGCGGCAGTGCGGGTATGCAGTTTTCGCTCAGCGTCTTTCATCCGGGTCTGGACATCGCGCAGGGCAATCGAATCGGTACCAATGCAGCGGGCACGGCCGCGTTGGCGTCAGGCGCGTACGGGTTCGTCGTCGTCGGCAGCGGCGGCACCTACAAGATCGGCGGCAGCGGCGCCGGTGAAGGCAACCTGATTCGCGGCGCGCAGAACGGCATATACGTTCATGGCGACACCGCGGGCGGATCTCCCGTGATCCAGGGCAATCACATCGGCATCAGCCTCGACGGCACGAAGCCGCTGCCCTGTGGTACTTCGGGTATCGTCATGGACAACACGACCGGGGGCCTGATCGGCGGCACGTTGCCGGGAGAGGGCAACGTGATCGCGGACAACGGCACCAATGCCGTGATCGATGCATCCGCCACCGGCTGGGCAATTCTCGGCAATTCGATCCATGGCAACGGTTTCGGCATCAGCCTCGCCGGAAGCGACAGCGTCTCGCCGCCGACGCAAAACGACCTGGACGATGGCGACACGGGACCGAACAACCGCCAGAACTATCCCGTGCTCGGCCCCGGCGTGGTCGGGCCGAGGACGACCGTGCACATAAGTGGCAGCCTGAATAGCGAAGCGAACAAGACCTATCGGCTGGAATTCTTTGCCAACGCCGGTTGCGACAAGTCCGGCCACGGCCAGGGCAAGGTCTTCGTCGGTACCACCAACGTCACGACCAATCCGAACGACGTGGCCTTCGGACCGCTCGCGCTCACGACACCCGCCGATCGCCACGTGATCACGGCAACGGCAACCGATCCGGACGGCAACACGTCGGAGTTCTCGAATTGTTCCGGCGACGACACTATCTTTACCGACGGTCTGGAAGGTGACTGAAATATCTTCAATGACGGAGGCAATAGCGGAAGCAGAGTGCCTTTTTCTCACTTTTTGAATCTGTACTTGACCGCTGTTACCACTGAGCAAGTCACTCTCAACACGTTTGCTGGTCTGCAGGAAATTTGCGCCTCCTTATGCGCGAACGTGCACTTTGTCTCGGGCTTCCGGATGTATTTTTTGCTTTCTCGCGAGTACGCTGCGTCCGGGGCTGTCGAGGCAATCCGACAGCATTGCGCGAGGCGCATGACAATGGCGGCCATCACGGTCGCACGAGGAGAACAACATGACAGTAGAATCGCTCGTAATTTTTTTGCTTATCGGTGCGGTTGCGGGATGGATCGCCGGCCAAGTGGTCAAGGGCGGTGGGTTTGGCCTGATTGGTGACATCGTCGTCGGCATCCTCGGTGCGTTTATCGCCGGCTTCTTGCTGCCGGGTCTCGGCTTGGGTTTGACCGGCATCGTGGGCTCGATCATCTATGCGGCGATCGGCGCGATCATCCTGCTGGTCGTGGTCAGGCTGATCAAACGCGCGTGAAGTGATGCGCAAGATCAAAGAGGCCGGTTCCAGCCGGCCTCTTTGCATTGCCCGAATGATGCAATCCGGGAAACGGGAGTGCCTTCTCAGCGACTGATCGCCCCGATTGATCGCGAGCCGAACAGCCTCCGGACCATTCGGCGCTATACTTTCCCCGTTTCCCAAGGGGGATGCCTGCATGATTCGGCAACGTGCGCCTATTCGTTCCCGCGGACCGATGCTCCGCGGCGTCCACGCGACACTGGCCGCCTTCGGCGCATGCATGCTCTTCTACGGTGGTGCTGCAACGGCCGGGGCCGCCGAGCTCATCGCGCGTTATGGTTTCAACGAAACCTCGGGTCCCTCGCGCATCGACAGCACGGGCATCAACACGATCGCTACCGAGAGCGGCGTCACCACGTACTCGTACAACGCCGCTCCCATTCCCAGCGGCTTATACGGCAGCCTCACGGTTGCGCCGGGCACGCTCGGTGCCACCGGAGGGCGGAGCGGGGGGACGGGCTTCTGGGCGACCAGCGCGAACAACGAGTTCGGTGGGCTGACCAACGACTTCACGGTCATGGCATGGCTCAAGATCGCATCGACTGCCTCCAAGCAGCGCATCATCGGAACCAACACGGCGAGCCAACTCGGCTGGAGCTTCGGTAATGACACGGGTGGCAAGCTGATTCTCACCGGTTACGGTGTCGGCGACGTGATCACGACCGGCAGCTACGTCGGGGCGGAAACCTGGATCCACGTGGCGGTTAGCAAGTCGAGCGTCAGCGGCGTTACTTTCTTCGTCAACGGCCAAGTCGCGGAGACCTTTGCCGCGCAGACCGGAGACTTTCAGCCGTCGAACGCGCCGTTCGGGCTGCTCGGAAACCTCGACAACGAAAGTCTGTCCGGCCTGGTGGATGACCTGCGCGTCTATCGTGGCGCACTCGACGCAGCGGGAATCCGCGCGGCGGTGGACACGTTGTTTTCAAGCGGGTTCGAGTTGCTCGGCCTGGCCGACGCGATCGGGTTTGCAACCATTGAAGTACCGCGCTCGGATGCATGCCAGACGTCCGATGGACGCCGTTGCGAATCGCTGATCGGCGACACGACGGCCGATGCGCTTCGCGCCGCGACCGGCGCGGAGTTCGCAATCATGAATTCTGGAGGGCTGCGAGCCGCTCTGACTTGCCCGACTGTGGACAACGCAAGCGACACGTGTCCCGCCTACAATCCTCCGCCTTACCCGATCACGCGCGGCCAGGTGCTCATGGTGCTGCCATTCGACAACATCGCCGAGACTGTTCTTGTAACCGGTGCGGAATGGAAGACCATGCTGGAGAACGGCGTCTCGCAAATGCCCCTGGCCGCGCCGCGATTCCCGCAAGTGTCCGGCTTGTGCTTCACCTACGACGTGAACGCCGCGGCGGGCAGCCGCGTTGTCACTGCCGTGCGTCAGGCACCGAACGGCACCTGCACCGGCACAGCCATCGATTTTTCGGCCGGTGTCGCCTACGTGATCGCCGAGAACGACTTCATGGCGGGCGGCGGCGACAGCTATCCGAACTTTGCCGGCCGCCCGACGGCCGGCGCACGCCTCGATCAGATTGTGGATGACTACCTGATATTGCACACGCCGATCACGCCAGTGCTCCAGGGCCGCATCACTTGCATGAGCAGTGGCGCCGCGGTCTGCCCATAAGCGCGGCACTCTGAACCTGAAGAACCTCACGGCGACGCGCGGGGTGCCGGGAAAGATTCCCTCGCTCACCTGGTGTCTCCCTATGGCGACTGCATAGTGTCCAAGGGTAGTGTCACCCTGGAGCAGGCCGAAGTCTCGGTGCTAAAGTGCGCGACTTCAATTGCGCCGCTTGGATTTCAAAAATGACTTCGACGTCTGCATCGTTTCCGATCGGCACGCCAGGCCAGCCGTGGGGCGCTGCGGAGAAGAGCGAATGGCTGTCGCGCCAGACACGCCGTCGCAGCTACTCCGATGATGTGGTCGCCAGGATCGATGCATTGCGTTCCCGTTTCGATGTGTCGGAGTACGGGCGGCTCGACTACGGCGGCGAACGCTTTGCGTTGTTCGCAATACGCAGCCGCGGCTGGCGTGATGAACTGCCGAACGTTCTCGTGACAGGCGGCGTGCACGGCTACGAGACCAGTGGCGTGCACGGTGCGTTGCAGTTCGTCGAACGGCACGCAGCGGAGTTCGCCGGACGCGTGAACCTGCTCGTCGCGCCGTGCGCGAGTCCGTGGGCCTACGAGCGAATCCATCGCTGGAATGCCGACGCGATCGATCCGAATCGCTCGTTCCGTGAGGATAGTCCGGCGGCAGAATCAGCGGCGCTCATGCGCCTCGTCGCTCCGCTGCGCGACCGCTTTCTCGTCCACATCGACCTGCATGAAACCACCGACAGCGACGAATCCGAGTTCCGCCCGGCCCTCGCGGCGCGAGATGGAAAGGCATTCGAGCCCGACGAGATTCCCGATGGCTTCTATCTGGTCGGCGATGTGGAGGATCCGCAGCCGGAATTCCAGCTGGCAGTCATCGCCGCGGTGGCGAGTGTCACACACATCGCGCCGGCCGACGGCAAAGGCGAGATCATCGGCGTGCCGGTCGCTTCGCTCGGCATCATCAACTACCCGGTCAAGGCGCTCGGCCTGTGCACCTCGATCACGAACGCGCGCTATCGCACGATCACCGAGGTGTATCCGGACAGCCCGCGCGCAACACCCGAGCAGTGCAACGCCGCGCAGGTGGCGGCGGTGCGTGCGGCGATCGAGTTTGCGCTGCGCCCATGACACGTCGCGAGGCGGGCATTGGGGCTTGGCGGCGAGGATGATGCTCGCAGCATCGCCTGCGGAGCACTCCCGATTTCTCGGACTCCCGCTCAGGCAACCTCCGGCATGCGAAAACATCCCGCCACCATCGATGGACTCGCCGCAAGCACGCTGCAATTGCCCCCGGGCACGTGGGCGACGGTTCTCGATTGCCTGTGCGAAAGGTTCCCGGCGGTAGCGCGCGTGCAATGGCTGGATCGCATGGCACGTGGGCGGGTCGTTGACGCAGACGGGCGATGGTTGACACCCGAAACGCCATGCCGGGTCGGGCTGGAAGTCCATTACTACCGCGAAGTTTCCGACGAACCGCCGATCCCGTTCGATGAAGTCGTGCTGCATGTCGATGCCGATTTGCTGGTGGCGGACAAGCCGCATTTCCTGCCGGTCACGCCGTCCGGCGCGCATGTCCACGAAACCTTGCTGGGGCGATTGGTCCGCCGGACCGGGAACGTTGCACTGGCGCCATTGCACCGGATCGATCGCGACACCGCCGGTCTGGTGCTGTTCTCCGTCAACCCGCAAAGCCGCGCGCGTTACCAGGCGCTGTTTCGCGAGCGGCGCATCGGGAAATGCTACGAGGCGATTGCACCGGCGCTGCCGGACATCGAATTCCCCCGCACCCGCTCCAGCCGGATGGTTGCCGGCGAGCCGTTCTTCAGCATGCGCGAGATCGAAGGTCCGGCGAACAGCGAAACCCGGATCGACGTCCTCGCGCGAGGCGAGGGGACTTGGCGCTATGCATTGACGCCGATCACGGGCCGCAAGCACCAGTTGCGCGTGCACATGGCCGCGCTCGGAGCGCCGATCGCCAATGATGCGATCTATCCCTCCGTGGTCCACCGCGGTCCGGGTGACTACTCGGCGCCTTTGCAGTTGCTGGCCAAGCGGTTGTCGTTCGTCGATCCACTCAGCGGCGTCGTACGCTCGTTCTCGAGCAACTTTGTGCTCGGGTGAACGAGCGCGGAACATGAACGGTGACAGGTTTACTTACGCCGTTATCCCTTTTCCGTTTTCTGCCGGTTTCCCGTACCATCCGCCGGCAATTGAGCAACTTCTGAAATCGACGGGGGTGATCAGTGACTTGCCGCGTTCGCCGGTTCGAGCGGCTGCACTATGTGGCGACATTCCTGTTGCTGGTTTCGCCCTGATCGCTCCGGCGGCGCACGCGGACACTTGGACCGTCGATAACACCGGTGACCCGGCCAGCGGAGCGGCCGCGAACTGCGCGGCCGGCAATGCGAGCACCTGCTCGCTGCGCGAACCTCCCGTCGCAGCTTTGCCACCTCGTCGTCGGGCGCCAGCCGCTGCCACGGAACGCTTCGCTGCCGCCTTCTCCGCATCGGCCGCCCATTTGTAGAGTCGGTTCCCCGGCACTCCAAGTTCACGCGCAATCGTTGCCACCGGCCTGCCTGAGTTCTTCAGCAAGCCGATCGCTTCGCGTCTAAACTCCGCCGTAAATCGTCGCCGCTTTTCCATCGACCACCTCGCTTGAGGGATTGTCTTCCTTCACGGTGTCCGGGAAATCGGTGGCGCTCCGCTCTGACCCTTTTTGCTCCCGTCCCGTTATTCGCGCACCGGCTTCGCCAGATGCTTCGCGAAGAACGCCGCGATCGCGATGTCGGCTTCGATCGACAGGATGCCGTCGCCGTGCCCCTTTTCTTCGACCGCAACGAAGCGCCTGTCGGACGATGCCGCTGCTTCGTAGTCCTCGCGCCCCTGCGCAATCGGGATGACGCTGTCGCGCGTGCCGTGAATGACGAGCAGCGGGTTGTGGTAGCCGCGCAGCTCGGCCGCATTGCGCATGCCGTCGGCCACCTCGGGCGGCGCGACGGCGCGGAACGATGCCGCCAACCCATCGGCTGACGCGATCGGTGCGAGCAGGACCAAGCCCGCGACCGACGCGCGGCTCGCGGCGACGTGGCTCGCGAAGATCGAGCCGAGCGACCAGCCGACCACGACGAGCGGCCTGCCCGCCGCCTTCTTCGCGGCGAAGTCGAACATCGCCAGCGCATCGGCGCGCGCAAGTTTCAGCGATATCTCGCCGTCGCTGAAACCCGTGCCGCGGTAATCGAAGGCAACGACATTCAGGCCGAGCTGCCCGAAGAACAGCGCCGTCCTCGCCTGCGTGAAAGTGTCGGCGATGTAGCCATTGTTGCCGTGGAACGCGATGACCCAGGCGGCGTTGGGATCGGCGCCAGGATAAAGCCAGCCGCGCAGCGTCACGCCATCGGCGCCAGCAAGCGAGATCGTTTGGACGCCGCCGGGTACGGAGTCGGACCACACTCGCTGCGGAACGCGCGGAGCCGGATGGAATAGCCGTGCGTCGGTCAGGACTCGCGGGGCATCGGGCTGCGTCGCTTGCGGCTGCTGAGCGAGGGCCGGCACGGCGCAAAGGCAGCAGAGGAGGCATGCAAGCACGGCGCTTACGGTCGCAGTCGCGATGGCGACGACGCCTACAGACCTGTTGCCGCCGATGAAGCGCATCCGCTGCATCGGTGTCAGCGCTGCTGTGGCCGTAGTGGCACGCAGGATACCGAGCGTCAGCGCCCGTAATATTCCCTTCATCGCACTCCCTGATCCTTGTGCGGTTTCCGCAGTCCGATCATACGCCGGCTGGCGGTTGGAGCAAGGTTGTCAACGTCACACGCTGGTGACGACGAGAGAACAGGTTCGGATGACGGGCAGCACAGCTTCCGGCGTCGGTTGCGAGGCTGGTCCGGCGCGGCGTCATCGTGTTTTCAAAAAAGGGATTTCCATAATGGGGACGCAGCCGCGATTTGATTGGCTACGTCCTCTTTTCCGGGATGGCTTCGATCCGTAGCGGACGGTGAGCGAAGGCGTCAGTCGAACCCCTCGCACGCATCGAATCCCGCGTGCAGAATCAGATCGGCAATGCCGAAGCATTTGGAAAATTCGGAAGTATTGCCGTCCGGATCGGTCGCCGTCGCGGTAAACAGCGTGTGTCCTGCCGGAACGGCGTACGACGCGGTGCCACTGCCGAAGCTCGCGTTGCCGTTGCCATCAGTGATCACGTCGAGCGCACCGAGGTAGTGCCGACCCTCGCCGTTTCCCGCCGCGTGGCAGCCGATGCCGGAGAAGAACTCGAGGCGGTAGGTCTTGCTGGCGACGCTGTTCAGCGTTCCGGCGAGGTCGACGAAGCCGGCGGTGATCGG
>DATIEJ010000294.1:0-3377 GCA_035455825.1 Rhodanobacteraceae bacterium | reverse complement strand
AAAATCCACCTGGCCGCTGCCCTTGCGTTTCTTCAGCCCGCCGCCGTGGATCGTGACGAAGCTCGGGCAGAAGCCGTTGACGCAGGAGTAGTCCTTGTTGCAGTTGCTCTGGTCGATCTCGCGCTTGCGCCCGAACTCGGTCTCCTTCGGCAGCACGGCGACGCAGAACGACTTCTCGCCGCAGTCGCCGCAGCCCTCGCAGACCAGCGAGTTGATGAACACGCGCCTCTTCGGATCCTCGATCTTGCCGCGCTTGCGCCGGCGCCGCTTCTCGGTCGCGCAGGTCTGGTCGTAGATCAGCACCGAGACGCCCGGTATATCGCGCATGCGCTTCTGCCTCGCGTCGATCTCGGCGCGGTCGATGAACTCGACGCCGCTCGGGAAGATCATGTGGTTCGACCACTTCTCGATGTCGTCCGACATCACGATGATCGTCTGCACGCCCTCGCTGCGCACCTGGTGCGCGATGTCGGGCACGGTCAGCGTGCCGTCGACCGGCTGGCCGCCGGTCATCGCGACCGCGTCGTTGTAGAGGATCTTGTAGGTGATGTTGACCTTCGCCGCGATCGCCTGGCGGATCGCCAGCGAACCGGAATGGAAATAGGTGCCGTCGCCGAGGTTCTGGAACACGTGCCTGGTTTCGGTGAACGGCGCCTGGCCGCACCAGGTCGCGCCTTCGCCGCCCATCTGCGTGAACGTGTCCGTGCGCCGGTCCATCCAGGTGACCATGTAGTGGCAGCCGATGCCGCCGAGCGCACGCGAACCTTCCGGCACAGCGGTCGAGGTGTTGTGCGGGCAGCCGGCGCAGTAATGCGCGGGGCGCGGGAAGTTAGCGCGCGGCAAGGTCAGCTCGTGTTCCTTGTCTTCGATCCAGCGCATGCGCGCCTCGATCGCGTCGCTCGTGAAGAAGCGCGCCAGACGCCTGGCGATCACGATCGCGATCGTCGCCGGCGTCAGTTCGCCGGTGCTCGGCAGGATCCAGTTGCCGTCCTCGTCATACTTGCCGACGATCGACGGACGCGTGTGCCGGCCCTGCTCGAACTCCGGCCAGTTGTACATGTGCTCCTTCATCTGCGATTCGATGAACGAGCGCTTTTCCTCGACGACGATGATGTCGTCGAGTCCGCGCGCGAATTCGCGGATGCCGACCGGCTCGAGCGGCCAAGTCATGCCGACCTTGTAGACGCGGATGCCGATGTCGGCCGCGGCCTTGGCGTCGATGCCCAGATACTCGAGCGCCTGCAGCACGTCCAGATAACTCTTGCCGGTCGTGACGATGCCCAGGCGCGCCTTCGGCGAATCGATGACGATCCGGTCGATGCGGTTCGCGCGCGCGAACGCGCAGGCGGCCGCGACCGCGTAGCGGTGCAGGCGCATTTCCTGGTTCAGCGGCGGATCGGGCCAGCGGATGTTCAGGCCGCCGGCCGGGATCTCGAAGTCCTCCGGCAGCACGATGTCGAGCTGATGCGGATTGACGTAGACGCTGGCGGAAGACTCGACCGTTTCGGCGATCGTCTTGAAGCCGACCCAGCGCCCGGTGAAGCGCGACATCGCCCAGCCGAGCAGGCCCATGTCGAGGATATCCTGCACGCCGGCGGGATTCAGGATCGGCATCATCGCCGAGACGAATTCGAGCTCCGATCCGTGCGGCAGCGTCGACGAGCGGCACGCGTGATCGTCGGCCGCGAGCGCGAGCACGCCGCCATGCTTCGACGTGCCGGCCGCATTGCCGTGCTTGAACACGTCGCCGCAGCGGTCGACACCGGGGCCCTTGCCGTACCACATCGAGAAGACGCCGTCGTACTTCGCGCCGGGAAACAGGTTCGCCTGCTGCGTGCCCCAGACCATCGTCGCGCCGAGGTCTTCGTTCAGGCCGGGCTGGAATTCGATCGCCGAGGCTTTGAGGTGCTTCTTGGCCTTCCACAACTCCAGGTCGAAGCCGCCGAGCGGCGAGCCGCGATAACCGGAGATGAATCCGGCCGTGTTCAGCCCGGCTGCGCGGTCGCGCATCTGCTGCATCAGCGGCAAGCGCACCAGCGCCTGCACGCCGGACAGGTAAATGCGGCCCTCGGCGCGCGTGTACTTGTGTTCGAGCGTGTAGTCGAGGTCGAGCTTCAGGGCAGGGACGGACATGGCGTTCGCGACAGGAGGGCAGAGCGCAATTCTAACATCGGGCGTCAGACAGCCCCTGCCAGCGGGCCGACGGGCGATATGGCGGTTGTCGAGCGACCCGCGGGCGAGATGTCCTGCAAGCGGGATCGGCGCACTGATCGGAAAGTTCGGCAGCAACTCACGACTGCCGGTTTCGGCCCGCGCCGTTCGGCTGAACAAGGTCCGGCCATGCCCGGCTCCGAATGGCAAAAAGTGACTCGGTTCAGGCCGCTTGCCGGGGCAAGAAGTGCCGCAGATTGACAGCAATCCGTCAGCAAAAAATTCCAACCCTCAAACAGAATCCATAACAGAACAATCTGTTATTCGTGTGTGAAACACGTCACAAAAACGCGCACGAAAATTGCAAGTTCTCGCGTTCAAGCTCGCATTCTGTCCGGCTAGGGAACAGGGGGTCTTATGTCCGTCGGTCGTCGCCTCGGCGCGGTTCTGCGCCTTTCTTCCGGTTTGCTCATCATTCTTGCGTTGGCCTGGATCGCCTCTGCGGTCGCTACCGGTCCCGCCAACCACCACCTGCTCAACGCGCGCGCCGCGCACACGGCAACCGCCCAGGTCGACGGTTCGCTGGTGATCGCCGGCGGCACCGGCAACCGCGGTGTCCTGAAGAGTCTCGAATTTTTCGATCCGGTCAGCGGCAAGTCCACGCCGGGCCCGCGCCTGCTCGAGGCGCGCAGCGGCCACAGCGCGATCGCGCTGGCCGATGGACGCGTGCTGCTCACGGGTGGCCGCAACGGCGACAACGCTCTGCTTGCGTCGAGCGAAATCTACGACGCCAGTGGCGCCTCGCTAAATCCCGGCGCGAGCATGGGTCATGCGCGCGCGAACCATACCTCGACATTGCTCGCTGACGGCCGCGTGCTGATTGCCGGTGGCGATGCCGAAGGCGTGGCCGAAATTTACGATCCCGCGACCGACCACTTCGTCGACACGGGCAGGCTCGCTGTCGCGCGTTCCGGCCATTCCTCCGTGCGGCTCGGCGACGGACGCGTACTCCTGGTCGGCGGCTACGACGCGGCCGGCGCGACTGCCGAGATTTTCGATCCGAAGACGAACACGTTCAGCGCGGTGCGCGGCGGGCTGAAGACCGCGCGCGTGCAACCAGCGCTGAAGCTGATCTCCGACGGCAAGGTGCAGGTCTATGGCGGCGACGCCGAAATCACGATGGAGGTCTACAACCCGGCCGGCTATTTCTCCTCGCGCGGTCACCT
>DATIEJ010000293.1:0-5328 GCA_035455825.1 Rhodanobacteraceae bacterium | reverse complement strand
CCGCCGAAGGACGGCAAGGTCATCATCGATTTCAACAAGGCGTACAACCCGCCGTGCGCTTTTACCCCGTATGCGACCTGCCCGTTGTCGACGCAGCAGAATCGCATGGACGCAAGCATCACGGCCGGCGAAAAGAAGTACCGCGCCAGCTACGAAGGTTGATTGCTGACCCTGCCCTGGACGCGGCAGGGGGTATCACTTTCCGCTGAACGCAGGCTTGCGCCGCTCGAGAAACGCGCTCGTGCCCTCGCGCATGTCGGCCGTGGAGAAGCACAGCGCGAACGTCTGCGTTTCGTAGTCGAGTCCCGCGTCGATCCCGCCGTCGCCGCCGATCAGCACCGCATCGAGTATGCCGCCGAGCGCGTGCGGCGCGCTCGTGGCGAGTTGGTTGGCGATTGCATCGACCTCTTCGTCGAGCTTTTCCGCCGGCACGACCCGGTTGACGAGTCCGAGTGCGAACGCGCGCGCAGCGTCGATCGAGGCGCCGAGCAGGCAAAGCTCCAGCGCGGCGCTGCGTCCGGCCAAGCGCAGCAGACGCTGGGTGCCGCCGAATCCCGGAAGGAGCCCGAGGTTGATTTCCGGTTGCCCCAGCTTCGCCTTGTCGCTGGCGATACGCAGATGACAGGCCATCGCCAGTTCCATCCCCCCGCCCAGCGCGAAACCCTGCAGGCGGGCGATGACCGGTTTGCCAAGGCGTTCGATCCTCGTCATCAACTTTTGCCCGTGGCGCGAGAACTCTTGCGCCTGCAGCGGTGTCACAGTGGCCAGTTCGCTGATATCGGCCCCGGCGATGAAGGCTTTTTCGCCGCTGCCGCCCATGACGACGACGCGGATCGTGTCATCGTGGGCAGCCTGGTCGAAAGCGGCGTGCAGCTCGCCGATCGTTTCCTGGTTGAGCGCATTGAGCTTGTCCGGCCGGTTGATGGTGATTCGGCGCACGGCGCCACGATCTTCGAGGAGCAGGTTGCGAAAGGCCATCGTCGATATCCTGGTCAATGAGGACCGAAACGGGCGGGGTCGGTGTTTCCTGCGCGCTTCGCATTCCGGGGGCTGGGTACCGGCGGGATAATAGCAAGGCGGGACATGCGTATTCAGGTTCGAGCGCCGTGCTGGTGGCTGCAACTGGCCGGCTCGGGTAATATGGCGCGCTTCGCGTCGCCGGCAGCACCCGCGTTCGCGGCTTCATTTCGGCGGAATTCACTCGTTTGGAGGTTTGCATGACATTGCGTTGGTCTTTCGCTGCGCTGGCGATTCTCGCAGCAGGTTCGGTGTTCGCCCAGAACCCACCGGCGACTTCACAGGCCTCGGCGCCTGCTGCGTCGTCGTCTGCACAGCAAGCTCCGCCCCCGGCCGCGCCGATCACCGCCGCGGACAAGCCGAACCTGTCCTACGCGATCGGTTTCCAGATGGGTGACGGCCTTGTCGAACGCAAGATCGACGTCGACGTCAATGCAGTCATCCGCGGCATGCAGGACGGCTTTGCGAAGAAGAAGCCGACCGTTCCCGAGGAAACGATGCGCGACGTGCTGACGCGCATGCAGTCGCAGATGTACTCGGCGGCCAAGGCCGAATTCGACAAGCTCGGCTCGGAAAACAAGGCCAAGAGCCAGAAATTCCTCGCCGAAAACAAGGGCAAGAAGGGCGTCATCAGCCTTCCGTCCGGCCTGCAGTACGTGGTTATCGAGGAAGGCACCGGTCCGAAGCATCCGACCCCGACCAGCGACGTGAGCGTGCATTACCGCGGTTCGTTGATCAACGGCCTGGAATTCGACAGTTCGTTCGCGCGTGGCCAGCCGGCCAATTTCAAGGTCAACGAAGTCATCAAGGGCTGGGCTGAAATCCTGCCGCTGATGCGCGTGGGTGACTACTGGCGCGTCTACGTGCCGGCCGACCTGGCCTACGGCGATCGCGGCCAGCCGCCGCGCATTGGCCCGAACGAGGCGCTGGTGTTCGAACTGAAGCTCGTAGATATCAAGTGACGCCAGGATGGCGTCATCCCGGCCGTACATGGACGTACTCTTGATCCGGGATCCAGCTTCAAGACACAGATGAAGTCATCCCGGCTGTACATGGACGCACCAGGTCCCGGGTTTGACAGACAGTAAGCTTCAACGCCGCGCCAGTCGCGGCGTTGTCGTTAGTGGACGCCGTCGGTGCCGAGTCCGAACGCGCGCAGATCTTCCAGCGCGCGCTCCATGTCGAGCTTGATCCGGTTGATCAGGCGCATCGCCGATTCGTTGTTGGTGTTGGCGCTCGATGCGACGCCCGGTGTCGCGTTGCGCTGTTCGAGGATCGCAGCGTCGATGTCCGGCACGAACTGGGCGAGGTAGACGTAGCCGCGCGCCAGGCTCTCCTTGAGAGCGGTGTGCTCAGGCTCCAGATTTTCGAGCAGCATGAAGATGGCGTTGCGGATCTGGTCCTTGGAATGCGGCAACAGGGACTCGGGCAAACCGTGCACGCCGGGTATCACCGCGGCCAGCACTTTGCCGTAGTCGCGCACTACCTTGGTCGCCAGGGCAAGCATCCGACCTTGAGAGTTCACCTTATGTACTCAACCTAATTTACCAGAAAATAAAGAAATAAACTAAAGATGCCGATTTTTGCAAACCCCGCGCGCCCAATTCTCAGCCCGTGCACCGGCGTCTGCCGGCTCGACGCAAAGGGCCTGTGCGAAGGCTGCCACCGCACGGCGGACGAAATTGCGCATTGGATCGCCTACAGCGACGAGCAACGCATGCACCTGATGAATGACGTGCTGCCGCAGCGCGCCAGGTCGCGCGTGGAATGAACGACTTGCTCGAACAGCGCCTGCTGCGCGCCGTGCGTCCGCTTGATGATCCGCCTGGGCCGCGCGGATGGAACCATGATGAACTCTGCGACATTCTCGAGACGCCGGAACGCGCGGCAGCGGCCGTGCTCGTGCCGATCGTCACCCGGCCCGAGGGATTTTCGGTGCTGTTGACCCGCCGGACCGAGCATTTGTCCGCGCACGGTGGCCAGGTCAGCTTTCCGGGCGGCCGCATGGAGAACCAGGACACCGACGCCATTGCGGCGGCATTGCGGGAGACCCGGGAGGAGGTCGGCATCGGCGCGGAATTGCTGCGGCCGTTTGGCTACCTGGACAGTCTGGAAACAATCAGCGGCTTCTGGGTCACCCCGGTGGTTGCCTGGCTGGACGCCAGTTATCATGCGCGGCCGGATCTCAACGAAGTAGCCCATGTGTTCGAAGTGCCGCTGGATTCGTTTCTGGTGGCCGGCAATCTGCGCAGATTGCGCATGACCTTTCGCGGCCGGCCGCGCGAGGTTCTCGAATTCGCCCACGACAGCGAGCACATCTGGGGTGCGACTGCCGCTATGCTGCTGAATCTGGTCAGGCGCCTGGAGGCTGTTGGATGAGTACGACGCTGATCGATACCGCGGCTGTGGGCCACATGCTCGGCCGCGACGACGTGCTCGTCGTCGACTGCCGTTTCGACCTTGCCGATCCGCAGCGCGGACAGCGTGAATACGCGCTCGCGCATATTCCGGGTGCCGTCTACGCCGATCTCGATCGCGATCTTTGCGACCTGTGGAAAGCGGATCTCGGTCGCCATCCTCTGCCGGACGCCGACGCTTTTTCCGAGGTGCTCGGGCGCTGGGGCTGGACGCCGCGCACGCAGGTCGTCGCCTACGACGCCGCCGGCGGTGCGAATGCAGCCGCGCGCCTGTGGTGGATGCTGCGTCTGGTCGGACACCATGACGCTGCCGTCCTCGACGGCGGCCTGCAGGCGTGGAATGCAGTGGCCTGGCCGCTGACTTCGGAAACGGTGCGGCGCCGTTCCACTGCCGTCGCAGTGCGCTTCGACCCCGACGAAATTGTATACACCGATACCCTGCAGAAGCTTCAGCAGGACGTCGTGCTGCTCGATGCTCGTGCCGCACCGCGCTTCCGCGGCGAGGTCGAACCGATCGACCCCGTGGCGGGCCACGTGCCGGGAGCACGCAATCGCCCGTTTTCCGACAACCTCGGCGCCGACGGAAAGTTCAAGGCGGCCGCGCTGCTGCGCGAGGAGTTCTCGACGTTGATCGCGCCAAATTACCCGCGCGATGTCGTGCACATGTGCGGATCCGGAGTGACGGCGTGCCACAACCTGCTGGCCATGGAGCATGCGGGCCTCGCCGGCTCGCGCCTCTATGCGCCGTCATGGAGCGGCTGGATAACCGATCCTGCCCGTCCGGTCGAGCGCAGCGTCCCCTAGACCACCTCTCCCCTTGTGGGAGAGGTCGGCACGCGTAGCGTGCCGGGACCGGGGATGGCGGCGAAGCCGCGGACTGCGTCGGCGGCCTCTCTCGGCCGTCCATGGCCTTCGAGGCACTTGGGTTCCTGCCCGGCGTCACCCGCTCCCCAACCCCTCCCCCATCAAGGGGGAGGGGCTTGAAAGCTTCACTTCTTCAATCGCTCGACGAGCGCGTGCAGCACTGCCTGCGTCTCGGCGCCGAACCACGCGGCAGCGAACTCGTCGAGCAGCCATGTTTCGGGATCGGCAAACGTTTCGGCCAGGTCGCGGCGAACCAGGCGCCTGGTCGTCGACATCGCCTGCGGCGGCAGCTTGAGCAGGTCCTGCATCCAGGCGAGCGAGCGCGGCACGACCTGGTCGACTTCGGCCAGTTCGTCGACGAAACCGATCTTGAGCGCAGCCTCGGAGTCGAGCATTGCGCCGGCGACCATCAGCCGCTCGGCGCGATACGTGCCGACCAGGCGCTGCAAGCCAAATTGTATACAAGCGGGCACCGACAGCCCGACCTGCACCTCGTTGAGACCGATGCGGAACGGTTTTGCCGGGTCCGCGCTGCGCGCCATCACGCGGTAGTCGCAGAAGATCGACAGCACGGCGCCGCCAGCCGGGCTGTGGCCGGTGATCGCAGCGACGATTGGAATCGGCGAGCAGGCAATCAGCCCGCACAAGCCGAAGAAATCGCGCAGGAAAGTCATCAGCGTGCCGCGGTCGAGCTGCAGCAGTGCCGGTACGTCGAGTCCGCCCGAGAACATTCCCGGCCGTCCCGACAGCACGATGCCGCGCGCGCCGCTCGAAGGCGCCGACTCGATCGCCGCGCGCAGCCGCGCGACGAGTTCAGGATCGAGCGCATTGACTGGCGGCCGCGCGAGGCGAAGTTCGGTGATGGCGTCGTGGCGGATGGTGTCGAGCATTTGGGTTCCGTGCTGAGGCTGAGGGCTGAGGGCTGAGGGCTGAGGGCTGAGGGCTGAAAAGAGCACGGGTGTCGCGGCTTGGCTCTCTCTCAGCCCTCAGCCCTTATTTGAACGATTCACTCCACTGATACTGCACCGTG
>DATIEJ010000292.1:0-3881 GCA_035455825.1 Rhodanobacteraceae bacterium | reverse complement strand
GTGCGATGCCACACGGCTACGGCTGCGGCATTCTTTGCCCAGCCTATGGGCCGTCCTTGTGCGACGCGACGGCGATCATCTCGTTTGGCCAGGTATCGTCTTCGGCAGCGCTGGGCTCCAACCTGCCGCTGCAGGCACCATTGGTTCCAATTCCGGCCGGTGGATACTCGCCGTTGCCGCCGGCCGGTCAGTTCCAGCTGGGATTTTCCGACATCGGGCATCAGGAGTTGCGTCCGGCGCTGAATGGAACGGTCTTCCACGGAGTGCCTGCCATTGGCTTCGAAGCGACCAACTACATCAACGCCAACGTAGCGCCCGGCGTGCTGTCGAACTACAGTGCCGTCTATCCGCATCGCTCGAGTGTGAGTTGCACCAATTTCACGAGTCCACAAAGCGCTTGCAAGTGATGGAGAAATGCATGAAACGGACTTTGACGATCGCGATTGCTGCGGCATTGAGTGCGACGGCTTGTTCGGCCCGTGCGGTCATGCTCAACCCGCGCGGCACCGGCCAGGTGCTGATCTATCCGTACTACACGGTCAATCACCAGCAGACGCTGGTGTCGGTGATCAACACGACCGCTCACGGCAAGGCGCTTAAGTTGCGCTTCCGCGAAGGCTACGACGGCCGCGACGTGGCGAATTTCAATGTTTACCTCGGACCGTACGATTCGTGGGTCGGTGCGGTGTACGACACGAGCGCGGATGGCACGGGGGCAGCGGCGATCGCGACGAACGACAACTCGTGCACGGTGCCGGCGTTTCCGCTGGCGCCGGTTCCGGGAACGCTGCATGCGCTGCCGTTTACCAATGCGAACTACAGCCAAGGCGACTACGGGATGCCAACCGGTACCGATTCCGGTCCGATCGGCCTCGTCCGCACGCGCGAGGGTTTTTTCGAGATTATCGAGATGGGCGAGGTCGTCGATCAGGCATCTGGCAGCTCCAGGACACTCGAAGCGATCACGCCAGTCAACGGTCTGCCGCCCGGCTGCGCGCAAATCCACGCTGCCTGGGCGGCGGGCGGATACTGGCGAGCGAATCCCGGCATCGACCTGCTGCCCCCGGCCGGCGGAGTGTACGGAGCCGGCGGAATCGTCGACGTCGCCGAGGGTACTTTGTACGCATATGACGCGACGGCGGTTGATGGCTTCAGCGATGTCGCGCAGCACACCGGCCCTGGCGATTCGAACCCAAACTTCGGCACGGCGGTAACCGATTCGGCCCAGGGCTTGGCAACCGCCTATGTCCCGATTGGCAATGCGATGACCAAGTCGCAATATCCGTCCGCAACACGGGGAGTCGACGCGGTCAGCGCGGTGCTGGCGGCCGACCGGGTATTCAATGAATTCCTGACCGATCCGGCCGTCGGGGCGTCGTCGGAATGGGTCGTTACCTTTCCGACCAAGCAGTTCTATGTCGATCCAGCAATCGTCGGTGCCACCGCGACAAGCTACCTGCCGCCATTCGAAGAAACATTTGGTGGTGGTAATCGTGGCTTCAACGATCCCGGAGTAGCATGCAACGGAAGAGACTTTCGCTATTTCGATCGCGAAGGCGACCCTCCGCCGACGGGGATCTGCACCTTGTGCCCTATCCCCCACAACCAATACCTGTGCTACGAAGCCGAGTTGCTGACGTTCAACCAGCAAGACGTTGAGCCGGGCGTGGCTTCACGCATTTTTGGCTCACTAAACGCAATAAATTTCAGCACGTATTACGCCAACGGCTGGTTTGACCTGTCGCTCTCGATAAACGCCGACGAAGCGCTGCGCCCGTCTCTCGAGGGCAACGTTTTCGCCGGACAACCGGTCGTGGGATTCCTCGCTGTCAACTACATCAACGCCAATGTGACGCCTGGCGTGCTTTCGAACTACAGCGCCGTCTATCCGCATCGATCGACTGCAACTTGCACAAATTCCACAAATACACAAAACATCTGCAAGTGACGGAGTCTTCTTGAAACGGACTTTGACCATTGCGATCGCGGCGGCTCTCAGCGCCACGGCGTCGTCGGCCGATGCGGTGATGCTCAACCCGCGCGGCACCGGCCAGGTGCTGATCTATCCGTACTACACGGTCAATCACCAGCAGACGCTGGTGTCGGTCATCAACACGACCGCGCACGGAAAAGCACTGAAGGTGCGCTTCCGCGAAGGCTACGACGGCCGCGACGTGGCGAATTTCAACGTCTATCTCGGACCGTACGATTCGTGGGTCGGTGCGGTGTACGACACGAGTGCGGACGGCACCGGCGGCGCGGCGATCGCGACGAACGACAACTCGTGCACGGTGCCGGCGTTTCCGCTGGCGCCGGTTCCGGGAACGCTGCATGCGCTGCCGTTCACCAATGCGAACTACAGCCAAGGCGACTACGGCACGCCAACTGGCACTGACTCGGGGCCGCTCGGTCTGGACCGTACGCGCGAAGGGTTCTTCGAGATCATCGAGATGGGCGAGGTGGTCGACCAGGCGAGTGGCAGCCAGAAGACACTCGAGGCGATCACGGCGGTCAACGGCATACCGCCCGGATGCGCGCAAGTCCAGGGCGCATGGGCAAGCAACGGGTATTGGAAGGCGAACTCCAGCATCGACTTGTCTCCTCCGGCTGGAGGGGTGTATGGCGCTGCGGGAATCGTCAATGTCGCCCAGGGCACCTTGTACGCGTACGACGCGACGGCGATCGATGGATTCAGCGATGTCGCGCAGCATACCGGGCCCGGTGATGCAAAGCCGAACTTCAGCACTGCCGTCACTGACTCGGCGCAGAGCACCGCGGCCGCCTATGTGCCGATCGGCAATGCGATGATCAAGGCGCAATATCCGTCCGCGACACGCGGCGTTGATGCGGTCAGCGCGGTGCTGACGGCTGATACCGTATTCAATGAGTATCTGACCGATCCGAGCGTCGGCGCGTCTTCCGAGTGGGTGACAACGTTTCCGACCAAGCAGTTCTATGTCGATCCGGCGATCGTCGGTACGACCCGGATGAGCTACCTGCCGCCATTCGAAGAAACCTTCGGAGGCGGCAATGGCGGCAAGGGAGACCCGGGAGTCTCGTGCTCCGGAATAGGTAAGAATCAGTATTTCGATCGCGAAGGCGACACGCCTCCGATCTACATTTGCCCTGGGTTGTGTCCGCCCCCCACCGGTCAATACCTTTGCTACGAAACAGATCTGATCACGTTCAACCAGACTTGGGTCGAGCCCCGCGTTCGCACGAACATCTTCAGCTCGCTGCTAGCCATAAATATACCCACCAATCACGACAGCGGCTGGTTCGAACTGTCGTTCCCCGATACAACAGAAGCCATGCGCCCATCGATCGAGGGCAGCGCGTTTCACGGACTGCCGGTCGTGGGCTTCCTGGCTGTCAACTACATAAACGCCAACGTGACGCCTGGCGTGCTGTCGAACTACAGTGCCGTCTATCCGCATCGATCGAGTGTGAGTTGTAAAAATTCTACAAATTCACAAGAGACCTGTCAGTGACGGAGCAATACATGAAGCGGACTCTCGCCGTTGCGGTTGCGACAACTCTCGGCGCTACGTTTTCATCCGCCTGTGCGGTGATGCTCAACCCGCGCGGCACCGGCCAGGTGTTGATTTACCCGTACTACACGGTTAATCACCAGCAGACGCTGGTTTCGGTAATCAACACGACCGCACACGGCAAGGCGCTGAAGGTGCGCTTCCGCGAAGGCTATGACGGCCGCGACGTGGCGAACTTCAATGTTTATCTTGGGCCGTACGATTCGTGGGTCGGCGCGGTGTACGACACGAGCGCCGATGGCACGGGGGCAGCGGCGATTGCGACGAACGACAATTCGTGCACGGTGCCGGCGTTTCCGCTGGCGCCGGTTCCGGGAACGCTGCATGCGC
>DATIEJ010000291.1:0-2054 GCA_035455825.1 Rhodanobacteraceae bacterium | reverse complement strand
GCACCCGTAAGTCACCGCCAGGACCGGTCGGCCCGAACTCGCCTCGCTCGAGTTGAAGCGCTGCGCCTGTGCTGACGCTCCCTCGGTGCTGCTCGAAATCCGCCAGCCGAAGTTGCTCGACGGCGCGGCGATCCAGTTCAGGACATCGTCGACGATTCCGCCGCTGACGCCGGTGAACACGACGCTCGAACCGATCGAGGCCGGCGACGACGCGCTCGCGCTCAACGTGCCGGACACTGTTCCGCCGGCCGTCGCCCAGTTGGCGATCGAGCACTGGCGTTGATTCCAGGTCGCCTCGCCCGTAGTGCAGGGCTGCCCGACCGTGTACGTCGTTGTCGTCAGCCCGGCCTTGTCGCCCTCTCCCCACGCTTCCGTCACGGCCCTCAGGGATTCTATGGCGGCAGTTGGCGGGGTGGTGCCGGTCGATCCGAGTCCGGCTGTCGTCAGCGTGAGCGTGACTTGCGCGACCTGGACACGTGCATCGATCCCGGCAGGAAGATCGCAGCGGATCAAGGCGCGCATGATTCCGTTTTCGCCGCTCTCGCCGGTGAAAAACGTGGGAGCGCCGCCGTTGTTGTTGCCCGCGTGCGCGCTATTCAGGAACGTGTCGCTGCACTGTGTCGACGAGAGCGAACCGGCGCGCGCCGAGACGGCGGCAAGACACAGGCACATCGCGCCGAGAAAAGTCGCGTGTACGCACCACCTGCCGATTTCGCAGCAAGACCATTCGCGAACGTTCACGAGTGAACACTCCGGGAAGAGTGCCCACAAATATACTCGATCCAGCGAACGATGCACGAAAAATAGGAGACTTACAGGATTCTGACAGATCCGTTTACTGCGCCCGCTAAAGGCGGAGTATGGTGTCAGCAATCTCCTCGTACCCGTCAGAATGCACTTTTTCGAAAATGGCACTCTGAAATCGGGGTGCCGCAGAGTACACTTTTGAAAATCCCGCTCTGACCCTTGTTTGTAGGTCCGACCAGTATTTCCGCACTACCCATCGGGGCAAAGACCCGCTACGATGGCTGCACGGACCAACAGTTCAGGCCCAGGGGAAGTTCATGGACGAGCGGATTCCACTTTCGATACCCGCCGCGGCAGCCGCATTGCTGCTGTCATTCGGCGGGGCCTGTAGCGCAGCGCCCAGCGCGCCGGAACCCAACACCTGGCACGAACTGGCTGCGTTGCCATACACCTGGATCCGGCAGATGTCGTTCGTGTCGGCTCGCGTCGGATTCGCAGCCGGCGGCAATGGACAGGTCCTGCGGACGACGGACGGCGGCATCACCTGGACACCCGTCGTCAATACACCTTACCCGTACTATTGGAACGGCGTCCATGCGGTGACGCCGAACGACATCGTTGCGGCCGGATTCTTCAACAGCGACGCGGCGTTTGCCGCGATGATTCGCTGGAGCCATGACGGCGGAGACACCTGGTCCGACGATCTTGTCCTGAGCAATGCCAA
Source organism: Rhodanobacteraceae bacterium (assembly GCA_035455825.1). Classification (GTDB taxonomy): domain Bacteria; phylum Pseudomonadota; class Gammaproteobacteria; order Xanthomonadales; family Rhodanobacteraceae; genus Rudaea. The sequence goes on along the minus strand of DATIEJ010000291.1, from coordinate 583 downwards.
GTACGTTTCGCCGATGCAGGTTCACTTCTGGAATTCGCAACTTGGCTTCGTGACGACTTTCGCCGGTGCTCCGAGTTTGTTTCGCACCACGTCTGGAGGATTGGGCCTGACCGACTGGGCTGCGATTGCAGTCAACGACGACTGGTTTGGCCCTGAGATAAGCGTGCTGCCCAACGGACACGTGCGCATGTCCGGAATCCAGTATTGCGAAAGTACCGACTCCGCGGCGTCCTGGAGCTGCCGACCTTCGATCGATGACACCATGCCGGACTATGCCACCTTCTTCATCGACGACCAGCACGGCTGGGTCGGCGGCGGCGGCGACCAGGGCGAGTTGCAAGGGGAGCCGCCGAATTTCATCGGCTTCGTCCATGTGACGAACGACGGCGGCGCGACCTGGAGCGGCCGCACGCTTGAAATGTCCTGGCCGATTCGATCCATTGTATTTGTCAACAAGCGTGACGGCTGGGCCATGGGCGGCTACGCGATCGAACCGGTTCTGCCCAATGCCGGCGGCGCCTACGTCAGTCACGACGGCGGCCTTACCTGGGCGATGGAAGCCGACCTCGGAAGCCCGCCCCAG
>DATIEJ010000290.1:0-2478 GCA_035455825.1 Rhodanobacteraceae bacterium | reverse complement strand
GATCGCCAAGTCGTTCGGCGCCGAGGTGACCGGCGTGTGCAGCACGAAGAACCTGGACATGGTGCGCAAGATCGGCGCGGATCACGTCGTCGACTACACGAAGGAGGACGTCACTGCGGGCCAGCAACGTTACGACCTGATTGTGGACACGGTCGGGACACACTCGTTGCTCGATTACAGGCGCGTGATGAGCCCGAAAGGCATCTACGTGATGGTCGGAGGTTCGAACGACAACTGGCTGGTCGGACTCCTGGGTACCGTTGCCTGGTCAAAGATTCTGTCTTCGTTCGTCGACCAGAAGTTCGGTTTGATGCTCGCGGAATTGAACCCGGAGGATCTGAAGCTCATCGGTGATCTCATGCAGTCCGGAAAGGTCACGCCGGTCATCGACAAGACCTATTCGTTGAAAGATGTGCCGGAAGCGCTGCGCTACCTCGAACAGGGACATGCGCGCGGGAAAGTCGTCATCAGTTTGGCAGCTGAAGACCAATCTTCGCTTGCAAACAAGCAGGAATGACGAGAAGGCGTGGACGAAGCGGTCGCCGTCGAACGAAGAGCCTGCCTGGTCGGCATCATGAAACTGCTGGATTCCGGCGCCTTTGCGTACCGCAGGGAAGGCGCTGGGTTCCGGCCTGCGCCGGAATGACGAGCGAAAAGAGGAAAGCCGTCATCCGGGCGAAAGCCGGGATCCAGCGCCTTTGTAGACCGCAGCGAAGTCACTGGATTCAGGCGTGCGCCGGAATGACGAATCGAGGAACGAGGAGCAAACTGGGCCCATGCGAAGCACGCTCCATAACGACAGTATGACAAGCAGCTGGCGCAGGCTCGTGGCGAAGGTGTTCGATGTCGAAGCGCACGAGGTCGTGCCGCTTGCGCTCGGCCTGACGATGTTCTTCCTGCTGTTCGTTGGCTACTTCATGCTGCGGCCAGTCCGCGAGACGATGGGCATAGCCGGCGGTGTGCAGAATCTGCAGTGGCTGTTCACTGGCACGTTCGTCGCCACACTCGCTGCGATGCCGTTGTTTGGGTGGCTCGCGGCGCGCGCTCCGAGGCGCCGCGTGCTTGCCTGGACGCTGGGTTTCTTCGCGATGAATCTCGCGCTGTTCGCGCTGGCCTTCCAGTTGAGCCCGGACAACGCCTGGCTCGCGCGCGCTTTTTACATCTGGCTGTCGGTATTCAATCTGCTCGCGGTCTCGGTGTGCTGGAGCGTGCTGGCTGATCTGTTCCGCATCGCCGAAGCCAAGCGGCTGTTTGCACTGATGGCGGTCGGCGCAAGCGTCGGCGGACTCGTCGGGCCTCTGCTCGGCGTCGTGCTGGTCGGCCCGATTGGCCACGCCGGCTTGATGCTGCTGTCGGCGATCCTGCTGATCGGCACGATCGTCGCGGCCTGGCGGCTGCAGGCATGGCGCGACCGGTATCCGCTCGGGCCGGACGAAACGCGTGCGCGCGGGCGGCCCCTGGGCGGGAGTCCGTTCGCGGGCGCGGCCCAGGTTTTGCGCTCGCCATTCCTGCTCGGCAGCGCGGTGTACGTATTGCTGCTCGCAGCGACGACGGTCTTCCTGTACTTCGACCAGGCGCGGCTTGTGGAAGCCGCATTTCCGAACCGCGCGGACCAGACCCGCGTGTTCGGCATTATCGACATGATCGTCCAGTCGCTGGCGATCGTGACGCAACTGTTTTTCACCGGCCGCATCGCGCAACGGCTCGGTGTTGGCGTCCTGCTCATTGCGGTGCCAGTGCTGATTGTCGGCGGTTTCGTCTGGCTGGCCATTTCTCCGACGTTCGCCGTGCTCGCCGTCGTCATGATTGCGCGCCGCGCCGGCGAACACGGGTTCGTGCGGCCGGGCCGCGAGATGCTGTTCACGGTCGTCCCGGCCGAAGCCAAGTACAAGGCAAAGAATTTCATCGATACCGTCGTCTACCGCGGCTCGGACGCGTTGAGCGGCTGGCTCAAGACGGCGATCGAAGTCCTCGCGCATCAACCCGCCACCGCCGCAATCGTCGGCGCCGGAATTGCGCTGACGTGGGCTGCTACGGGCGCATGGCTGGCGCGGGCTCAGCGCAAACTCGAGGACTCGGTCCCGGCAGCCGTCGCCGAGGCCGGTCCGGCTGGCACTGCCCAGGCATGAATCGAAGACAATCCTGTTCGTAACGCGAGGGGCCGGGATGCGGAGGTGCCGCAGGCGCAGGTCACCTCGCCCTTTCGCGGGGACCTCGCGTTTCGCGCGAACCTTCCAACAAGTCGTCATCCCCGCAAAAGCGGGGATCCATCTTGATCTTAACTTGCCAATGCAAAAGCAAAATGGATTCCCGCTTCGGCGGGGATGACGGCAGGTCCAGAATAGAACGGCAGGGTCAGAGCAGATCAGACAGATCTTCGCTACCTGCCGCCACCCACTCCAAGCGAATCTCCCGCGCCGGCGCGAACGCGATCTTCGGCGTCGCGGAAATCGACTTCGACTCCGCGACTGATCGTTT
>DATIEJ010000289.1:0-9195 GCA_035455825.1 Rhodanobacteraceae bacterium | reverse complement strand
TCCGCGCTGATCCGGCCACCCGGATTGCCCCAGCTGTTGAGCACATAGGTCAGGATGTTCGCGACCTCGTCGTCGTTGAGCTGGTTCATCGGCGGCATGACCGAATTGAATTCGCTGCCGTTCACCGTGACCTTGCCGGTCAAGCCGTGCAACAGGATACCGATCGCGCGTTTCGGATCGGCGGCAAGGTAATCGGATTTTGCCAGCGGCGGGAACACGTTGGGCAGACCTGCGCCGTTGGGTTGGTGGCAGACCGAACATGTGCCGTTGAACAACTCCCCGCCAGCCTTGACCTGATCTTCGAGCGTCAGGGTGCCACTCTGCGCGGCTTTCGCCGCCACGGTAACGGCGGCGAGATTCGGCGCCGAGCGGTCGCCGAGATAAACCGCGTCGACCTCCTTGCCGGAATAGACCGTTTTGTCCTCGGGACCATCGACCTTGAGGATCGCCAGCGCGCCCTTGTTGAATGCGCGAAAGATCGAGTGGTCGACCATGACGTAACTGCCCGGAACCTGTGTGTGGAATTCCACCATGACGGCGCCGCCAGCCGGAATCAATGTCGTCTGCACGTTTTCCTGCTCGTGCGTTCCGCCCTCGTAGCGCACCTTGTCGAAGATCTCTCCGATCACATGAAAGCTCGAGACCAGGTTCGGTCCGCCGTTGCCGACGAACATGCGCACCGATTCGTTGGTCTTGGCCGTCAGCGCCTTGTCGCCGGTCAGCGCGCCTTCGGCGCCGTTGAAGAGCACATAGGTTGGTTTTTCGTCGATCGCATTTTCCATGTTGAACGGCTGGTGGCCCTTCTCACGGTATTTGCCCGTCGTATAGAAATCGCCCTGCATCACGTAGTACTCGTGATCGACCGGCGACAGGCCCTCCGGCGGTTCGACCAGGAGCAAGCCATACATGCCGTTGCCGACGTGCATGCCGACCGGCGCCGTGGCGCAGTGATAGACGTATAGGCCCTGGTTCAGCGCCTCGAACGTGAATTGCGATTCGTGACCAGGGGCGGTGAAGCTCGACGCCGCGCCGCCGCCGGGACCGGTGACGCCATGCAGGTCGATGTTGTGCGGCATCTTGCTGTTCGGATTGTTCTTCAGATGGAACTCGACCGTGTCGCCCTGGCGGATGCGAATGAAGCTGCCAGGCACGGTGCCGCCGAAAGTCCAGAAGGTGTACGTCACTCCCTCGGAGATCGGCATTTCCTTTTCGATCACCTCGAGTTCGACGATGACTTTGGCCGGGTATTTGCGATTGAGCGCTGCCGGCACGTTCGGCGGACTCGTCAGGATGGCGTGAATCGGCTCGCCCTGCGGAGGTCCGAAATCGCCCCTGGAACTTGCACTCGCCGGTGCCGGAGCGCCTTTTGCCGCGGCGACGCCTGCGCCCATTGCACCGGCCATTGCAATGGCCGCGAAAACCGCCAACGTTGCTGCTGCCTGCTTCATCTTCATCACCGCTCTCCGCGTCATCAGCCCATATCGTCTGTGCAGTAGTTTGCCGAGCCGCTGCGCGGTTTGCGCTGATCTGGATCAATGCCAGGAGAGAATGCGCAGCGTGCTGGCAGACCCCTCCGTCAGCAAAGCCGCATCCTGCGACTTGCCGGCGTACGAGTCAACGAGGGACCCCGTTTCTCGTCCAACGCGCATGTCTGCACCTGGTGTGCACCGGCGCAGCCGCGCTACCGCCCGAAAAGCCGCCGTTGCGAGTAGGCGAGGAATGTGGACGTCGACGCGGCCTCGGTGCATCATGCGGAAACTTCGGCAAATACACGCGCAATGTCGGCCGACACTATCGCTGGCACACCCGGCACCAAACACCCTCGTCTGCTCGTTGTCGATGACGATCAGGACATCGTCGACATCATCAAGCGCTATTTTTCGGCGCAAGGTTTCGACGTCGCCGCCGCCGCCGATGGCTCTGCGATGCGTGCGGTGATCGACGCCCAGGATATCGACGTCGTCCTGCTGGATCTGGGATTGCCGGGCGAAGACGGTTTCATCCTGACGCGATACCTGCGCGAGCGCTGGAAAGGCGCACTGATCATAGTAACCGGGCGCGGCGATTCGATCGACCGCGTCGTCGGTCTCGAGTTGGGCGCCGACGATTACGTGACCAAGCCGTTCGACCTGCGCGAACTCCTGGCGCGCGTCCGCAGTGTCTTGCGCCGCGCATCCGAATCGGCAAGTGCTGTCGGCACACAGCACGGCCACATTCGCTTCGGCGGATTTCGCCTGAACATCGGCTCGCGCGAACTGACCGACGCAGGTGGCAAAGTCATTGCCTTGACGACCGGCGAATTCGAGCTGCTCGATGCGTTCATTGCCAACCCGAACCGCGTGCTGTCGCGCGACGATCTGATGAATCGGATCCACGGCCGTGATGCCGGTCCGTTCGATCGGGCCATCGACGTGCAAATCGGACGCTTGCGGCGCAAGATGGAAGCAGATCCCGCACAGCCCGCGCTGATCAAATCGGTGCGCGGAGCAGGCTACATCTTCACAGCCCGCGTCGATCGGGGCTAGCCGGAGATGAGCGACAGAGCGACCCTGCATCCCGCTGCGCTCCAGGCTCTGTTCGCGATGGCGCCGGACGCGATGATCGTCACTGACGCCCAGGGGCGGATCGTGCTGGCCAACCCGCAGGCCGAACGCCTTTTCGGCTACACGAAGACCCAATTGCGCTCGTTGTCCGTTGATGCGCTGGTGCCCGAGCAAGTCCGCGCCACCCACCACTTGCATCGGCAACGGTTCATTGCTCAGCCGCGCCTGCGCCCGATGGGCAGTGGCCAGGAACTCGCCGGCGTGCGCGCCGACGGCACCCTGTTCCCGGTCGAGATTGCCCTGAGTCCGATCCAGACGGAAGATGGCGATTTCTACGTCGCCTCGGTTCGCGACATATCGGAGTCCCACCGCGCGCGCCAGGCGCTGGCACGCGCACGCTACGACGCGATCGTTGCCGATATCGGCCGCCTGATGCTCGAGTCGGCGAACCAGGACCTTGCCTTCGAAAGCATACCCGGATTGCTCGCGAGCGAACTGGACACTGCTGCCGTCGCAATCGTGGCAACCCAGCCCAACACCACGGCGATTCGCGTTCGCTTCGCTGTCGGCATGACGCTGGAATTGCAGGAATTGCTGCCGGAGATGCTGACGCCGGAATTCTTCGCGATGACATCGGCTATCCATGTGAACAGTGCGGGCAACCCGGCGATCGACCGCGTCCGCTCCATGCTCGCTGATTCCGGCTATGGTGATTTCGTCGCAGCCCCGCTGCTCGACCGGGCGCGCCCGATGGGAGCCCTGATCGCGGTCGCGCGCGGCCGCGATGCGTTCAACAGCGACAAAGTACACTTTCTGCAGTCCGTGGCGCACCTGCTCGCCGCCACGATGCAGCGCTACCGCACGGAAGAGCAGCTGGCCCATGCGCAACGACTCGAAGCAGTCGGCCAGCTGACCGGCGGCGTCGCGCACGATTTCAACAACATGCTGACCGTGATCTCCGGCAACCTGCAATTGCTCGAAGCCGACCTTGCCAACCGCCCCCAGAGCCAGGAGATTCTCGGCAGCGCGCTGCGAGCGGTCGGGCGAGGGGCCGAACTGACGCGCAAGCTGCTGGCATTCGCGCGCCGCCAGCGTCTGAATCCACAGTCGATCGATCCGCGCAAACTGCTCAAGGAGCTCTGCCCTATCCTGGCGCGCACGCTTGGCGAGCCGATCAAGGTCAGCGTCGATTGCGAAGCCGAATCGCCCAACGTATTCGTCGACCCGGGCGAGCTCGATACGGCAATCCTGAACCTGGCCCTGAATGCGCGCGACGCGATGCCGCGCGGCGGCACGCTGTATCTGGCAGAACGCGAGCAGGTCATCGAGAACGCCGAGAGCACGGCCGAGCTTGCACCCGGCACTTACGTCGTCATCACGGTCCGCGACACCGGCTTCGGCATGCCGCCGGATGTGCTGGCGCGTGCCTTCGAGCCTTTTTTCACGACCAAGGAAAGCGGTCGCGGCAGCGGGCTTGGCCTGAGCATGGTGTATGGCTTCGTCAAGCAGTCGGGTGGCCACCTCGTCGCTGATAGCCGCCTGGGCTATGGCACGCGCATCGATATGTACCTGCCAGCTGCGCGTTTCAAGGAACCGGCCCAGGACCAGGCGCCGCCCGCGGTCTCATCCGGCGGGAAGGAAACGGTGCTCGTCGTCGAGGATGAAGCGGAGGTGCGGTCGATCGCGGTGGCATTCCTCAACTCGCTCGGCTATTCGACCTGCGAAGCGCCGGATGGAGAGCAGGCACTGCGTCTGCTGCAGGATCGAACCGATGTGCGGCTGCTGTTCACCGACGTCATTCTTGGCAGCGGCATGGATGGCCACGAACTGGCCCGGGCTGCCCAACGCGCGCGTCCCGACCTGCGCGTTCTCCTCACCTCGGGCTACGAACACCCGGCTGCCGGATCCGCTCCGGGCGGGGCCAAGCCTCTTCCGCTATTGCGAAAACCCTATCGGCGCGAGCAATTGGCCGCAGCTGTGCGGGCGTTGCTCGATGGCCGCTCCTGAACTCGGCTTGTGGCGCCAAGGACCTAGTGAACGCGTGCGCTGAATCCGGCCATCCGCTGCATGCCGTCGCGATCGACGATGCGCATTTCGCGGCGCTGCACGGAAATGCAGTTTGTCTCCGCCAGATGTGACAGCGCGCGGCTGACGGTTTCGTGCTTGAGTGCGAGGTAGCTTGCCATGTCGGCGCGGCTCATGCGCAGGATGAAGTGCTTGCCGCTGAAGCCCAATGCCTCGTAGCGGGACGCCACATCGAGCAGGAACGCGGCAACGCGCTGTTCGGCCGTCAGCGTGCCCAGAGCGAGCATCCATGAGCGATTGCGGCGGATTTCCCGGGCCATCGCGTCGGTCAGGCTCTGCTGCAATTCCGGAATGCGCAGGCAGGCCATCAGAACTGGCGGGTACGGCAGTTCCCAGATTTCGCTGCTTTCCAGCGCAACGACGTCGCAAGCGTAGCTGGGCAGGCCGATCGATTCCACGCCGAGCAATTCGCCCGCCATCCGGAAGCCAGTCACCTGCTCGCGGCCATCTTCGGCCAGTTCGCAGGTTTTCACCGAGCCGACGCGGATCAGGTACAGCGCCTGGAACGGCTGACCTGACCGATACAAATACTGGCCCGCCTCGACCCGTCGCCGCAGTACCTGGACGTGCTGGCGCAATTGATCCAGGTCAATGTGGCTGGCCGGCCGCGCGTCAAGATGCGTCGGCAGAACAGCGGGGACGGGGGAAATCGTCAGGTTTTCCGGCATGGTGCTCATGGTGTTTCCTCGAACGTTCCGGGTAACGGCTGCTTCGAGGGGGACATTACGTGCTCTCGTGCTCTGCAGTACGACGGGCCGGCAACAGATCGTAACGGTTTGTAACAATTCGCCACTGGATGCCTGCACTTGATCTTCCTCAAGTGCCGGCAACGCAGCGCGCTGATACTCGAGTCGACCATTTTTCGCCGGTCCCGCGCCCGTGATGACGATGCTCGAAAAAGACGCCCCCTCTCCATTCCTGGATCCTGGTGCGGTCGAAGTGTGGGACACGTGGTTTCGCTGGCGCGAAGACGGACAACTGCGTGATATTTCCATCGAGGCGACATGGGAACGCGTCGCCCGGGCGCTGGCAAAAGCCGAAACAATCGCGTCCCGACGCTGGGTGGGACGCATGATCGACGTGCAGGCGCGCTGGCAGGTTGTGTTCGACCAGCGCATCCTCGCCGGCGCCGGGACACGCAACTTCGCCTGGCCCGGCGACCCGGTTGCCGTGCTGAACGCGGCCAGTTTCGTCCGCGCACCGTTCACGCCCGGCGCCCGATTCGATTTCGACGCGTTTCGCGCGGCCGCCGATCTGGCCGTGCGGGGACTCGATAACGCCCTGCTGCTGTGCCGCGCCGGCGCCGGCAGTCCGTTCGCCGATCTGCGTGTCGGCATGATCGGCATCGCCGATTCGCTCGCGATGCTCGGCAAGCGTTATGACGGACCGTCGGGTCGCGTGCTTGCAGGACAGATCGCCCAAGCTCTCGCGCACGCCAGCCTCGCGGCGAACAGCTGCCTTGCGCAGGATCGCGGCGCGCTGTCCGGCGCCTCCACTGCCGCGCTCGAACTGGCGCGGCTGCGCGACACGCCGGCCACGCTCGTCGAATCGGTTCAACGCACTGGCGTGCGCCACCGCCGCGTTACGGCAATCACGTCGCAATCCCGGCTCGCGCAATTGGCCAACGATGTAGCCGATGCGCTGGATCCGCTCGATCGCAGTGGTTCGCATCGCGATGATGCCGGCCCATCGGGCGGACACGCCAGGCGCACCGTCGGGTATGCCCGCCTGGTTGCCAAGCGTGGAGGCACATTGGCTGGCGTGGCTGCCAGCGTCCTCGACAGCCAGCGCAAATCATCGATCGCCGCGCAAATCGGTTTGCGTGGCGCCGTGCAACCGTGGATCGACGTCCCGATCGACTATCCGATCCGCGTCACCCGGGCGCCAGATGCGCAGGCCAGCGACCAGATGCGGCAGCTTGCGGACGCAAACCACCTCGGTGGCTTCGAGGTCGCGGTAACGGCCTGAGGATACGAGTACCGCGGCTCAGGCCTGCCTTTTTCAGGCCAGCCGTTCGCGGCGGCGCGCTGGCTACTCTTCCTCCTCGGGATCCCGGTATTCCTTCGGCAGGTGATGGGCGATGCCCTTGTGGCAGTCGATGCAGGTCTTGCCTTCGTCCTTCGCCGTCATGTGGCGCTTGTAGTTCGATTGTTTCTGTTTCTCGCTGCTCATCCCGTCGAAGCTGTGGCAGTTGCGGCACTCACGCGAATCGACCGACTTCATCTTGTTCCATTCGTTCGTCGCCAGTTCCATGCGCTTGGCTTCGAATTTTTCCGGCGTGTCGATCTCGCCGGTGATCTTGCCCCAGACTTCCATGCTCGCCTGGATCTTGCGCAGGATCTTGGGTCCCCACTCGTGCGGGACGTGGCAATCCGGACAGCCCGCGCGCACGCCGGTCCGGTTCGAGTAATGGATCGTCTGCTTGTATTCCTGGTAGACCGTGTCGCGCATCTCGTGGCAGCTGATGCAAAACGGCATCGTGTTCGTCATCTCGAGCGCCGTGTGGAAGCCGCCCCAGAAAAGGATGCCGCCAACAAAACCCGCGACCAGCAAGGTCAACAGCGACCATTTCGCGCTCGGCTTGCGCAGGAACCGCCAAATGCGCCGCAGTGCCCCGGGGTTTTCTTTGCTCATGAAGGTCGCTCCGTTGGTTGGCTCGCGAATCGCGCGAAGACGCTGCCCTCAACGCCAAAAAATGCGGGACCGGTGATCCGGTCCCGCACCAGTCGTTGATAACGACGCCTCACTGGAAACTATAGCGATAGGCGATGAAGACCAGGTTGACATCGTAGTTCGGCGCCTGCTGATTGCTCGCCAGCATTCCGGTCGGGTTGTACCCGTACTGGAAGCCGTTGTAGAGGTAATCAGTTGCTTTGAGCTTCTGGTATTGATAGCCACCAAAGATGCTCGACTGGCGGTCCACGTGATACGCGCCTGTAATGCGGAACTCTTTGAGTTCGCTGCTGATGTTCGGCACTTCGCCCTGGTTGCTCAGGTTCGGCGCGATTCCCGGTCCGAGAATCGTCACGTACTTCGTCTTTGCCAGGTTGTACACAAGGTCTTCGCGAAACTCGAGTTTGCCGCCCATCAGTCCCTTCTGCCGGCCATCGAGGCCGACGGCGTTGCTGCGATCGGCAAGGTCGTTGCTCCACAACGTCGTCAACGGGGCAACCGCGTTGCGTCCGCTCGCGGTCAGCAGTTCGCGCGTCCGCTTCTGGTAGGTGAAATAGCCGCCGATCGTGTTGTCTTCGGTGAACCCGTAGTTCGCGTCGATGTTCGCGCTCTCGGTCTTGCCGTTCTGCACGCCGAGCGGTGAATCGAAGTAGTCGTCGTGCGTGTAGCGCCCGCTCAGCCCGAGCGAGAACTTCTGCGTCGCTTGCCAGTTGACGCCGGCCTTGACCAGGTTTTGCTCGCGTGACGCGGCGAAAAATGCGCGGTAACCGAAGTTTTCGAAACCGTCGGCCACGCTCTGCATCGGGTTGTAGAACGACGGATTGACGTCGGCCTCGCGCCGTCCCCAGGTGTAGCCCGCGTTGAAGTCGAAGTTGTCCCACGCCTTGATCCGGTAGGTGGCGCCGAGCCGGTTTTCGCGGTCCTTCGGAACCTGGACGCAGGAGGCGGTCGTGTAATACCCGGCATTGACCGACGACAGTTCGCCCTGCGCGTTGTTCGCCAGTTCGTTCCGGCACCAGCGCTCGACGTAGTCGTACTCGTAGCCGAAATGCAGCTTCTGGGTCGATGTGATGCGCCAGTCGCCGCCGGCATCAAACTGCTCCCGCTTCGTGCTGAGTGGCGTATTGACCGCGGTGCGTTCCTCGCCGCCGAGGTCGATGAAGTCGTAGCTGTACGATGCCGTCTTGTTGTCGCGCTCGTTGTACTTGGCCCCGGCGGCGAAGAGCCACGATGGATTCAATTGCCAGGACAGCTTCGCGTCGGCGTGCTTGACGTCGACCCTGCCGTCGAGCGAGCCAACCGGCAGCACCGGTGCCGTGTTCGGAGTCGTCGTATAGGTACCGTCATAGCTTTCATTCTGCTTGCTGTGCGCGTACGAGATGCCGCCGACCAGCTTGAGGCCCGGATTGAATATCCAGCCGCCACTGAGGTTGAACTGATGGAAGCTGTTGCTCGGCGGTGTGCTCAAAGTGCTGATCGGGAACGCCGCGCCTGGCGACGTGCCTGTCGGCGGCACTGGCGCAGCGCCGCTGCCCCCTGATACGAACGGGTTCGAAAATGAAACGCCGGCGAAGTCGTCGTGGAAAAGCGAGCCGAAGTAGCCGACCGTGACGAAAGCCTGTGTGTTGGCCCAGTTCAACGCAAAATTGAAAGTGTCGGTCTTGTATTCGGTCGGATTCATCAGGAAGGCGACGCGCTCGCCACCATAGTTGAAGCCGTGGGAACTGGTCAGGTTGAAGGCGTCGGTCGCGCCGGCGATCAGCTTGGCTCCGGATTGGTCGAGGCGCTTGTAGTCGAACTTGAAATTCCATTCCTTGTTGAACATGTAGCCGGCATTGAAACTCGTCGTGTCGCGTTCGCTGTAGACGTCTTCGCCGTGGTACTGCGACAACTG
>DATIEJ010000288.1:0-19159 GCA_035455825.1 Rhodanobacteraceae bacterium | reverse complement strand
CAGAACGACGACTTTCTCGCCTGCCTCGACGAGTTGCAGCACGACGTGGCTGCCGATATAACCCGCGCCGCCGGTGACCAGGATCGGCCGGCGGGCTTTCATTGAGTGTCTTAATTCCATATGCGCACAGTGCTCGGGCAGTCGAATGCCGACCACCATGCGGTGCAAGCGATGCGCCACGCATGTTCAGGCACGTGGCGCCGCTGAGTTCGCCACTCGTGCGGCCCAGTCAGAGCCCCGCTTCGGGCCCATGTGCCTGGACGATCGGCTGCCGCTGCCGGTGGCACGGCGAATTGCGATATGCATGCCGCCTTCTTCCGTGCCATGCAAATGACGAGACCCGAGAGCATCTCCGACGCCCGGGACCTCAGTCGAATACTGTCGTTCGCCCGAACAGATAGCGCATGGCGGACTCGCGCAACGGACGATCGATCAGGAAGGCAGGCAGCACGAACACGAACAGCATCAGCAGCACCATCAACGCGAAGCGCAGCGCGTGCGACTCGACTCCGGCCAGCGCCGAATAGTGCGCGACGAGCACCGACAGGCCGCCCAGGGCCAGCGCGGTCACCGTTGCCTTCGCGTCCGGCAATGCGCGCAGCTCGCGCGGGCAGGTCAGGTATCTGCCCACGTTGAGCGCCACGAAAGCCGCAGCCGTGGCATACACGGCGCCCATTACGCCGAATCGCGGTATCCACACGAGGTTGAGCCCGACGTTGATCAGCACCGAAACCAAGGTCAGCATGAGGACCGTCCTCGAGCGCTTGTGCAGCAGCAGGCCGGCGCCGCAGATCCCGAACAGTCCGTCGAGCGTGTAGATCACGCCGATCAGCACGAACACCGGCACGGACGCGTGCTTGTCGGCGCCGGCCATCAGCAGCAGCACGTCCGGCCCGACGCAGATCAGGCCGACGGCCATGCCGACGCACACATAGACGAGGATGTGCAACACCGCGCGCTTGGTGCGCAAGACCGCTTCCGGACCCTTGGTTTCGAACTCGCGAATGCTGACCTGCGTGTAGGCGTTGTACAGCGCGAAGTTGAACAGGTTGTTGAGGTTCAGGGCCAGGCCGTAGCCGATCGTATAGACGCCGACGGCCGCGAAGTCTCCGAGCATCTGCCGCAGCATCAGCCGATCGGCGAACGAGAGCAGGTTCGTGGCGATCTCGTTGGCGACGAGCGGCAGGCCGTAACGCAGCCCGTCGAAGTAGGCCGCGCGGTCGAAGTCGCGCGCACGCATCGGAACTTGCGTGCGCAGCCACAGCGCAAGGCCGCAGGCGAATGCGACGGCGACGAGCAGCCGCGCCGAATAGGCGCCGAGCGTGCTGCGCTCGACGAAATAGATGATGACCAGGATCGACAGCGTTTCCGACCAGCGCTGGGCAACGCTGATGCGCACGGAAATGTCGGATCTTTCTTCGGCGTAGGCGAACGCGCCGGCGTAGCTGACCCAGATCGTCGGCAGCAGCAGGATCAGCATGATCCAGCCGATCGGCGCGGCTTCCGGGGGCTCGATGTAGACGATGACGCCATAGGCGGCGATTGCCAGCAGCCACAGGACGGTGCTGGCGATGAATGGCAGCAGGATGAAGTTGGCGCCGAAGCGCGCGAGCGCCGGTGCGCCGCCGGCGTGCGGATAAAAGCGCAGGATCGTGTGCTGCGCACCAAGCTTGAACAGCCCGGCGAGGATCAGCAGCCACGCATCGTAGTAACCGAGGATGCCGTACTGGCCCGTGTCGAGCAGGCGCGTCATGATCGGAAACGACACGAAGCCGGCGACCATGACCAGCACGTTGCCCAGCGCATAGCGCACGTAGTGCGTCGCTACGCTGACTCGCGCCCGCTCAGTCATCGTGGTTCATCGGCTTGCTTCCTCGAAGGGTGCCGGCGGGTTGCCGCTCGGCGTTGCATTGCGATTCATGCGCAACGTCGAATGATGTATTCAGCAAACCCCACTGTGACTGAACCGACGAACCTGGGCATGTCGAACGCCGCCGTTCCCTGCTTCCTGAGCGTGGTGATCCCGACGCACAATCGGCGCGCCCTGGTTGTGCGCGCGATCCAGTCGGTGCTCGACCAGGACCCGCTGCGGCGCGTGCAGGTCGTCGTCGTGGACGACGGCTCGACCGATGGCACGGCGGACCTGCTCGAGCGGCTTTTTGGCGAAGATGCGCGTTTGGAATTGATCAGCTCGCCACAACGCCATGCGAGCGCCGCACGCAACCTGGGCTTCGGACACGCGCGCGGCAGCCACGTCTGTTTTCTCGACTCCGACGACTACTGGCTCGACGGAACCTTGGCGAATATCGAACAGGTGTTCGCCGCCTATCCGGCGCTGGCGTTCGTCAGCGTCGAGGGCGGCACGATGGCGACGCCGGCGCAACCGGCGCTGGACCGGATCGTCGCCGGGGACTCTCCCGGCTGGTCGCACGCAAAGTTCCATCGCGTCCCGTTGCAATCCACGAGCATCGAACTTGCAACCCGGAGCAGGCGCGCACGCCTTCTGCATGGCGACTTCTTTCCGGCGATCATCAATGGCGACCTGTTTTATCTGAGCGGCCTGGTGATCCGGCGCGAATGCGTCGTGGCGGCCGGATGCTTCAACGAACGCTTCCGCTACTACAACGATTGGGAATTCTTTGCGCGGATGTGCGCGCAGGGACCCGGCGCGTATCTCGAATACGACGGGTTCCGGCGCGACACCGGGCGTTCGGACCAGATCTCGCGGCGCCGCGCGCCGGCTTCGATGGCCCGCCGCCGGCTCTTCATCGTGCGCTCGCTGCTGCGCCGGGCGTCGTTTGCGTCGGCATATCGCAACGAACTCAACGCGGCACTGATCGATGCCTACTACCAGATGGGCCGCGCATTGCTCGCCAGCCCGCATCGCGCCTGGGCGCGCCGCTATCTGCGGCGCAGCATCCGCCACGGCCACAAGGTGCTGCGCAGCGCCGCGCTGATCGGCGGCGTGGCGCCTGGAAATTCCCCCACGTCGTAGTCTGCCGCCGGATTCGCAACGCCGAATCGGCGACCGCACATCCCGCTTGCACTTTCACTACAAGATTTTTATATCGTATCCACGATATTAGCGAGCGCTGCCGCAGCATTAATCTGCGATTCATGCAGATTTCGTGGGGATGCCTGGATCAGCCTGTTTATTTACCTGAATCGACGCGTTTTTTTATTGCCGCGCCAGTTTTATTCTGGCAAGCTCCCGTTGCAATTTTTACCGCCCGAATGAGCAATGAAAAAAGTGTACGAACCGTGCCGAGTCGCCCGGTCACGATTGACGCGTTGCCCCGCTGCTGGCGCGCGCAAGTGACCTGATCTCCCGCAAAATTTCCCGCTTATCGCAAAACCGCAGCGGATTTCATCCGGAATCCGCCGCGCGACTGCGTCGCAAATATACGTGGGTAAATTCTTCTTTGTTTGCAATTTATTTATGCTTTCCAAACCGCTATGAAAATTTTACTCAGTCTGCTTGCGCTAATTATTATTTCGACTCACGTGAGCGCCGCGACCTATTATGTCCGCGCCGACGGCGGGACCAAGAGCCAGTGCAACGGGCTGACCAATGCGGCATACCCCGGTTCCGGAAGCGCACAGAACTGCGCGTGGCACCATCCGTTCGATGCCTTGCCGCCGCAGGGCGACAGCGCATACCCGACGTTGGCATTGCACGGCGGCGACACATTGATGATCGGTCCGGGCAGTTACGAGATGGGCTTGAACGCGCCCGGCGCCAAGGCCTATCCGGCCTGCAACCAGAGCTGGTCCTGGGACTGCTACATGGCCAACATCCCGGGAGGCACGGCCGCGCTGCCGACGCGAATCCTCGGCATGGGCTGGGACCAGGGCTGCAAGGCGCCACCCGAATTGTGGGGCAGCGAGCATTCGGCCCAGGTCATCTCGATGCTCGGCAGCAGCAATGTCGTGCTGGCATGCCTGGAGATAACCGACCATAGCCCGTGCATCGAGATGTACATGAATGGCAACAGCGCCGACACGTGCAATCGCACGAGCCCGCCGTTCGGACCATGGGCGTCGCGCGCGATACTGGCCAAGGACTCGAGCAATGTCCTGCTGCAGGACGTCAACATCCACGGCATGGCCAATCGTGGAATTCTCGCCGGCCGCTTGCGCGACTGGACGTTGAAGCGCGTGCAGATCGTCGCCAACGGCTGGGCCGGCTGGGATGGCGACCTGACCGAAGCGGCCGGCTCGTCCGATTCGGGAACGATGCTCTTCGACTCGGTCGAAATCGCATGGAACGGATGCTCGGAAACCTACCCGGGCCGAAAGATTTTCGACTGCTGGGGACAGCAGGAAGGCGGCTACGGCGACGGACTCGGCACGACAACGACGAGCGGGAACTGGGTGTTCCGCAATTCCTGGTTCCACCACAACACGCAGGATGGACTCGACCTTCTCTATGCGGATACGACCGCGACGATCAGCGTGCAGCAGTCGCATGCCGAGGGCAACGCCGGCAACCAGATGAAGCTCGCCGGCTCGCCGACCGTCGAAAACTCGGTGATCGTCGGCAACTGCTCGTACTTCAGCGGCGTCGGCCGCATGACCGGCAACAACTCGGGCGGAGCAGACACCTCCGGCGACATTTGCCGCGCGCTCGGCAACGCGCTGGTGTTGTCGATCCAGCGCGGATTGAAGGCAGTCGTGCGCTACGACACGATCACCGGCGAAGGCGATTGCCTGATTCTGGCGATCAACGGCGATTCCACGTCGTCGATCGCGATTCAGAACACCGCTCTGCTAGGAAAGCCGGACTGGGTCAAGGCGAACCTGCACCCGCAGCCGCAGTCCTGCTTCTTCTATTGGGACAAGATTTCGGCCAGCACCTGGCCGGCCAGCTATGCCGGAAATCTCGTCTGGCAGGCCAAGGACAATGCTTGTCCGCAAGGCACCGGCAACATCTGCAACGTCGACCCGAAACTTGCCAACGCCAGCCTGTCCGCTTTCAACTCGCTGCCCGCGCCGAACAGCCCGCTGGTCAATGCGGCGGCGACGTCGGTCGGCACGCTGCCGACCGATTCACGCAGCCTGCCGCGGCCGTCGAATGGCGGCTATGACATCGGCGCCACGCAATATCAGGGCTTGTGCGAGGACACGTTGTTCCGCAGCGACTTCTCCTCGCCGAGCACGGGCACCTGCCAATGACGCTCCGGCCGGTTCGGGCCTGACACTTCACGCCGGAGCCGGCGGCAGCTAATCTGCCGCGCATGTTCCTGTCCCCCCTGGCCTTCGGGCTCCTGCTTGCACTGGGAATGCTCGTTGGCTGGCGGCGCTTTCCGCGCGCATTGCGCTGGATTGCGGCGATCGTCGCGTGCCTGCTGATCGTGTCGATGTGTCCTGTCGGCGCGAACCTGCTGGTGGGTCAGATCGAGGCGCGCGTTCCCGCATCCGACGCTTGCGCGCAACCCGCGCCGGCTACGATCGTCGTCCTCGCCGCCGGCTTCGAACGCGAGCCAGCCGACGCGGGCGATTTCAATTCGCTCGAATCCGACAGCATCCGGCGCGCTCTGGCCGGCATCGAACTGTGGCGCCGCTCACC
Organism: Rhodanobacteraceae bacterium; assembly: GCA_035455825.1. Taxonomy (GTDB): domain Bacteria; phylum Pseudomonadota; class Gammaproteobacteria; order Xanthomonadales; family Rhodanobacteraceae; genus Rudaea. The sequence continues at coordinate 13,590 of DATIEJ010000288.1, read as the reverse complement.
CGGCGCGACGCTGGTGTTCGCCGGTGGCGGCCCATTCGCAACGAGCGAAAGCGCAGCGATGCAGCGCATGGCGGAATTGCTCGGCGTTCCCGCCGGTTCGATCCGGCGCGAGGACCAGTCGCAGACGACCTGGGAGAATGCGCAGCGACTGCGCCTGCTGAGCCCCGCGTTGCCGGAACGGATCTGGCTCGTCAGTTCGGCGATACACCTGCCGCGCGCGCTGATCGCATTCCGCGCTGCCGGCTTCGAGCCCTGCGTTTACGCCAGCGATCGCCGTTATGTTCCGCCGGGCGGCATCGGCTACTACCTGCCGCAAAGTTCGGCGCTGATCAAGACCGAGTCGGCGATCCACGAACTGATCGGCGAAGCGCTCTATCGCTGGCGCGCGCGCGAACCGTCACGCTGATCCTGGAGAAGGCGCGCATAGGTCGTGACGACCTGCTGGCCAATCGTGTTCCAGTCGTACAGCAGTTGCGCCTTGGTCCGGGCCGCCGATCCCAGGCGCGCCGCCTCGTGCGGATTGGCGATCAGGCGCAGGACAGCGGCGGCAAAATCATCCGCGCTGTCGGCGAACAGTGCTTCCGCGCCCGGTTCGAGTTCGATGCCCTGCGCGCCTATGTGCGTGGTGACGATCGCCTTGCCGAACGCCATCGCTTCGAGCACTTTCAGCCGCGTCCCGCTTCCGGTGCGCAGCGGCACGACGTAGACGTCGGACTCGTGAATCGTGCTGTCGAGGCTCTCGACGAAACCGGGCAAGCGCACGTGCCCGCGCACGGCGGCAGGCACGCGCAAACCCTGCGACTTGCCGACGAGCACGAATTCGGCTTCCGGCCGCTCGGCGAGAACGCGCGGGAAGACGTCGTCGAGGAACCATTGCACGCCGTCGCGATTCGGAAACCAGCCCATCTGCCCGACGAACACGAGCCGCGGCGGGTGAACCGGGATGGCGCTCGCGGCGGGTCGATTGCGTTCGGTGTCGACACCGTTGGGCACGACCGAGACCGGCGTTTCCGGCGCCAGCGCCGCGAGCGCGTCCGCGTCGTCCTGCGAACAGGCGAGGATATGGCTGGCGCGCCGGCAGGCGTCGCGCTCGTAGGCGTGCAGCTTCGCCACCTGGTTGCGCAGGAACAGCCGTTGCGGCCAGTGCGGCTCGATCGCCGCGCGCTGGCGCAGCAGCGCGTGCTCGACATTGTGCGCATTGAGCACGACCGGCACGCGCTTGTCGGGTTCTCCAATCAGCGCCATGAGCGGCAGCATGTCGACGTGCACGAGATCGACGACGTTGGCAAGCGCCGATGCGCGCAGGCGCATCTGCGCCGATGTATACTTTTCCGCGACGAACGGACTCGAACCGAGCACGCTCCTGGCCGCCGCACTGGCCAGCCGCGTGGCCGACTGCTGCGCGGGAATCGAAAAGGTCTCGAAATGCACGAGCATTTCCCGCAACGGTCCGCAGCCGTCCGGCTCATCGTCGTCGCGCACGAAGCTGAGCAGGCTGATTTCATGCGCGCCGGCCAGCGCGCGCAGGATGTGCCAGGCCCGCAACTGGTGGCCTTCGCGCGGCGGATACGGCAGGCGGGAAGTCAGGACCAGCAGCTTGGCCATCAGTGTTTCTTCCAAAGCCGGCGCGAGTCGAGCGCCAGGCACGCCGGCAAGGACAGCAGCGCCGCCGTATTGAGCATGACGAAACCGCCGGCGGCGGACAGGAGCGGAATGCGCGAGGCGATGCGCGGCGCCAGCAGCGCGAACGCGGCGACGATGTAGGCAGCGCTTTGCAGGAAAAAAGCGAGCCGGTAAAAGTCGCCGGCGTGCGTGGCCGACACGACCCACGCCGCGATCAGCGCCCACGGTGCGACGAGGCGCAGGAACTTGTGCGAGAACCACGGGAAGAAAAGCGGATTGCGCCACGGCTTCAGCAGGCGCGGCAGGCGCGCGATCAGTTGCCAGTTGCCGGCGAGCGTGCGCAGCTTGCGCCGGTACTCCTCGGCGCCGGTCGCGCTGGCGACGTCGAACGCGATCGCGTCGCGCGCCATCCAGATGCGGCGGCGGGCGAAACCGACGTGCAGCGGAAGCCACATGTCGTCGAGGATCGTTCCGGGCGGCAATGGCCGGAACAGTTCCGTGCGCAGCGCATAGACCGCGCCGCTGACGCCGTGCAGCCAACCGAGCATCGCCTCGCCCTCGCGCAGCGACTGTTCCATGCGCCAGTACAACCCGGTGTCGCCGGCGCGGGCGCCGGCGGTTTCGACGATCCTCAATTCGCCGGTGACGGCGCCCACGCGCGGATCGGCGAACGCCGCCAGCAGCCTTCGCAGCGCATCGGGCGCGAAGGACTGGCGCGCGTCGGTGAATGCGACGAATTCGGTCCGGACGGCCGACATCGCCGCATTCAGGGCGGCGGCCTTGCCGGTGTTTTCCGGCAACGCGAGAACGCGCACGCGATCGTCGATCGCGGCCGCGCGTTCGGTTCCGTCCTCGCTGCCGTCGCTGACGACGACGATGGAAAGCCGGTCGGCCGGATAGTCCTGCGCGAGGATATTGCGCAGGCGCGCGGCGATCCGCGGCGCCTCGTTGTATGCCGTGATGACGACCGTGACCGGCGGCGTGTGCGCCAGCTTCGGCGGGGCGCTGCCGCGGGCGCGCGCCAGCAGCGATACGAGCAGCGCGTAGCCGACGTACGCATACGCGATCAGGATCACGCTCGACCAGAAGATCCAGGCGCTCATCGGTCGAGCATCCGTGCGCGGAAATGCTCGTAGCGCTGGTTGCCGAGCAGTCGTTTGGCCCACGCCAGGACGTGATATCGCGCCTGCATGGCGACCGGCAGGACGCCGCGTCCGGAAACCATGCTGGCAAAATCCGCGAGCGCAAGGCCGCGCGTGACGGCCAGGCGTTGCAGGTAGTGTCCGCGCGACCAGCGTCGATTGCGCCCGGGAACGGAACCGAGCACGTCGATATAACCCATGCCGAGCGCAAGCGTGCGCTCGCGCTCGCCGCCACGGCCACCGGGCAGCGCCAATGCCGTGACGGGCTCGTCGAGGAACGCTTCGAGCCGGTATTTGCTGTCGCTCAGTTCGTGTTCGACTTCCGCCAGACTGAGCTCGTCCATATAGCGATGGCTGTTGCCATGCGCCTGCACGCTCATGCCGGCATCGGCCAGCGTGCGCAGGTCCTGCGGCGCCAGCCTGCCCGGCTGGCCGACGAAATCGGCCGTGACGAAAAATTCGGCGACCATCCGGCGTTTCACCAGTGCCGGCAGCGCGACGCGCAGATTCGAGATGTCGCCGTCGTCGAACGTGATGATGGCGTGGCGCGCGCGATCGGGCCGTTGCGGATCGAGATCGCGCAGCCGTGCCGTGCGATAGCCGTTGCCGGCGAGCCAGTCGAGCTGCTCTTCGAACACATGCGGTTCGACGCTGTAGACCCGATCGTACACGCCCGAATCCTGCGGCCCGTCGTGCAGGCCGTGGTACATCAGAACTGGCAGCGCCGAATCAGCCACTGGCGGCGCTCCTCGGCTGGGCGTACTGCCGGACCGGAGGCGGCGGCGCCGGCTCGGCGACGATCGCGTCGCGTTCGGCATCGATGAGTTCGCGCGCTTTCAGCGTCAGCCCGAGAAAGACCCAGAAGTAGCCGATCACCGGGTAGTAGGTGAAGCGGTCGCCGAAGCAGTTGCCGAGTATCAGCGCCAGCCACGCACCGACCATGCCGAGCCCGAGTGCATACGCCAGGCTGCCGGCAGGCGCGGCCTTCATCGTCCGCCAGCACGCCTTGAGTATCGACAGCAGCATCGCGATCGTGATGAACAAGCCGATCAGGCCCTTCTCGGTCAGCTCGCGCATGAAGAAATTGTGCGTGTCCATCTTGTGCGGATTGATCTCGTCGTGGTGAAACGTGTGATATCCGCTGCCTACGAGTGGATGCTCGGTGAAGTTGTCCCAGGCGATCTGCCAGAATTCGAAACGCATCTGCGTGCTTTCGTCGCGCTTGCCCTCCTCGATCGTCGTGCTGTCGAAGCGCTCGATCACCGACGCGGGAATGAAGTTCGGCGCGATCAGCGCCACGGCGAACAGCGGCAGCAGCATCTTCCAGCGGCCGCGCCACAGCAGCACGACCGACACCAGGCCGAGCAGCAGCGCGATGTACGCGGTGCGCGAGTACGACCACATCACGCCGATCGTCACGCAGGTGATGCCTGCCACGAGCGTCACGCGCCAGGCAGTCGAAAGCCGCGCCGCAAGCAGCAGCGCGAACATCAGGACGGCCATGGTCACGCAGAACGCGGCCATTTCGTTGGCGCCGAGCAGGGAGAACGTGCCGGAAATGCGCAAGCTGTCGCTGTAATGCCAGCTGCTGACGCTGGCGTGCTGGTTCCAGGTCACGCGCAGGATGTACGGCAGCGGCAGCAGCATGACCAGGATGATCCGCCGCATCGTGCGCCAGTCGCTGGCGCTCATCTGCGCGAGGAACATCAGCATGATTGCCAGGATCGAGTCCTTGAGCAGGCCGAAGTGGTCTTCGGTATCGCTGTGTACATTGGTATATCCGATCGCCAGCGAAGCGAACGAATAGGCGACATACGCGAACACCCACGTCTGCACGGAACTCCAGCGCGCCACGCTGCCGCCGCAGCGCCATGCGCCGAGCAGCGCCAGCCCGAAACCGATGTTGAGAAAGTTGAAGCCGCCGCCGAGGTTCGGCATGTAGCCGGTCTGCAGGTTCTGCAACGGCAGCAGGAACAGGAACAGGTACAGCAGCCAGTTCTGCCGCGGGTTCGCCGCTGCGTCGGCGCCCGGCATGCCCGGCTCCATGCGCGGCGGCGCGCTCACGCGTGTGTTGCCGGCGTAGGTCCGGTACTCAGGCAGCCGCGCGCTCATGCTCCCCCCATACTTCGCGATACAGGCCGGCGTAGGCGTCGGCCATCGTTGCAAGCGAATAGCGCTGGACGACACGCTCGCGCAGCCGGGACGTATCGACCGGGTTCGACATTGCCCTGCGCATCGCCTCGGCCAGCGCCACCGGGTCGCCGGCCGGCACCAGTTCGGCCGGCAGGCCTTCGAGCACCCCGGCCACCTGGCCGGTTCGCGTCGCGACAACCGTTCGCGCCATGGACATCGCTTCGAGCAACGCCAGCGGCAGTCCTTCGTACAGCGACGGCAGCACGAAGACGTCGAGCATTGCGTAGAAGCGCGGCATGTCGTCGCGCGCGCCGATCAGCTGCACGCGGTCGGCGATGCCCAGTGCGCCGGCGCGCGCGGTCGCCGCCTCGCGCAGTTCGCCTTCGCCTGCGATCACGAGCACCGCTCGGGCGACTTCGCGCGCGACCCGCGCGAACGCGTCGATCAGGCCCGTCACGTTCTTCTGCGCGGTAAGGCGCATCGCACTGCCGAACACGACGGCATCGCCGGCAATGCCGAACTCGGCGCGCGGAAACGGCACGGCGTCGGGAGAAAACCGGAGCGTATCGATGCCGTTTTCGATCAGGCGGATCGCGCCGTCGCGGACGCCGGCAGCCGTGAACAGCGGCCGCATTTCATCCGACACCATGCAGACGCGGTCGAAGCGCCGCATCAACGACAACTCGACGCGATGGTACAGATGCAGGCGCGCGCTCGAGGAAAACTGTCCGTGCCCGGTAGCCACGATCGGCGTGCGGCCGCGGCCGCGTGCGATCCATGCATTCAGCGCGCTCTTGTAGTCGTGGACATGCAGCAGGGCATTGGGCTGGCTCGCCAGCGCCTTGCGCAGCGCTCTTATCGTGGCCAGGTCGAAGCGGCCACGGCACGGAATACGCAGCGCCGGCAGGCCGAGCGCGCTGGCCTTGGCAAACAACGGCTGCTGGTCGAGGTATTGATTGTCCAGGCACAGCAGCGTGCTGCCGATGCCGAGCTTCTCGAGCTCCGGCACCAGGCCGAGGATGACGTACTCGGCGCCGTACAGGCCGGCGCTCGAACGGACGTGCAGCACGTGAAGGTCAGTGCGCATCGGCTGGATCACTGCAGGCAAGTTCGCGGTAAAGGCGCGCGTACGCCGCCGCCATCGCCTCCAGGGAACGGTCGCGCGCGACCATTCGCGACGCGGCGGCGCCGAATGCCGCGCGCCGGCCCGGCGCGGCGACGAGATCGCGCAGGGCGGCGGTGAGCGCCTCCGGTTCGCTGGCCGGCACCAGCAGACCGGTCACCTCGTGCTCGATGACTTCGGGATTGCCGCCGACAGCAGTCGCGACTACCGCCAAGCCGCAGGATTGCGCTTCCAGAATCGCGTTCGACATGCCTTCGGTACTCGATGCCAGCACGAAGATGTCCAGGGCAGGCAGGACGTGCTCGACATCGGCGCGTGCGCCGAGAAAGTGGACGGCATTGGCGACGCCCAGCGCCCGCGCCCGGGTTTCGATTTCGCCGCGCAGCGGGCCATCGCCGACGAGCACCAGGCGGCACTCCGGACTTTCCCGATGCAATTGCGCAAACGTGTCGAGCAGCAGCGCGTGGCGTTTGACCGGCGTGAAGCTCGCGACGCAGCCGATCAGGCAGTCGCCATCGGCGAAGCCCAGAGCCGTCCGCAGCTGCGAGCGCCGCGCCGCCGAAGCCGGCGCGAAGCGTCCGGCATCGACGCCATTCGGAATAGCCAGGCAACGGCCATCGTCGGCGTTCTCGTCGGCGACCAGCTCGTCGAGAATCGCCTTGCTCGGCGCGACGATGCGATCGAAGCGCGAGTTCGCCCGGCGCATCACGGCGCGGACCCGGCGGCTCTTCTGGAAGCCGAGGTCGCGCCGGTTCGATATCCGCCGCAGGCCGCGCACGCGCGGCAGCAACGCGCTGATCAGGTCCGACTTTTCGTGGTGCGATTGCAGGATGTCGTAGTTGCCGCGCAGCGCGTGCTGGCGCACGAACCCGTAGGCGGCAATTCCGCGCGGCGCGTACAGGGCCTCGATCGGCCGATAGATCAGCCGGATCGCGCGGCCTTCGAAGCGCGCGACGCACTGGCTCGCCGACGGCGGCGCGACGAGCTGGATGACATCGGCCGAGTAGTCCTCGGCGGGAAGATTGGCCAGCAGATTGCGCAGGAAGCGTTCGCTGCCGCCCTGCCCGAGGATCGCGGTGTCGGTGAGTATCAGCAATCGCAGCGGCCGGGACATGGCTTGCATCAGCGCTTGAAGATCAGCGTGAGGAACGCGATATTTTCGCGAAACCCCTGGTCGAGCTCGGTGCTCTTGCGCTCGTTGCGAATCAGGTCCGCGCGCACGCTCCAGTGCCGCGCCAGCTGATCGGTGAAGCTCAGGTCGTAACGCCGGTCCTCGTCGCGGCGATCGATCGTGCCGTAGTCGCGCCTTTCTTCCGTGACGTCGAACGCGAGCGTCCACAGCGGCCGCATGCGGTAACTGATGCCGGCGACAACGCCGTGCGACGTCTGGTTGAGCATCGGGTCGAGCAGGTAGTCGAGCTTCTTGTAGTACGGGTCGATGCGCACGCGAGAGCGCTCGCTCTGATAGCCGTAGCCGGCCTGGAGGCGATCTTCCTGGTATACGTCCGGCGTGATTGCCGACGAACCGACGACGATGCCGGTGCCCTGCGCGGCCGCGACCAGCGCTGCCGGATCCACGACCAGGTCCTGCGATGCGTCCGCGAACTGGCGCACCACGCCGAGAGAAAACGTGTTGCTCGCCGTTGCGCGCCAGGTCAGCACCGCCCGCCCGATGAATCCCGAGTCGTCGCCGGCGCCGGAGAAACTCACGCGCGAGTATCCGCCGGCAAGATCCAGATCGAGTTGCGACAGCTTGCTCTGGTAGCGCACAAAACCATCGACGCGGCTGTAGTCGGGGCCGCCGCTGGCATCGGTGAAATGGATGTCGCGGTATTCGACGTTGGCCGAAAGCTGGTCGAGCGGATTGAGATCCTTGATCAGGCGCACCGCGCCGAGCACGCGGTTGGAGTTGAAGTCCTTGGTTTCCGACGCGGTGCTGTTGGTCAGGCGCAGTTCGGCCTGCCCGTTCAGCGTCTGATAGACGCGAAAATCGAACGTCGGTCCAAGCGTGAAGACGTTGGTCTGCTGCTGGTTGTTCGGCGCGTTCGGCGCGAGGATGTCGACAGGCTGGACCGCCGCATAATCCTCGAAATCGAAATTCAGGCGATGCGGCACTATGATCCAGGTCGCGACGCCGGAGAGCTGTCCGCGCACCTCGTTGCCGAAATCGCCCTGCAGGTAGTCGCGGTATTCGATCTGGCCGAGGGCATTGACGCGCAGCGACGCGCCTTCTTCCTTGAAGTCGAAGTCGAGGCGCGGAATCGCTATCGCCTGCCCGACCGGATCGGTCGCGCTCTGGTTGATGTTGTCGCTGTAGCCGAGCGCCATGTCCAGCGAATAGTTCAGCTGATACGCCCCGGCCGGGCAGCAGAACGCCACGAGCAGGCAACCCGTCGCACGCACTGATCGATGTCTCGGCGGCATCTGCGACGGATCCTCAGGGCGGGTAATTGAAGACGACTCCCGCCACCTTCTTCGGATCGAGGCTCGCTACCGTCTGGTTGACGCTGGCCGCGGTGTCGCGTCCGTAGCCCGCCACGATGACGACGAAGTCGGCCAGCTCCGACAATATGCGCGCTTCGGGCGATCCCTTGAGCGCGGGTCCGTCGAGGAACAGATAGCGGTCCGGATAACGCGAGCGCAGCGAGTCGACGAGGACGTGCATGCGATACGACGAGAAATATTCGGCGCTCGATTCGCGCGCGTGACCGGCGGGAATCAGGCGCACGCGTGGCAAGCCGGTGCGATACAGGATGTCCTCCACGCTCTGTTCCGGCTGCTCCAGGTAATCGATCAGACCGCCATGCGCGACCTCGACGCCCAATGCCGAGTGCTGCACCGGATAGCGCAGGTTGCAGTCGATCAACAACGCCGTCTTGGCGTCGTCGAAGGCGAACGCCGCCGCGAGATTGCGCGCGACGAAGCTGCCGCCCGACCCCGGGCTTACGGCGACGACCAGGGTGACGAAATTGCGGTTGCCGCCGAGTTCGAGCAGACGCGTGCGTATTTCGCGGAAGGCGTCGGCCGACTTGCGCGCTCCGGCATCGCGGTGGATCAGGCGCCGCGCATCGAGTTCCTTGCGCGCCAGCGCCTTGGCTTCCTTCATGTACGCGATCGAGCGGCTCTCCGAGCCGCGGTTGGCGAGGAGTCCACCGCAAAAGACCGCGACGTCGCGCGAATATTTCGGCGCGCTGTTCTTCATTTCGGAGCTCATGTGATCGATGTCCATTTGACCGCCAGCGCTATCGCGTAGGCCGCAACAATTGCGAGGAGAAGCAGCAGCAGCATGATGTCGCGCGCGCGCGCAACCCGGCGATCGTGCAGGTTCGCGTAGGTCGGCACGCTGGCAAGCACCGGGACGCCGGTGAACTGCTCGAGCTGGGTCGGCGAGCGCAGGCGCGGATCCCAGCGCACGAGCCCGAACAGCAGTGCCAGCGGAAGCACGACGCCGAGGCCGATGCCGGCCATCCCGAAATGCAGGAAGCGGAATCCGAGCGGCCGCAACGGCAACTGCGCCGGTTCCTGGATGTTGAACGTCAGGCCGCGGTGGTCGGAATCCAGGCTCATCGAGACGCGTGCGTTCTCGCGCCGCTTGAGCATGTCCTGATAGATGTCGCGGTTCACTTCGTAGTCGCGCGTCAGCTCCGAAAGCACGTTGGCGGTATCGGCGATGCGCCGGCTGCGCTCGAGTTCCGCCTGCAGCAGCGACTCGCTCACGCTCATGCGCGACTGCGCCGCGGCGGCGTTGCGCCGCACCTCGGCCTGTTTGCTGCGCAGTTCCTGGTAAAGCGGATTGATCGTGACGGCGTCGTCGCGCGCGGCCGGCACGCCGGCAGCCTTGGCCAGCTGCTGCTTCGCCTGCGCGCCCTTGACCTGCTCCTGCAGGTCCTGCATCTGGTGCCGGACGCGGATGACGTCGGGATGCCGGTCCGTGTAGGTCAGCAGCAGCTTGTCGAGTTCACCCTGCAGCTCGGCGAGGCGGCTGCGATACTGCATTTCCCTCGTCTCGACGGCGCTGATCGCCGACTCGCTCGACAATTGCTCGGCCAGCGCGTGTTCCTTCGACCGCTGTTCCATCGCTTCCATGCGCGCACCCTCGATCTGCGAGCGCAGTTCGCTGATGCGTGTTTTCGTGTCGGTCTCGCTGCCGGGACTTGCGTCCACGTTTTTCGCCCGATAGGCCTTGAGCTTGTCTTCGGCGTCGGTCAGCTTCTGCCGATAGTCGTTGACCTGGTTGGAAATGAATTCGTATGCCTCGCGGCTCTCCCGCTCCTTGGCCGCAAGGCTTTCCTGGATGAACAGGTCGGCCAGGCGCTTGGTCACGAGGAAAGCGCGGTCCGGATCGGAATCGGCGTACTCGATGCGGATCAGGTTCTCGCGCAGGTTCGACAGGGTCGTGCGGTCCTTGATGCCTTCGATGATGCGCTCCTGGGCGACCGCGCTCGGGTTGCTCTTCATCCAGCCACCCGCCGCGAGGATGTCGTCCATGATCCGGCGGCTGAATATGACTTCGCGCGCAATCGACGCGCGATCGGCGTTGGCAGTCGCGACGGCGCGTCCCTCCATCAGCGGCTTGATGATGTTGCTTTCCTGAACCAGGATCGTCGTCGCCGCCGAGTATTTCTTCGGCCAGAAGATGCCGAGCAGCAAACCAAGCGCCGCGATCGCCGCGAACAGCAGAACCAGCGCGACGCGACGCCGGCGGGCTTCGACCAAAAGAATTTCAGGCAGCTCGCTGCCCATCGTCATCGCGCCGCTAATTGCCATGATCGGTGTCGCTCCTTTTTTTCAAAACGCCCGCTCGGGAACCGTGATGATGTCGCCGGGCTGGACCGCGAAGTTCGTCGCCAGCTCGCCCTTGTGCATGATCTTGCCGAGGCGCACATCGAAGGTTTTCGTCCCGGCGCCGTCCTTGCGATACAGCTCGGTCCGGTCCGAGGAGGCAAACTCGTTCGGCCCGCCCGCGGCGAGCACTGCATCGAGCACGGTCATTCCCTGGCGATAGGTGATCGAGACCGGTTGGCGCACGGCGCCAGTGACGCGCACGCGCGACAGATACTCGTTGCTGCGCAACTCGGTCAGGATGACCGCGACCTGCGGGTCTCGCACGTACGCGGCAAGCTTCTCCTTCACTTCCGCGGCGACCTCGTCCGGCGTGCGGCCGCCGGCTGCCACGTCGCCGACCAGCGGCAGCGAGATCTTGCCGTCGGGGCGCACCGGAACGGTTGCGCCAAGCTCCGGATTGCGCCAGACCGACACCTGCACGAGGTCGTCGACGCCGATGTGATAATCCTGCACCGGCAACGACGGCGGCGCCGGTGGCGGAGAATCCCTGTCTGCCGCGGCCGCGCTGGCCGCCAGCAGGATGGATGCGATGAATGAAATGGCTTTCATAGGTATCTTCCACATGTGGACGGATCAACGCCCGGCGCATGCGCCGGACGGTCATACTGCAATCTGCTGCTCTTCGGGCGCGTAATAGGACCGGTACCAGGAAACGAAACGCTCGACTCCAACCTCGACCGGCGTCTTCGGCGCATAGCCGACATCGGCGATGAGTTCCTCGACATCCGCGCAGGTGTCTGGCACGTCGCCCGGCTGCAGCGGCTGCAGATTGCGTATCGCCGTGCGGCCGAGACAGCGTTCGATGACTTCGATATAGCGGTTCAACTGCACCGGCTGCTGATTGCCGATGTTGTATATCCGGTACGGCGCCGCGGAAGATGCCGGGTTCGGGTTGAACGCGTCGTAATCCGGATTCGCCGCCGGGACACGATCGATCGTGCGCACGACGCCCTCGACGATGTCGTCGATGTAGGTGAAGTCGCGCGTATGGTTGCCGTAGTTGAAAACGTCGATCGGTTCACCGGCGAGAATCTTGCGCGTGAACAGGAACAGGGCCATGTCGGGGCGACCCCAGGGGCCGTACACGGTGAAGAAGCGCAGTCCGGTCGTCGGCAATGCAAACAGATGGCTGTACGTGTGCGCCATCAGTTCGTTGGCCTTTTTCGTCGCGGCGTACAGGCTTACCGGGTGATCGACGCAATCCCTCACCGAAAACGGCAGCTTGCGATTCGCGCCATAGACCGAACTCGACGATGCATAGACCAGGCTCTCGACCTGATTGTGCCGGCAGGCCTCGAGGATGTTGACGAAGCCGACGAGATTGCTTTCCACGTAGGCCTGCGGATTTTCCAGGGAGTATCTGACACCCGCCTGCGCGGCCAGATTGACGACGCGCTGCGGCCGGAATTCGGCAAAGGCCCTGGCGATGGCGGCGCCGTCCTGCAGCGAAGCCTTGAGGAAACGGAATCCGGGCGTCGCGGTGAGCCGCGACAGGCGCGCCTGTTTCAGGCGCACGTCGTAGTAGTTGTTCAGGTTGTCGATGCCGAGCACTTCGTCGCCGCGGGCCAGCAGGTAGCGGCTCAACGCGGAGCCGATGAAGCCTGCAGCACCAGTAATCAGAATCCGCATTTCATTTCGCTCCGTCCATTCCTGTTCGACAGCCTCGCCGTCAACCGCATCGCTAGTGCGTCAGCACCGCGGTCGTGGCGAGGTTCACTTTTCCAATCGCAAATCTTCCTTCGAGCCGCGCCAGCAGCCGCTCGAGTTCCGGCGCGCGTCCGAGCGCGCGGAACGTCGCGTTCTCCGGTTCGAATTCGATCTCGACATCGTCGAATTCGACGAACAGTCGCTGGCGCGGGAAGATCGCCTTGAAGACACTTTCCTTGGCGCTGAAGATCAGGGTCAGCAAGCCGGCACGCTCGCCGGGATCGCGCTTGTCCAGCGCGGCCAGTTCATCGCGGCTGCAGACGGCGGCCGCGAGTTCGTTGCCGACCCTGCCTGTTGCCTCCACGTCGATGCCGATCCCGGCGCACTGGTGGCCACGCGCAACGGCCGCGGCGCAGTAACCGCCGGAATGGGTGATGCTTCCGACGACATCGGCTGGCCATTGCGGCTCGCGCGTCGAGGCCGGGATCAACGGCCATCCGTCGATTCCGATCCTCGCCAGCGCCTCGCGCGCACAGGCGCGGCCGGCGCGAAATTCCGCTTCGCGCCGCGGGTGCATGCGATGCAGCGCCAGGTACTCCGCCTCAGCCGCGAGGACCGGTACATCGCGATGACGCGGCGCCACGACGACCGTCGCGACTTCGCGCGGCAGCAGGGTGGAAAGCTCGGGCGTATTCGGGCGAAACATCGCGTTCATCGCACCATCGAAGTCATCGGCGGTCGGCGCCGCTGTCCGGCAAACTAGTGCGCGCGGCATTTCGCTTCGGTGCGATAGGACACATAGGCCGCCGTCCTCTGCCCGCGGTTCAGCTACCGCTAAATTTGCAGCAACCAGCGGCGCGAAAATGTTTTCGCCGCGGATCAGTCCGGCGCAAGCAGCGACTTTTTTCCTTGTCGATAAAGGCAATCGTGCACGTTGCGATGTTGATCAGCCGGGGTCGTGCGAAATCCGTCAACGCCAGAGGTCGCGGCTGCAACAGCTGCCAGGCGAGCAGCGTGCAAAGCCACTCGTTGCAGGGCAAATCGCGGAAATGACCACGCGGTAAACGATGTACGAGT
>DATIEJ010000287.1:0-4252 GCA_035455825.1 Rhodanobacteraceae bacterium | reverse complement strand
CGACTTGATCTGGCCGGACACGCGATCGTTCTTCTTGTGGATCGCGGCGAACGCTTCCCACGGATTGGCCTGGGTCTGCTTGATGCCGAGCGAAATGCGCCGGCGCTCCTCGTCGACGTCGAGCACCATGACCTCGACTTCGTCGCCGACCTGGACCATCTTGGCCGGGTTGACGTTCTTGTTGGTCCCGTCCATCTCGGACACGTGCACGAGGCCTTCGACGCCCGGCTCGAGCTCGACGAAGCAGCCGTAGTCGGTGACGTTGGAGACCTTGCCGAACAGGCGCGTGCCGGTCGGATAGCGCCGGCTGATCTGCACCCAGGGATCCTCGCCGAGCTGCTTCAGGCCAAGCGAAACGCGGTTGCGCTCGCGGTCGAAACGCAGCACGCGGACTTCGAGCTCATCGCCGACGTTGACGACTTCGGACGGATGACGCACGCGCTTCCACGCCATGTCGGTGATGTGCAGCAGGCCGTCGATGCCGCCGAGGTCGACGAACGCACCGTAATCGGTGAGGTTCTTGACGACGCCCTTGACGACCGCGTTCTCCTGCAGGCGCTCGAGCAGCTGCTCGCGCTCTTCCGAATGCTCGCTCTCGACCACGGCGCGGCGGCTGACCACGACGTTGTTGCGCTTGCGGTCGAGCTTGATGATCTTGAATTCGAGTTCCTTGCCTTCGAGGAACACCGGATCGCGGACCGGACGCACGTCGACCAGCGAGCCCGGCAGGAATGCGCGGACGTCCTTGATGTCGACGGTGAACCCGCCCTTGACCTTGCCGGAAATCTTGCCGACGACGGTGGCATTGGCCTGCTGCGCGGTTTCCAGTTCGTCCCAGACCAGCGAACGCTTGGCTTTTTCGCGCGAAAGCCGCGTTTCGCCGAACCCGTCTTCGATGGCATCCAGGGCGACCTTGACCTCGTCGCCGACCTTTACTTCCAGCTCGCCCCGTTCGTTCTGGAACTGCTCGATCGGTACAATGCCCTCGGATTTGAGCCCGGCGTTGACCACAACGACGTCGTTGCGGATCTCGACGACAATGCCGGAAACGATCGTGCCCGGCTTTAATTTGGCCAGCGTCTGGCTCTGTTCAAACAGTTCGGCAAAACTCTCAGCGAAACTCTCAGTCATGTTGGTTCCAAGTTGTCTCAAGATCAGGCTCTAAGCTTTTGATGAATAGAGACTTCTGATCCACCTGTTGGTGCACTTTCGTGCCGTTGCAATTCCCTGCCGCGAGCGGCAGGACCGTGAACCGGATCGACCCCGATCCGATTCGAAAACATTTTGCTTTCTTCCGCTGCGGCGCCCGTCCCCACGCTACCGCGGCCTGACCAGCGCGAGCACCGTGGCAACCACGGCCTCGATCGGCATGCCGGTCGAGTCGATCAGCACCGCGTCGGCTGCTGGTCTCAGCGGAGCCACCGCGCGCCCGGCGTCGCGAACGTCGCGCGCCTGGATCTCCCGCAAAAGGGCGGCAAGTGTAACGCTCAATCCCTTTTCCTTCAACTGCTTATAGCGCCGTTTGGCGCGTTCTTCGGCGCTGGCGGTCAGAAATACCTTGAAACCGGCGTCCGGGAAGATCACGGTGCCCATATCGCGGCCATCCGCAACGAGCCCGGGAGCCCTGCGGAAGCTCAGCTGCTTGTCGACCAGGGCGGCCCGGACGCTCGGGATCACGGCAATCGCCGAAGCCGCTGCGCCGCAGGTTTCCGTGCGAAGTTCGTCGGTCGCATCGTGTCCGTTGACGACGACGCGGGTCTCGCCGCCGTCCTTGGGGTCGCGAAACATGATCTTAGTGTGCTGCGCACAGCGCGTCACGGCGTCCGCATCCGACAGGTCCAGTCCTTCCATGCCGGCGGCGTAGCCGACTGCGCGGTACAGCGCTCCTGAGTCGAGCAGATGCCAGCCGAGCGCGTCGGCGACCATGCGGCTGATCGTGCCCTTGCCGGAACCGGACGGGCCATCAACGGTGAGGACGGGAGCGGATTTCGAGGTCACAGGCAAGCCGGCTGCGAGGGCAACCGCGCATTGTAGCGGTGCGCGTGCGAACTTGCGCGCAGGCGGCCAGAGCTATGACGTGGATTGAAAATCCACACGATACGGCGACCGAAACTCCCACCCGTTCGCCCTGAGCGGAGGCGGCCGCTCCTGGCCATCCATGGCCTCGCGGCACTCGGACATCCTGTCCATTGCAGCGCCGCAGTCGAAGGGTCCGTGCGCCGGCGCTTCGACTTCGCTTGCTCACAAGCCACGCTCAGCGCGAACGGTCCGACTATCTCGGGCGGCTACCTGCCCTAAGCCGTATCGAGCTGAAATCCGCAACGGCGCGCAAGGTCTGCAAAGCCCGGAAACGACGTCGCCACATTCGCGCAGTCGCCGATTCGAACCGGGCCGCGTGCGACGAGCCCTGCGATCGCGAAACTCATGGCGCAACGATGGTCGCCGGCGCTGTCGACCTCGCCGGCTTCGATGCGGCCACCATGGATCACTGCGCCATCGGGCGTTTCCTCGATGTCGATGCCGAGCGTGCGCAGTCCTTTCGCCATCACGGCTATGCGGTCCGATTCCTTGACGCGCAGTTCGGCCGCGCCGGAGATGCGCGTGATTCCGCGGGCTGCCGCAGCGGCCACGAACAGCGCGGGAAACTCATCGATCATGTCGGCGACGATTTCCGGCGGCACATAGATGCCGTGCAACGGCGCGTGCCGGACGATGAGGTCGGCGACCGCTTCGCCACCGAGTTCGCGCGCATTCGCCAGGCGAATGTCGGCTCCCATCGCGCGCAGTGCCGACAGCAGGCCGGTGCGGCGCGGATTCATGCCGACCGCTTGCAGCCGCAATTCCGACCCCGGCGCCAATATTGCCGCAACGACAAAGAACGCCGCGGAGGAAAAATCCGCGGGCACGACGACGTCGGTCGCACGCAACCGGTGTCCGCCCGTGAGCCTGGCCCAGCCTGCGCCGAACTCGATCGGCCAGCCGAACGTTGCGAGCATGCGCTCGGTGTAGTCGCGCGTCGGGTGCGGCTCGGCGACGCGCGTCTCGCCGCTTGCATGCAGGCCAGCCAGAAGGATTGCCGACTTGACCTGCGCACTTGCCACCGGCAGCGTG
This sequence comes from Rhodanobacteraceae bacterium, assembly GCA_035455825.1. Taxonomy (GTDB): domain Bacteria; phylum Pseudomonadota; class Gammaproteobacteria; order Xanthomonadales; family Rhodanobacteraceae; genus Rudaea. The sequence continues at coordinate 1,141 of DATIEJ010000287.1, read as the reverse complement.
TAGTCGATGCCACGCAGATGCTGACTGCCGGCGATCTGCAGCGGCGGCAAACCGCCGGGCTGCGCAACGATGTTCGCGCCCATCCGGGCGAGCGGTTCGATCACGCGGCCCATCGGCCGGCGCGACAGCGACTCGTCGCCGATCAAGGTCGAGTCGAACTGCTGTCCTGCGAGGAGACCGGCAAGCAGGCGCATCCCGGTGCCAGAGTTCCCGCAGTCTATCGGCGTCCCGGGCGCGCGCAGGCCGTGAAGGCCTACCCCGTGGACGACACGCTCGCTCGCACCGGGCGCTTCGATGCGCACGCCCATTTTCACGAATGCACGCGCCGTTGCACGAGTGTCCTCGCCTTCGAGAAAACCCGTGATGCGTGATACGCCGTCGGCCAGCGAAGCAAACATGACGGCACGATGCGAAATCGACTTGTCGCCCGGCACGCACACGTCTCCGCGCAACGCGCCGGCCGGGGAGCTGATCCAGTCGACGCTCGCGTCGCTCACGCCAGTGCTTCCAGCAATCGCTCGTTTTCCGCACGCGAGCCGACGCTGATGCGCAGGCACTGAGCCAGTCCATAACCGCCCATCGGGCGCGCAATGACGCCGCGCTGGAACAACGCCGATTCGATCGGCGCCGCATCGCGCGCGAAGTCGACGAGGACGAAGTTGGTCTGCGAAGGCAGTACGCGCAGACCGCGCGCGCGCAGACGATCGGCCAGCCACTCGCGCTCGGCAAGATTCCACGCTTTCGCGCGCGCGACATGGGCCTGGTCGCCGAGCGCTACTTCGGCCGCAGCGAGTGCCAGGCCGTTGACGTTGAACGACTCGCGCAGGCGCTCGAGCACGGCCGCGACTTCCGGGGCGCTGATCGCATAGCCGACACGCAGCCCGGCCAGCGCATAGGCCTTCGAGAATGTGCGCGTGACGACGAGGTTCGGAAAACGCGGCAGGAACTGCAAGGCTCCGGAAAGCGCGGGCGCTTCGACGTACTCGTGATAGGCCTCATCGACGACGACGAGCGTGGAGGTCGGGACCTGGCTGAGCAGGCGCTCCAGCGCTGCATCGCCGAACCAGGTTCCGGTCGGATTGTTTGGATTGGCAAGATACAGCACGCGCGTATCGGCGCGCACGGCCGCGGCCAACGCGTC
>DATIEJ010000286.1:0-3487 GCA_035455825.1 Rhodanobacteraceae bacterium | reverse complement strand
GCGCATTGCCGCGATTGGCGTCGATGCTGCCGAGCAGGCCGTGATCGGACGCCACCTGCAGGTCGTGCTCGAACGTGTGCCCCGACAGCGTGGCGTGATTGGCTTCGATGTTGAGCTTGAAATCCTTGTCGAGGCCATGCTGCTGGAGGAAGCCGACGACGGTCGCGGAGTCGTAGTCGTACTGGTGCTTCATCGGCTCCATCGGCTTGGGCTCGATCAGGAAGTTGCCCTTGAAGCCGATGCTGCGGCCGTAGTCGCGCGCCATTGCGAGGAAGCGGCCCATGTGGTCGAGCTCGCGCCGCAGGTTCGTGTTGTGCAGGCTCGCATAGCCTTCGCGGCCACCCCAGAACACGTAGTTGCCGCCGCCGAGTTCGACGGTCGCATCCAGCGCGTTCTTGACCTGCACCGCGGCGCGCGCGACAACGGCGAAGTCGGGATTGGTCGCCGCGCCGTTCATGTAGCGCGGATGCGAGAACAGGTTGGCGGTGCCCCACAGCAGTTTCACGCCGGTCGCCTTCTGGCGTTCCTTGGCGAGCCGGACCATGCGCTTGAGGTTGTTTTCGTACTCGCCGATGTTCTCCGAGTCGGGCGCAAGGTCGATGTCGTGGAAGCAGTAGTACGGCACGCCGAGCTTGGTGAAGAACTCGAAGGCCGCGTCGACCTTGGCCTCGGCGGTCGCCATCGGCGTGGCCGCGTTCCAGGCGAAGTCGCGCGTGCCCGGCCCGAACGGATCGTGGCCGGCATTGCCGAACGTGTGCCAGTAGCACACCGCGAAGCGCAGGTGCTCGGCCATCGTCTTGCCGCCGATTTTTTTCTTCGCGTCGTAATGCTTGAACGCGAGCGGATTGTCGGAGCGGGCGCCCTCGAACGGGATGCGACCGATGCCGGGGAAGAATTCGCGTTCGCCGATGAAAGGAGTGCTCATGATGGCGTTACCGGTGGGTAAGGGCTGGTGATTGGCGTAAGACTGTTGCGCCGATTGCACGTGACGCAGGGAACGTTGGCACGGCTCGCGCGATGCGTCCGCAAGCGTTGCGCGGGATCGAGCGCGGCGAAGGCGCGGATCGCCTCGATCCGCCACGCGGTCGTTGCTCACGCTTGGCGTCGTCGTGCGCGTTCAACGCCAACGCGTGGCCGTGCGTGCTCACCGCCTCGCGCGCGCCGCCGTCGTAAGCGCACGGCTTGACGCTCTGCGTGACGCCCAGGCCGGCGACGAGATCGTCCGCGGCGCTCATTCGGGCACTCCTGCGGCGGCGAAAATGGTAGCGCTACCTTTCAGTGCTACAAAAAAAACCTCATGGCGAGGGCCGGCGCGGCGCATGGTTCGTCGTTGGGTTCCAGGTTCCAGGTTCCAACGCGGCCGGATCATAGCGGTGTCGGCGCGAAACGCCACGCTGCGCTGCCGCATCACTGCAATATCCACTTGTATACTTCAGGCGACACGGTTGGATTTCGCGACGCGTGCGAACCAGGCCGCCGAGTCCTTGGGCGTGCGTTTCTGGCCATGCTCGAAATCGACGTGGACGAGGCCGAAGCGCTGCGTGTAACCCTCGCTCCACTCGAAATTGTCGAGCAGGCTCCAGCAGTGGTAGGCGCGCACCGGCACGCCGTCCCCGATCGCGCGCGACAGTTCGAGCAGATGCGCGCGCAGCCAGGCGATGCGATTCGCGTCGTGCACGCGGCCGTCCTTCGCGATGCCGGTATTGTAGGCCGCGCCGTTTTCGGTGATCTCGATCGGCAGCTTGCCTCCCAGGTGCGAGTTCATCTTGACGAGAATGTCGTAGAAACCCGGGGCATGGATGTCCCAGCCGTTGTCGGTCTTGTGATGCGGCGGGTAGTACGTCGCCCACGACGGTTTCGCGTGCAGGCCGGGGATGTCGGTCTGGCCGGGATCGTCGGCGACCAGCCACGTGGAATAGTAGTTCAGTCCGGCGAAATCGAGCGCGGCGCGCACCAGCTTGTCGTCGCCGTCCTGCCAGCCGAGCAGTTCGGCCTGCCGGTCGGCCGGCAGAACGCCTTCGGGATAGCGGCCGTGCAGCGCGGGGTAAATGTGCCAAAGGTTGGCGAACTTGAACCAGCGTTCGGCGGCGAGTTCGTCGGCCTTCGATGATGGCGTCGCCGGGAACGTCGGCTGCGTGTCGAAGACGCCGCCGACTTCGAGCCCGTCGTTGACTGATTTGATCGCACGGAACGCCATGCCCTGCGCGAGGTTGACCGTGTGCGTCGCGCGCAGGAATGCGAGCGGGTCGGTGCGGCCCGGCGCGTGGTTGCCCACCCAGTAGCCGCATTGCGTGAAGGTCTTGGGTTCGTTGAAGACGCACCATTGCTTGACGCGATCGCCGAGCGCCGCGACGACGGCGCGTGAGTAGTCGGCGAGCCGCGCCGCGGTATCGCGATTCGGCCAGCCGCCGGCGTCTTCAAGCGGCTGCGGCAGGTCCCAGTGGTACAGCGTCGGGAACGGGCGGATGCCGGCTTCGAGCAGCGCGTCGGTGACGCGCCGGTAGTAGTCGAGTCCCTTCTGGTTGATCGCGCCCTTGCCATCGGGTTGCACGCGCGGCCAGGCGATCGAGTAGCGATACGACTGGATGCCGAGGCGCTTGGCGATCGCGATGTCTTCCGCATAGCGATGATAGCTGTCGCAGGCGACGTCGCCGGTGTCGCCATTCTTGACCTTGCCCGGCGTGTGCGCGAAGCGGTCCCAGACCGATTCGCCGCGGCCATCCTCGTTCCACGCGCCTTCGACCTGATAGGCCGCCGTCGCCGCACCCCACAGGAAACCGGACGGAAACGCGCCGGGCGCCAGCCGGGCGCGCGCATCGGCCGGCGCGGCGGAGCGAACGCGCGAAACCGGCGCGAGCAATGCGCCCAGCGCCAGGGTCATTTTCAGAACTTCACGCCGTTGCATTGCCGTTCTCCTCGTTGCCGGATGTTGTCGAGCGGCCCGCGATCGCGTTCACGCCGGCTGCACAGGCGTGGCCGTTGCCGTTCTCGCCGGCGCGGTCGCCACGTCGATGAAACTGTTGATGGACAGCCGCCCGGCCAGCGGATCGGCCGGCGGCATGCGGGTGCTGACGATGTTTCCCGAATGCAGGCAGTTGCGGCGGTACACGATCAGGCGGTTGTATGCGGCATCGACGCTGGCGATGCGCTCGAACAGCGCGGTGTCGCCGTCGATGTAGCCGGCCCCCGGCGCGTCGTCGCCGCGGCTTTCGCGTTCCAGTTCGCGGAAATAGGTTTCGTGGCGCGCGGCGTCGACGCTTTCGAAGCCGGTGCTGCGATGGCGGTAGAACGCGGTACCGCCCCAGTCGCCGTGGAACAGGTAATGCACGGTCGCCAGCCCGTCGGCTCCGACCGAATCGATGTGCGGCACGCGTTGCAGGAAGCGCAACTGCGTCGGCGGCTGGGTGACCAGCGAGTAGTGGCACATCGGGAAGTCGAAACTGCCGGGCGCGAGGCCGAAGCAGTCGCGCAACAGCGGATTGAGCAC
>DATIEJ010000285.1:0-2778 GCA_035455825.1 Rhodanobacteraceae bacterium | reverse complement strand
TGCGCCGACAGTGCGTTGTCGCTGCGCCGGCGGCGCTCGTACTGGCGCAACACCGTCGCGCCGGCGAAATCGCGCTTCGCGTCGCGCGCTGCGACCAGCGCGCCAGCGAGTTCGTCGGCATCGCGCAACCCGAGGTTCACGCCCTGGCCGGCGAGCGGATGCACGACGTGCGCGGCGTCGCCGACCAGCGCGAGACGCGGTGCGAGATAGCGCTCGGCCAGCCTCATTCGCAGCGGGAATGCGGCGCGCGCAGTTGTCGCCTGGATCGCGCCGAGGCGAAAGTCGAAGGCCGCGCCAAGTTCGGCGCAGAATGCGCCGTCGTCGAGCGCGAGCAGTCGCGAGGCTTCAGCGTCGGGCACCGACCAGACAATCGATGAGCGGCCGTCGGACAATGGCAGGAACGCGAGCGTCGCGCCGGGCAGGAAGCGCTGCCACGCGGTGTCTTCGTGGGCGCGCTCGGTCGCGACATGCGCCACGATCGCACGCTGTCCATAGTCGCTGTCACGCGTGCCGATTCCGGCCATCCTGCGCAGGGCCGAGTCGCCGCCATCGGCGGCGACGACGAGGCGCGCAGCGATGCGGCTGTCGTCGGCCAGCACCAGGGTGCGGCGATCGTCATCGGCCTCGGTTGCGGTGACTTGCGCGGGACAGCGCAAGGCAATGCGCGGCTCGGCTTCGAGCGCGCGCCACAGGGCGTGCTGGATCAGGCGATTCTCGACGATATGGCCGAGGGCCGCGAGGCCCTGTTCGGCGGCATCGAAGTGCAGCTGCCCGGGCGCGAGCGCGTCCCAGACCCGCATGTGCCGGTAGGGACAGGCGCGTCCGGCAACAATGGACGTCCAGACGTCGAGCCGTCCAAACAGGCCTGCCGACGAGGGCGCCAGCGCGACGACGCGCAAGTCGACGTCGTCCTCGGCGCGCCATGGCGCCGGCGGCCGCGGCTCCACCACGACGACGTCGAATCCGGTGCGCGCAAGGCTCAGCGCCAGCGCGGCGCCGACCATGCCGGCACCGACGATGGCCACATCGTGTCCGGTGCGCCGGTTCACTGCCGCGCCCCTGCGGCGAGTCTGGGCGCCAGCTGGTCGGCGTCACTGAGTGCCAGCTGCGGCACGTGGCCGCGAAATCCCATGCCGCGGCGAACGACCGCCGCCTGCAATGCGGGTATCCGGTCCAGAGCGATCAAGCCGAGCGAACGCAGCAATTTCAGCGGTGCCGCTTCGTTCGCGGTGAAGCGCACGAGTCCGTCGCTCATCGCGATCGTGCCGTCACGGTCTTCCTGGCGGCGCCTGGCGTACTCGTCGAGCAGATCGGCGCCGCCAGGATCGCCGCCGCCGGAACGCTGTATCAGCAATTCCGCCAGCGTCAATGCATCGCGCAGGCCGAGGTTGAAACCCTGCGCGCCGATCGGATGCAGGGTCTGGGCAGCATTGCCGACGAGGACCGCGCGCGCCGCGGTCAGGCGCATCGATTGCACGCGCTGCAGCGGGTACGACACGCGCCGTCCGGGACGCGACAGGCGTCCGAGGCGCCAGCCGAAGCGCTCATGCAACAGCGCCAGGAAGGCGTCATCATCGAGTGCCGAGACGCGCGCAGCGTCGCTGCCCGGCACCGATAGCACGACGCCGGCGCGGCGATCGGCCAGCGGCAGCAGTGCTACCGGACCTGATGCCGTGAAGCGCTCGTAGGCGCAACCGTCGAGCTGGCGCTGCGGCGTAACGGCCGTCACGAACGCGGTTTGCGCATAATCCACATTGATCGTTTCTATACCGACCGCGGATCGCACGAACGATCCGGTGCCGTCGGCACCGACGATCAGCGGCGCGGCGATGACTTTTTCGCCGGCGTCGGTCCGAATGCGCGCTTCGACGGTGTCCGCGCGCGTTTCCAGTGCGGTCAGCGTCGCGGGCGCATGGCGCACGAGATGCGCGCACGCATCGAGGCGCGCAAGCAGGCCGTTGCCGAGCTCGCGCGCGGGCAGCACCGCGCCGAACGCGTCGACGCCATGCCTTGCCGCTTCGAAACGCGCCGCGCCAAGCTCGCCCTGGCGGCTGACATGGATGCGCCGGATCGGCGTGGCCCGTGTCGACACGTGCGTCCACACGCCAAGCGCCGCCAGCGCGTTCACGGTCGCCCGCGCCAGGGCCAGATTGCGCTCGTCGTAGCTGGGCTGATGATTGGCCCGCGCCGGCACCGCCTCGACGAGCCCGACGCGCAAACCCGCCCCGTCGAGCGCGATCGCCAGGCTTGCGCCGACCAGGCCTCCGCCGATGATGAGGACGTCGTGGGTGGTATTGGTATTCATGGGGGCATGATACTGCGGTAGTCGTGGGGGCGGAGATGCCAGTAGGGATCCCCTGGGAGAACCGGGGCTCTGGTCTTAGCTCCTCAAAGGCGCCAATAAGGTTGAGCTGCTTGAAGCCGACCGCTCATCGGTCCGACCTCAAGGATGACTGAGGGGACTCCTTTCCCATTCACGTCGCCGCAAGTACTCCCTCTCCCCCAACGGTTTTATCGTTGGGGGAGAGGGCTGGGGTGAGGGGGCGACACGTCGCCCACTTTGTCAACGATTCGCAAATTGCGCACGCTTCCCCCTCACCCAACCCTCTCCCCCATGCAGGCATGTGGGAGAGGGCTTTGGTCGCGTTCCCGCAATATCACTTCCGCAAATATCAAACTGCGGCTGCCTTCCCCGCAAAGCTGCGGGAGCTCTCAGTCTTTGCCTAGCCATTCGCATCAGGACCCTTCGACTGCGGCGCTGCGTGCCTACGCTCAGTG
>DATIEJ010000284.1:0-4031 GCA_035455825.1 Rhodanobacteraceae bacterium | reverse complement strand
GGCGCCGACCAGTGCAGAGCCGACGCCGAGCCCGCGCGCGGATGCCTTGACACCCATGCCGAACGTGGCGACATGGCGCCGCCGCGGGCGCTGGAACACTTCCAGCGTCAGCTGACCGACGACTTCGTCGCCGCGCACCGCGACGAGATTCGTGAACCCTTCCTTCGCTGCGCCAATCTTGCTGCGCCACTGTTCTTCGGACTGGAACGGCAACTGCAGCGTATTGGCAAATGCCTCGCGTTCCAGATACAGGGCATGGATCTGCGGCAGGTCGCGTGGTTCGAAATGGCGTACATCGATCCCGCTCATTGCGCAGCTCCCATGGGCCGGATCGCCAGACCGGTCCGGTCAGAAAAATATAGCGCATCGGGCGCTTGGGCGCCGCAACGGCACCGTGTCGCAAAAATTACGCAACTGCTCTGAGTACGAAAGTTTTCGTTGACAAACGAAAAATGATCGATCTACGATGATTTACGTAGATTGACTCTGACTGGGAGAATTTGAATGCGTGGTCGTATCGTCTTGTTTGCCGTCGTCGCCCTGGCCGGCTCGCCGGCATATGCCGTGGACAAGAGCATGGTCATCGAAAAGCCCGTCGTCGCCGATACGCCGGAGACGTTCGCGCAGCAGAAAGCCTGGATCGAAAGCGAAATGCAGCCGGATGGTCGCTATGAGTTCACGAAGCCGGCGGACAGGCAGCGCGTGAATACGCTGCTCGGACAGATGTCGAATATGCTGCAGCGCTCCGGTTCGGTCGCTTCGATGGATCACGACACGCGCGTGCAGATGTTCAACGACCAGGAAGAGGTCAACGGCCTGCTCAAGCACAACGACGCGAATCGGCTCGTTTGCCAGAGCTTCCAGCCGATTGGTTCGCACATCCCGACCACGACCTGCGTGACGTACCGCCAAAGGGAGGAAACCGCGCGCAACACGAAGATCGGCATGGGCCAGTTCGACCTGTCGCGCGTGTGCAATGGACCGGGTGGCAATGATCAGAATGCCTGCGCTCCCGGTTCGCATCAGAAGTCGACCGGCGGTCACTAGCGTTACAGAATCAGGGCGAGGTACTTCGTTCCGGCGATCGGGTTGAACCGGTAAGGCTCGATCTCGCGAAATCCGAGTGCTTCGTACAACTGTTGCGCGCTTCCCATTGACGGCAGGGTATCCAGGCACATGCGCCGATAGCCGATCGAGCGGGCCTCCGCGATGACGCGTTCGGCCAGCATCCTTCCGAGGCCGCTTGCCCGAAATGCCGGACGCACGAACAGGCGTTTCATCTCGCACGCATCGCCCGACAGCGGCCGCAGCGCTACGCAGCCGGCGACAAGGCTTTCGCTGCTGGCCAGCAACAGGCGCCCGCCGGGCGCTGCGTAGTGGCCCGGCAACGTCGCCAGTTCGTTCTGGAAGTCCTGGAATCCGAGGTCGACGCCGAGTGCTGCCTGGTATTCCTCGAACAGGGTGCGGGCTTGGACAAGCGAGTTGACGCTGCTTGCTGGTTCGATCGAGATCATGGTTTTCGATTGGTGAGATCATTCGGACGGCGAAATGTTGAGCATTGCGTTCCCGCCTCTCTAAAAGAAACACCATCCCCACCCAACCCTCCCCTTGAAGGGGAGGCTCGAGCGTTGTGCCTAAGTGAGCAGCCGCACCTTGTCCTTGTAGCTGCGTGACAGCTTGAGCTGGTGGCCGGAATCGAGGACGAGGAAGTATTCGCCGTTGAGGTGCGGGCGCATTTCCTTGACGCGGGCCAGGTTGACGATAGTGGAGCGGTGCACGCGCTGGAAGCGGCGCGGGTCGAGGCGTTGCTCGAGGTCGTGCATCGTCGCGCGCAACACGTGCGTGTCGGCGCCGGCGTGGATGCACATGTAGTCGCCGGCGGCGTCGATCCACTGGATCGCCTCGACGTCGATGCGCACGATGCGCTGGCCGTCCTTGATCGCGAGCTTTTCGCTCGTGTGGCGCATGGCGTCGGCGGCGTCGGCCAGACTCAGGGGCGGGACGTTCGGCAGCGTTGCTATCAGTTTCAGCAACTGCTCGCACTGGTCGCTGGCAGCGCGTCGCGCCAGCTGCTCGCGCGCGCGGGCCAGCGACTGATCCAGGCGCGCGTCCTCGACCGGCTTGAGCAGATAGTCGAGCGCGCTCGCCGCGAACGCCGCGAGGGCGTATTGGTCGTAGGCCGTGACGAACACGGTCAACGGCATCAGCGTCGCGGGTACCGCGCGCAGCAGCTGAAAGCCGTCGACGCCGGGCATCTGCACGTCGAGGAACATCAGGTCCGGCTTGAGCGCCGAAATCGCCTTGAACGCTTCGCGGCCATTGCCGGCTTCGCCGACGATCTCGATGTCGCCGTGGTGATGCAGGCGCAGCTCGAGCCCACGCCGCGCCAGCGGCTCATCATCCACAATTAACGTACGTATCATTGTCATGGTTGTAGCTGAGTGTGGCGGCCCCTCTCGGCCATCCATGGCCTCCGGGGCACTTGGGCTCCTGCCCGGCGAATCATGGTCATGCTGCGTTGCTCTTGGCCACGGCTTCGAACGGCAGCTCCATGCGGATCTCGACGCCGTGCGGCTCGCGGTTCGACAGGCTGAACTGCTGGCGGTTCCCGTACAGCACCTGCAGGCGCTCGCGCGTGTTCGCCAGGCCCACGCCGTGGCCATTGCTGCGGTTTTCAAAATTCTTGCAGCCGGGCCCGTCGTCACGCAGCACGATGACCAGTCCGTCGCCGCTGCGCTTCGCCTCGATCTCGATCGCGCCGCCTTCCTCGCGCCTGGACACCGCATATTTGATGGCGTTCTCGATCAGCGGCTGCAGGATCAGGCTCGGCACCAGTGCGTCGCGCGCGGCCGGCTCGACATTCATGCGCACGCGCAGGCGCTCGCCGAAGCGCAGCTGCTCGATGCCCAGATACTGGTTGGTCGCCTCGATTTCCTGGGCCAAGGTCACGCGCTGCACCGGGTCGGAGTCGAGCGAGTAGCGCAGGAACGCGCTCAGGCTGCCGACCATGCCGTTCGCCGTGCCATTCTTGTGATCGAGGACGAGCGTCGAGATCGCGTTGAGCGTGTTGAACAGGAAGTGCGGATTGAGCTGGTAACGCAGCATTTTCAGCTGCGCTTCGTGCGCCATGGCTTGGGCCTTGAGCGCGGCTTCCTTCTGCTCGCGCAGCTGGCGGCTGAACTTGATGCCGAAGTAGAGGCCGGACCACGACAGCAGCAGGTACAGGCTGGATGCGAAGTACCAGAGGTAGCCGAATACGCCGTGCATCTCGCAGTCGTCGCAGAACCCCGCGAGGAGCAGGACGAACATCTTCATCTGCACCAGGGTGGCCAGCAGCAGGAGGCCTGCGGCGGCGAGCGTCATGCGCGGCGTCGGCCAGTTCCAGACGTAGCGGTACCCGAGTCGCAGCAGGCAGGTCACTGCCAAGCCACTGGCACCGACGGCGAGGTAAAAAAATATCCATATCGGCGGGGCGCCCTCGCCGACCTTCGCCGTAAAGCCCAGGATCGAGTAACAGCACCAGCCGACGATCTGCAGCGTCCAGAACAGCCGGCTGGGGTTGGAAAGGAGCGATTTGAGCGTGCGCATGGCAGGAACCCAGGGAATCTCGGAGCCTATGCTAAGCCGATTTGCCCGCCGCGGCCTTCGCTCTGGCGCGCCGGCCCAACGTCTCGCCGTCGAATTGCCCCGGCCCGGCCGCAGCTTCGCTCATCGCGGCAGTTTTGGCCTGTGCCAGTCGTCGCGGTAAACTATGCACCGTGCCAGATCCCGGCGCTGACCTACGCGCCGCAAGGCACCTTCGAGGCTTTCCCCCGCATGAACACTTACTCCGGATGAAAACGATCCTGGTCACCGGCGGCGCCGGATTCATCGGCGGCAATTTCGTTCTAGGCCTGATGGCGCAGGGCGGCTTCCGCATCGTCAATCTCGACAAATTGACCTATGCCGGCAACATCGACACGCTGGCGGCGCTGCGCACGAATCCGGACCATGTCTTCGTCCGCGGCGACATCGGCGATCGGGAACTCGTC
>DATIEJ010000283.1:0-7263 GCA_035455825.1 Rhodanobacteraceae bacterium | reverse complement strand
CCTGCAATGGTCCGAGTCCCGGCGTGTCGGTGAACAGGTTGTGGTTTCCGGCATCGTTCAACGGCGGCGTGTTCAATGCGCTGCCGAACAGGTTGTTGCTGCCGCTGGGTGGCGGGAACGTGCCGCCGATGTCCTTGCCGGTGCCGGCCGAGTTGGCGCTTACGATCGAGTTGAAAAAGGCCAGCGCGGTCGTGCCGTAGTTGCCGTCGCCAGTGAAGAAGAATGCACCGCCGTTGCTGGCCGAGTTGCCGGAAACGGTTACGTTGGTCAGGTTCACGTGCGGATACTTGGTCCCGTAGAACGCTCCGCCGTTGCCGCTGGCGGTGTTGCCGGCGACGGTCGAGTTGGTGATCGTCACGGTGCCGCCGACGCTGGTGCCGACCGCCCCGCCCTTCGCAGCCGAATTGCCGCTCAGCGTCGATGCCGAGATCGTCAGCGTCCCACTGCTGCTACCGAACGTGAAAGCCCCGCCGATCGTCGTCGCCGTGTTGCCCGACAGCACCGAGCCAGTGATCTGAACCGAGCCGCTGTCGGCGATCGCACCGCCGGTCGGCGCGCTGTTGCCGGTGATGACGCAGTTGGTCACGGCCAGCGATCCGCCATCGACCGCAACCGCACCGCCGGCGTTCTGCGCGGTGTTGCCGTAGACGCTGGTTCCGGTCATGGCCAGCTTGCTGTTCTGGCCGAAGATCGCGCCGCCGGAGTAGCCGTGGTTGTCGTGCACGAGCGAATCGTTGAGCACGACACCCTGGCCGAAGATCGACGAAAATGCCTCGATCGCCCCGCCGCTGCCCCCTGTGTTGTTGGCCATCTCGACGCGGTTCAACTGCAGTGTGCCGCCGATCACGGTGATGCCGCCGGCCAGAGAGGCCGAGTTGCCGTTGCGGACCAGAGCATCGTTCAACGTCAGTCCGGCGTATTGGACATAGATCGCCATCGACACATGGTTGGCGTCGATCGTCAGGTTGTGGCCTTCGATCGTCACCGGCTGGGTGATCGTCAGCTGGCCCTGGGTCAACGTGACGACGCTGTCGGCCAGGTCGGAGAACGTGATCGTGTCGTTGCTGCCGAAACTGCCGGTCGTGCGCGCCGCGCAACCGGACGCTGCCGCGGCCGCGTTGACCGACGCCAGCGCCTTGCGCAAGTTGCAGGCCGCGGATGCGGCGCTGTCGTCGCTGCTGTCCACGGCAATCGTTGCGGCCTCGGCCGAAGGTGTTGCGATGGCCCAGACGATGGCTGCGGCCAGGACGCCTGGCCGGAACGTGGTGCGCGCGTGCTTCATTTGGAATTCTCCGGCCGCTTGGGAAGAGGCCATGGCGAAGAACGCCGCTACGCGTCGTTTTGCGACTTTCCGTACAGGCTCGGTATTGGGGCTGCGTGTTCGGTCATGCGTGAGCGGTAGGTTCAGCTTCCATTTCGAAGCGAAACGAGCGAGCGGTGTCCGGTTTGCTTGACTCGGAAAGCAGAAGATCAAGCTCCGCCTGAATTACCTTCGCCCGGTTTTTTGTTGGCCGCTTCCCCCCTTCAATGTTTGCGAAACAGCACGTCGAATGCGGGCTCCCATGTCTTGCCATGGTCCCGCGACAGAACCGCGGATTCGCGCACGCCTTGGTCCCGGCGCTCCCAGGTTATGCGTTGCATGACGGTCGTGCCGTTCTTCAGGTGCGCTTCGCCCTCCAGGACCAGAGCGCCGTCGTTGAAGGTGCCCGCGATCACCATGATCGAGCCACGATTGGTGACCCAGGTCTGTTGCCATTGCTTGCGCACGGGATCGTAGCTAAGGATGCTGTCGCCGATCAGTCCGTCGTTTTGCTCGTAGAGTTCATGAATGGCGCAACCCTCGGCGATCGCGTCGACATGCGCGCGCGCTTCGGAGGGGCCGCCTGGCGTGTCGGTCTCGAAGGTATCCCAGTCGCCAATCCAGAAATCCAGTTGATGATATTCCGCCACGCCAGCGCAGGCGGCGTGAGTGGATATCGGCGCTGCGGGCGTTGCCGCGAACGCATTCGCGGCGCTCAGTAGCATGAAGGTCAGGAATGCTCTCATGGCAGAGTCCTCTGAGGAAACAGGGGACAGAACCCTAGCGCGGGCGCGATCGCAAGACTCGCCGTTTTCGGTCTTGATCACCGCGGGAAAGGAAGAAAAAGGACAAACGGCGATAGCGGTAACAAGCCACTTGCGCTCGTTCGAGAGCACCGCCGTCGTTCCCGGAATCATCGGTTATCCTCCCGGTTTCTCAGCGCCCGCCGCGCGGCCGCGTACGACCGGGCGGCCCGGTGTTCGGTCGGAACACGTGCTGGCGTTCTTCTCATTGGTCACACCCAGCACCGAGGTTTGCGGTAGATTGCAGTCGTTGCGGCGCGAGCCGCTGGCGGCCGTCCACGCGGGTCCTTGCCGCGGCGGCACGCACTGTCTTCCGGGCAAGTATCTGGCGCAGCGGTGCAGCACCCTCAAGTCCAACCAACACGAGAGACACTCATGAGAATCGTCAAACTCCTCGCTACGACTGCACTCTTGGTCGCTACGGCCTCCATCGCCGCGGCGCAATCTCTGGAGATTCGCAAACGCCAGGCGGAACAGGAGGGCGAGCTTTCGACCCTGGTCGCGCTGACAAACAAGAAGTGCGGTATCGACCTGAAAACAACGATCGACACGGCCAGCTTCAATCCGGATGAATTCCTGCAGAAGTCGGTGGTCAGTTGGTGCTCAGCTGCTTTGACCGCGCTGGAGAATGTGTGCAGCGATGCCGCGGGCAAGCAGGCGGTCGCTGGCGCCATCAAGAGTCTCACCTGCTCGGGCGCGGCCGCCGTCTCGGTAGAGTTGACCAACGGTGACCTCAAGTACGCTTTTCCGTTTTCCTCGGCTTCCAACGCGAACGAACTGGTCATCCGGACCTATCTCGAAAAGCATCTTTGACGGTCTGGCTTCGGACGCGAGTGAATCGCTATCGCCACTCGAGCCTGTCAACCTCGGCGACGAAATGAAGATCCGCCGACCAAGGGGGACGGAGCCAATTGAGTCCGTCTCTTGCTAGTTCCCAACTGCTGGAAAACCCATCTTCTCCACCATTCCCCGATACTCCGCACTCTCCCCGAGTTGCGGAATCAGCCTCGGCATGATCCTCGCGTACACCATGTCCGGCGACCGGTCGTCCAGCGCCTTCTGGAACAGCGGCAACGCCTCGCCCATTTCCCCAAGGCCCGCATGGATCGTCGCGATCGGCGTCGGATCGAGGTAGCGCTTCTCGCCGATCGCGTGCAGCTCGGCCAGTTTCTGGCGAGTGCGGGCGGTGTCGCCGCAAACGGCGTAAGTCGAGCCGAGCCAGCTGCGCGACAGCGGTGCCTGGCTGTCGACGATGCGGCGCTCGGCGATCGCGGTCTGCACGAACGCCTCGTTGCACTTGCCGGCCATCGCCAGGGCGCGGCCGAGCTTGATGTAGCCCCAGGTCCAGTTCGGATCGATATCGATCGTCTTGCGAAAACCGGCCGCGGCCTCGTCGTAGTGGTTGCGCACGAGCGCGTTGATCGCGATGTCGTGAAACGGCGTGACCGAGAGCGGGTCGAGGCGCGCGGCCTCGCGGCTCTGCGCAAGGCCCTCGTCGAGGCGCCCCATCGCGTTGAGGAATTCGCCGTAGTTTTCATGCACGATCTCGCTGCCCGGAGCGAGCGCCACGGCGCGCTGGAACTCGGCGTCGGCGCCGGCCCAATCCCATTCGAACAGGAACAGGATCTGGGCGAGCGATGCGTGCGCCTCGCCCAGATCCGGTTCGAGCTCGAGCGCGCGATTGACTTCCGCGCGCGCCTTGCCGGCGACTTCCGCGCGGCTGTTCGCGCGCAGGGTTGCCTGCGTAGCCCAGGCGTCGGCGAGGCCGGCGTGCGCGATTGCGTAGTCCGGTGCGCGCGCGATGGCCTGCTGCAAGTAGTCGATGCTCTTGTCCATCTCCTGGTCGGTGCCGACGAGGAAGTCGTGCCCGCGCAGGTACAGGCGATACGCCTCGGGGTCGGTCCCGTGGACCTTCGGCGCCGGGCCGAGCAGGCTTACCTGCAGGTGCTTGACGACGTCGGCGGCGATGTCGTCCTGGATCGCGAAGATGTCGTCGAGCTTGCGGTCATAGGTCTGCGACCAGACGTGCTTGTCGGACGCGGCGTCGATCAGCTGCGCCGTGATGCGCACGGCGTCGCCGGCCTTGCGCACCGAACCTTCGAGCACGTGCGCGACGTGCAGCTTGCGCGCGACCTCGCGGATGCCCAGTGCCTGTCCCTTCAGCGCGAACGACGAGGTGCGCGCGGTGACCTGCAGGTGCGGGACCTTCGCGAGCAGGTTCAGCAGTTCCTCGGAAATGCCGTCGGAGAAATATTCCTGGTCCTTGGCCGACGACATGTCGACGAACGGCAGAACGGCAATCGACTTGTCGGAGACCGGCGCGTCGTCGAATTCGTCGTGCAGCCCGGCGCCCTTGTGCCAGACGAACGTGTTCGTCAGCAGCAGCACGACGGCGACCGTGAGCGCGCCGATGATCGCCAGATCGAGCTTGCGGTTCTTGCTGCGCGTGGTCGATGCGTCGAGTTCGACTTCGCTGTCGCGCTTGATGCCCTGCGGCGTCCATTCGTAGAACCACGAGAACGCGAGCCAGAACGGAAAACCGATCGCCGCCGCTGCGAGGAACCAGCGCGTCGTCCACTCGGGCGCGTTGACCGCGGGGCCGAGTTGCGCGATGCCCTGCGCCAGCGCCCACACGGCCGCGATGTAGAACGCCGCGCCGCGAAACACGTTGCGGCGCCGCAGTTCGGCGAACAGGCCGGGCTTCATGGGCGAATGCACTTCCCCTGCGGATGGCATGCCGATCGGAGGAGTGTGTTGGATCGGCCGGTGCAGCGCAAGTATTCGTTCGCGCAGCGAAGGAAGCGGAGTTTGAGGTATCGCCGGGACTCCTGACCGTCGGATGCGTGCCGGTTCATTCATCGACGTCGATACGAGAGCGTACCTCCGCCCCAACCACTCTCCCGGCCGATCGGTATTGCTTGACCCGCTGCGTGAATTCCGGATCTGTCGCCTGGCGACGTCGATTCTCGTATAGGAAGTCAGTACGTGGACGAAAGGGTCTTTCGGTGCCTTCGATTTCCTGCAAACGAACATTTTGGCTGGACGGCGGGGTCGAGCCTTTGCGGATGGCGCGAGGTTGCGGCCACGCACGCTCGCTGTCGTTGCTTGCGCTCGTTGCTGCGATCGGCGGCGGCCTGCCCGTGCACGCTTTTGCCAGCACTTTCATCGTCAATACAACCGGCGATCCGGGTCCGATGGGAACGCTGAGCTTGCGCCAGGCGATCGCCGCCGCGAGCGCTTCGACGGGGAACACCGTTCAGATCGCTGCGACGCTGGCCGGCAGCACTATCACGGTTTCCAGCGGACAGATCGCGATCGGCAAGTCCATGACGATCGCGGGACCTGGCGCCGACGTCATGACGATCTCCGCCAGCAATGCCTCAAGAATCTTCTACATGCGGCCCGTGCCGGATGACGCTGATCCGACCCATACGCAGGTGACCATCAGTGGCGTGACGTTGACACAGGGCAACAGCGGCGCCTTGTCAGGCGGCGCGATCTTTGCCGAGCACACGCAACTGGCGCTGTCGCGGGTGACCGTCAGCGCCAGCAAGGGCGGGGCGTTCGGCGGAGGAATTTACTCCCTGCTCGGAAAGACGACGATCGAGCACTCACGCCTTGTCGGCAACCAGTCGGGACTTTATGGCGGCGGGTTGCATTCGGCTTCGGACTTGTCCGTGCGCGTCTACTTCAGCACGATCAGCGGCAATACTGCCGGAGCACACGGTGCGGGCTTGTTCATTCAAGGCACGGGCGACGCGCTGATTGGCGGATCGACGATCAGCGGCAATTCGATCCTGCAGCCGGACCAGGAAACCGGCACGCAGGGCGGAGGTGGCGTTGCCTTCTCCGGCCTGATCCTCAACGCCGGCGCCGAGATCGTCGATTCGACCATCACGCAGAACTATTCTCCGACCGGCGGCGCCGGAGTCGCCATGCTCGACGCGCTCAGCGGTACGGCGGCAAATTTTTACTTTTCCACGATCGCCGGGAATACGTCTGCGCCGTACGAAACCGGCATTGGCATCACGTCGGCGGGCGGCACTGCCTACCTCCACAACTCGATCGCGGCCAACAATTTTTCGCAGTCCGGGAATGACGACCTGGCCGGCAGCTTCAAGGTCAAGCAAAGCCTGGTCATGTCTCCCGGCGGCGCAACGATTACCGGTACGCTCAGCGTGATCGGAGCCGATCCGCAGCTCGGGCCGCTTGTCGACAACGGCGGCGAGACCTTGACGATGGTGCCGGCGGCGGGCAGTCCCGCAGTCCATGCCGTGGTGTGTTCGCCCTGCGCTGATTTTCCCGTCATCGATCAACGCGGCGCGCCGCGACACTACTCGTCCGACATGGGCGCGGTCGAGCGCCAGTACCCGGAGGACCTGATCTTCCGGACCGGGTTCAGTCCTCCCTGAGTGGCCAGCGCGCGCAAAGAGTCGATCAGTTCGTCCAGTCCGGGAGGCGTCAGTGCGTGGCCGCACCTGATCGCACAGGATGGCCGAGTCCAGGCCGCACGCCGCGATTGCCCGGACCGTACGCTGCTGCGTTGACGTCCTCGAACGCGAGCATCGCGCCGATGCGCAAGTCGGCGCCGCTTTCGAATCCACACTCGCCCATGTATTTGGGCGGATTGCGGAACGTGCCGAACACTATGTCCCACAGCGGCAGGTCGGCGAAGTTGTAGTAGTGCGAGCCTTTGCGGTGATGCACGCAATGCGATTCGGGGCGTTGCAGGATGTAGCCCATCCACTGCGGCGTGTGCACGTTCCAGTGCTGGAAATAGCTGGCGAGCGTGAAGACGTAGCCGGTAAGCGCCGCCGCGAGCGGATCCAGGCCGAGCACGATCACCGTCACGAACAACGGGATCAGCGTATAGACCACGATCTCGACCGGGTGGAATACGACCGAGCCCGGAATATCGACGCGCATCGGGCTGTGGTGGATCTGGTGCGACACGCGCCAGAGCGGGCTGAACGCGTGATTCGCGCGATGCCAGACGTAGACGAACAGCTCGAGCACGACGAAGCCGATGATCGCGCCGCCGATGACGCCGAAGCGCGTGCCGTCGAACCAGCGATGCTCGGCCATCCAGTCGACCGGCAGGTACAGCGGCAGCGCATTGCCGATCGCCATCGACATCACGAGGAACGCGGCGCCGAGCCA
>DATIEJ010000282.1:0-2785 GCA_035455825.1 Rhodanobacteraceae bacterium | reverse complement strand
CTCTTCGATCAGCAGCGGCCGCGCCGCCTTGATCGTGAGCTTGCGCTTCTGCGTCTTCTGGCCGGCCAGCGACGAGAACATGCCGCGCAGCTGCTGCGTCATCTCCTCCATGCCCGGCGGCGCCATGATCTCGACGCCGACGTTGACCGCGGTTTCGATTTCGATTTCGCGGTCGTCGAGCGTGCCTTCGCGCAGCTGCTTGCGCAGCTTCTGGCGCGTGTCGCTGTCGGCGGCACTCGGAGGCTGAGGCGGCTCGCCGGTGAAGCCGAGCGGTTGCTGGCGGCGCGGCAGCAGCGCGTCGAGGATGCGATCCTCGGCGCGATCCTCGGCCTGCGAACGCACTTGCGTCTTGGCCTGCTCGCGCGCCATCTTGACGGCGACGTCGGCCAGGTCGCGCACGATCTGCTCTACGTCCTTGCCGACGTAGCCGACCTCGGTGAACTTCGTCGCTTCGACCTTGATGAATGGTGCGTTGGCCAGATGCGCCAGACGACGAGCGATCTCGGTCTTGCCGACACCGGTCGGGCCGATCATCAGGATGTTCTTCGGCGTGACTTCCTCGCGCAGCGCCGGATCGAGCTGCATGCGCCGCCAGCGGTTGCGCAGCGCGATCGCGACCGCGCGCTTGGCCGCGTTCTGGCCGATGATGTAGCGGTCGAGTTCGTTGACGATTTCGCGGGGGGTAAGTTCGGACATGGCTCAAGAGACGTTAGCCGGTAGCCGGTAACCGTTAGCCGGAAGAGCGAGCGCGTCGCTTCGGTGAAAGCGCGCCTGCTTTCCGGCTGACGGCTACCGGTTTCCGGCTACCATCTCACAATTCCTCGATCGTGATGTTGTGGTTGGTGTAAATGCAGATGTCGCCGGCGATGCCGAGCGCTTTTTCCACAATTTCACGCGCGGGCAGCGCGCTGTTTTCGAGCAGCGCTTTCGCTGCGGCCAGCGCGAACGGACCGCCCGAGCCGATCGCGATCAGGCCCTGCTCGGGCTCGAGCACGTCGCCATTGCCGGAAATCAGCAGCGAAACATCCTTGTCGGCGACCGCGAGCATCGCCTCGAGTCGGCCGAGGCGGCGATCGGTGCGCCACTCCTTGGCGAGTTCGACGGCGGCGCGCGTAAGATTGTTGCCGTGCTTGTCGAGCTTGGCCTCGAACAGCTCGAACAGCGTGAACGCATCGGCGGTCGCGCCGGCGAATCCGGCCAGCACGTCGGCGTTCTTGCCGAGCCGGCGCAGCTTGCGCGCATTGGCCTTGACCACGGTGCTGCCGAGCGTGACCTGGCCGTCGCCGCCGATGACGACCTTGCCGTCGCGGCGCACCGAGACGATGGTTGTGGCGTGGAAGCTTTCCTGCATGATGCGCACCGCGGGAGCGTGGACCACCAATGGTGGGGCCGAAACGGACCAATTCCAAGCGCAGGCTGGGCCTCGGCCCACCGTTCTTCGTGGATTGCAACAGAACGTAGCCCGGATGAAGCGCAGCGGAATCCGGGTCGGCTCGCCATCACCCGTGCCACGCCCAGCCGGTTTGACGCCGGCCACGCCTTATTCGTGGCCTCGCGAAACCAGATTCGAGAGTTGCCCCGGATTCCGCTGCGCTTCATCCGGGCTACGGCTGCGTATCGGTCACCCCACACGAAACCACGTTCGAGTCGGTGCCCCGGATTCCGCTGCGCTTCATCCGGGCTACGACGCTACGGCGGTCGCGCTCGTGGCTACTTCGCCAGCCAGCGGGTCGCCTCGGTCAGCCCATCCGGTGTCAGCGGGTACATGTGGTCTTCGACGAGTTCGCGGACCATTGCGTTCGACTGCGCGTAGCCCCAGTGCGCACGCGGCGTCGGATTGAGCCAGACGACCTTGCGGAAATGCGCCATCACGCGGCGGAACCAGACGATACCGGGTTCGCCGGCCGCGTCGAACGCGTCGATGCCGCCGCCGACGTCGGTGATCTCGTACGGCGCCATCGCCGCGTCGCCGACGAAAATCACCTTGTGGTCGGCGTTGTAGCGGCGCAGCAGGTCGGCCGTCGCGACGCGCTCGGTCATGCGCAGCTGGTGATCGCGCCAGAGCGAACCGTAGATGAAATTGTGGAAATAGAAGTGTTCGAGGCGCTTGAATTCGCTTTTCGCCGCGCCGAACAGCGCCTCGCAGACCGCGATGTGATCGTCCATCGAGCCGCCGATGTCGAGCAGGAGCAGGACCTTGATCGCGTTGTGCCGTTCGGGGCGCAGGCGGATGTCGAGCATCGCCTCGCGCGCGGTTGCGTCAATCGTGGCGTCCAGATCGAGTTCCTCGGCGGCGCCTTCGCGTGCGAAGCGGCGCAGGCGGCGCAGCGCGAGCTTGAAGTTGCGCGGCGACAGGTCGGCATCGCCGTCGAGAGCGCGGTAGTCGCGCTGTTCCCACACCTTGACCGCGCTGCGTCCGCCGCCACGCGATCCAATACGCATGCCCAGCGGATTGGTGCCCCCGGCGCCGAACGGACTCGTGCCGCCGGTGCCGATCCACTTGCTGCCGCCGGAGTGGCGCTCTTTCTGTTCGGCGAGGCGCTTGCGGAATTCCTCGAGGAGCTTGTCGAGGCCGCCGAGCGCGGTGAGCTTGGCCAGTTCCTCGGCGCTCAGCAGGCGCTTGAAGCTTTCGCGCAGCCACTCTTCCGGAATCCGCGCCAGCTCGGCGGCGTCGATGCGCGCGACGCCGCTGAAGTACGCGGCAAACGCACGCTCGTAACGATCGTAATGGCGTTCATCCTTGACGAGCACGGTGCGCCCGAGATGGAAGAACGCAACCGGATCG
>DATIEJ010000281.1:0-14955 GCA_035455825.1 Rhodanobacteraceae bacterium | reverse complement strand
ATCCGATCGAGCTCGCCCGCGCCGAACGCTCGAAGGAGCGCGGCGCACTCGACGAGATCGTCGCGCGACACCGGGAACAGGCGCCCCTTCGGTGTTCCCCCGAGCGTGTGGCCCGAACGTCCGATGCGCTGAATGAACGTGGCGATGCGGTGGGGCGAGCCTATCTGGCAGGCCAGGTCGACGTGGCCGATGTCGATGCCGAGCTCGAGCGAGGAGGTCGCGACGAGCGCTTTCAGCTCGCCGCGCTTCAGCTTCTGCTCCGCGTTGAGACGCTGCTCGCGCGCCATGCTGCCGTGATGCGACGTGACCGCACCCTTGCCGAGCTTCTCGCTCAGGTGCCGCGCGACGCGCTCGGCCATGCGCCGCGTGTTGACGAAGACCAAGGTCGTGCGATGTTGCTCGATCAGTTCGGCCAGGCGCGCATAGATTTCCTGCCACACCTCGCCGGACATGACCGCCTGCAGCGGCGATTTGGGAACTTCGATCGCGAGATCGCGCCGGCGCGAATAGCCGACGTCGACGATTTCGCAGTCGATTGACTCCGAAGGCACGATCGAGGCGGAGCCATCCGGCTCCCTCTCCCCCGACACAGTCGGGGGAGAGGGCTGGGGTGAGGGGGATGAGGTCGCGTCGATGGTCACGCATGAGACGTGGCCAGGTCCTTGCCCCCTCACCCAACCCTCTCCCCCATCGGGGCGATGGGGGAGAGGACTTGAAGAAGCTCCGACCAGGAATCTTGCGACCTCGCTGATCGGCTTCTGCGTCGCAGACAAGCCGATGCGCGTCAGCCGGCGGCCGCATAGCGCCTCGAGGCGTTCGAGCGACAACGCCAGGTGCGCGCCGCGCTTGTTCGGCGCGAGCGCGTGGATTTCGTCGACGATCACCGTGCGCGTGCTCGCGAGCATTGCGCGGCCGGACTCGGAGCCGAGCAGGATGTACAGGGACTCCGGCGTCGTCACGACGATGTGCGGCGGCTGGCGGCGCATGCGGTCGCGCTCGGCTTGCGGCGTATCGCCGGTGCGCACGATCGTGCGGATTTCGACGTCGGGCAGACCCAGCGCCATCAACTCGTCGCGAATTCCGTTCAGCGGCGCCTCGAGATTGATCCGCACGTCGTTCGACAGCGCCTTGAGCGGCGAGACGTAGACGACGAAGGTTTCGTCGGGCAGCGGTTCGGCCACGCCGCGGCGGACGAGATCGTCGATCGCGGCGAGGAAAGCCGCGAGCGTCTTGCCCGATCCGGTCGGCGCGGCAATCAATGCGTGGCGGCCCGACTGGATCGCCGGCCAGGCGCGCACCTGCGCGGGCGTCGGTTCGGCAAACGCACGGCGGAACCAGGCCGCGACGGCGGGGTGGAAATTGTCGAGCGGCATGATCGAATTGTGCTCCTCAATGGCGGCCGATGCGACCACCAATTTGCGTCCTGTTTATCTCACTGATGGAGACAGCGTGGTGTCAGTAGTGTTCGGCAAGGTTGGAAGCTCTTTGCGGCAACCCGATGGCAATCGGAAAGACGGCAACCGGGAGCCGATAGCCGGACAGCGACCAACCGCGCTTGGTGGATTCCGGTTGTGCGAATGTCAAAGTGCGCGCGCTTCGTCCGGTTACCGGCACCGGCTACTGTCTGGCGTTCAGAATGCGGACAGCACGACGCCGCCCTCGGCGCGCACCGCGGCACCGCTGATTGCGGAAGCATCCGGACTCGCGACGAATGCAACGACGCGTGCGATCTCCTCCGGCTCGATGAAGCGCTTGAGCAGTGATGTCGGCCGTGCCGTTTCGAAGAAGCCGCGTTCGAACTCTTCCGGCGTGACGTTCTGCTTGCGTGCAAAATCCGCGACGAACGTGCCGACGCCTTCGGAGCGCGTCGGTCCCGGCAGGACCGAATTGACCGTCACCGCCGTGCCGGCAGTGAGCTGGGCAAGCCCGCGCGCAATTGCGATCTGTGCTGCCTTGGTCATGCCGTAGTGGATCATCTCGACCGGAATCTGCACGCCGGATTCGCTCGATATGAAGATGATGCGGCCGCGATTGCGCTTCAGCATGCCGGCCAGATAGTGGCGCGACAGGCGCACGCCGGACAGCACATTGACCTCGTAGAACTTCTGCCAGTCTTCGTCCTGCGATTCGAGAAACGGCTGCACGGCGAAGATGCCGGCATTGTTGATCAGGATATCGACGTCCGGGTACCGCTCGATCAATGCCTGCGTTCCAGCGGCGCTGCCGACGTCGGCGGCGACGCCATGCACGGTCGCGCCGGCGCCGAGCGCGGTTCGCAGCGAATGCAGCGCCTGGTCGACGCGCTGCTGCGTCCGGCCGTTGATGATGACCTCGGCGCCGCCGCGCGCAAGCTCCGCGGCGATTGCGTAGCCGATGCCGGCGGTCGAGCCGGTGACCAGCGCGCGCTGGCCTTTGAATGATGTTGTCATGCTGCCGCTCCTTCAAATCCTGCCGATCCAGAAAACGCCTTGCGCCGGGATACGCCGAGTTCCCGCTTGCGCTGCATCGCCGGCTCTTCGTTCAGTCCCAGCCGGCCAGCACCAGCTTGCCGATCGTCGCGCCCGACTCGAGACGACGATGCGCCTCGCGCAGATTCGTCGCGTTGATCGGACTCAGAGACTCGCTGACCGTCGTGTGCAATTCGCCGCGATCGACGAGATCTGCCGCGCGTGTGAGGATTTCGTGCTGGCGGGCGATGTCGGGTGTGCCGAACATCGCGCGCGTGAACATGAACTCCCAGTGCACGCTCGCGCTCTTGTTCTTGATGAGCTCCAGGTCGAGCGGCGCACGCAGTCCGACCACGAGTCCGATGCATCCCTGTGGCGCGACCACGTCGGCGATCTGCTGCCAGTACGATTCCGCGCCGGTGAAGCAGGCAACCGCGTCGACATGGCGGAAACCTGCCGCCTCGAGCTGCGGCCGTAGCGGCTGGCGATGATCGATGACATGGTCTGCGCCCATGCGCTTGCACCAGGCCACCGTTTCTTCGCGCGAAGCGGTCGCGATCACCTTGAGTCCCGCGCGCCGCGCGAGCTGGATCGCGATCGATCCGAGGCCGCCAGCGCCGGCGATGATCAGCACGGAGCGGCCGCGATCGCCACCGTCGGCGTCGAAACCGAAACGATCGAACAGCAGCTCCCACGCGGTCAGCGTGGTCAGCGGCAGCGCCGCGGCCTGGGCAAAATCCAGCGTCTGCGGCTTGCGTCCGACGATGCGCTCGTCGACAAGCTGCAACTGGGCGTTGCTCCCGGCGCGGGTGATGTCGCCGGCGTAGTACACGGTGTCGCCTTTCTTGAACAGCGTCACTTCGTCGCCGACCGCGACCACCGTGCCGGCGGCATCCCAGCCGAGCACTTTCGGCTGTGCTTCGACCTGCGATTTCGGCGCGCGCACCTTGGTGTCGACCGGATTGACCGAGACCGCCTCGACGCGCACGAGCAAGTCGTGGCCGGCCGGCGACGGATCTTTCAGCTCGACGTCGGCAAGCGATGCCGGATCGTCGATCGGCAGATAGCGGGTCAAGGCAACGGCTTTCATGCAGGATCTCCGCGCGGTCGCGCAAGGATGCGGACTTCTCAATGTGGGGCAGGGCGGCGGCGCGCACAAGGCCCGCGATCCATGCAGTTCTCGCGTCAGGCACGCACTGGACGTGCTGCCGCGACGTCAGGCACCATCATGACAACATTCGAGGAATTGCATCCATGCGCAAACTGATTCTGGGAACCGTTGCATCGGCGTTGTGCCTCGCTTTCGCCGTGCCGGCCGCCGCGCAAAGCGATGGGTCGGGCTTTTATTTCGGGTTGGGCCTCGGCGGCTCGGATTTTTCCGGCGACCTGCCTGAACAGATGAACGCCGCCTACGCCGGTAATCCCGACGCCCAGCTCGTCAGCGCGCAACTTACCGACGACAGCGGCACGGCCAAGCAGGCGATCGTCGGTTATCGGTTCACGCCGTGGTTCGGGCTCGAACTCGGCTGGCAGGATCTGGGTAACGCGCAGACGTTCTATAGCGTCCGCGCGACAAGCGGCTTCAGTTCGGGTCCGGCACAGATCAACGGCGAGTATGGGCTGCACGACGTCAATCTGGCCGCCGTCGTCAGCTGGCCGATCGCTGATCGATTCGAGCTGCTCGCGCGCGCCGGCATTGCCGAGACACGCCTGAGTTACGACGAAAATGGAACCGGCACGAACGGACACCCATACTCTTTCCATGCGTCGACCGACAACAGCACCAGCGGGTTGTTCGGCATCGGGGTCGCCTGGGAGTTCGCGCCGGCCTGGAAGGTGCGCGTCGGCGTCGACCGGATCTTCGACGTCGGCAACGAGTTCGCGTTGAACGCCGACAGCAACGGCCACTTCGACCACATCGATGCGTGGACGGTGAATCTGTTCTGGAAGCCCTGACCGGCCGCATTGTTGGGCGGCTCGAGCGTGGTCGAGCCGCCGTTCACAGAGTCCTGGAACCGGAAATCTCTGACCCGACTCTACGTTGCGTTTCTACGCCGCGGTCTTGCGGCTGACACTTTCGATCCAGCGATACAGCGCGAGCATCACGACGACGAACGCGATGCCGCCGACCCACAGCGCGCCATTCGCCGCGAACTCGTCGCTGACGAGCTGAAGCGGGAAGTCCTTGCCCGAGAAAGCGACGATTGCCGCGATCAGCACGCCGATCAGGCCTTCGCCGACGATCATCCCGGACGCAAGCAACACACCAAGCTGCTTCGCCGCTTCCGGCTTCGCTCCGCGCTCGGCGCGCTTGTCGTAGTACCAGCCGGCAACCGCACCGACGACGACCATCAGCGTGCTCGATGTCGGCAGATACACGCCGAGCCCGACCGCCAGCGGCGACAGGTGCGCGGACTTCGTCGTACGGCGCAGCACCTCGTCGACGATGATCATGATCACGCCGGTCAGCGCGCCGACCTGGATCAGGCCCCAGTCGATGTTGTTCTGGATGACGCCTTGCGCGAGCGCGGAGATCAGCCCGGCCTGCGGCGCCGGCAGCGGATGCTCGTGCGTAGTGCCCGGCGTGCCGGCAAAACCGTAGGCGTGGTTGAGCAGGTCGAGAATCGGCGGAATGATTGCCGCGCCAGCGATCACGCCGACCACGAGCGCCCATTGCTGTTTCGACGGCGTCGCGTCGACGAGCTGGCCGGTCTTCAGGTCCTGAAGATTGTTGTTCGCGATCGTGGCGACCGCGAACACGATCGCCGTGACGAACAGCGAGAAAGCCACGAGGCCCTGTTCGTTGCTGCCGCCCAGCAGCGGCTTGATGCCGACGATCAGCAGCAGGGCCGCGCCGATCACGACGAGGATGCCGATGCCCGACAGCGGACTGTTCGAAGATCCGATCAGGCCGGCCATGTAGCCGCAAACCGCCGACACGACGAAACCCATGACGACGACGTAGATAAGGCCGCCGGTGACGAGCGCGACCCAGTGATCGCCGAGTCCGCTCTCCGTGGCGAAGTGGGCCAGCAGCCATCCGATCGGCGCGAAGCAGGCGAGCATGATCACGCCGACCGTGCCGATCGGAATGTCCTGCTCGGTGCGCGGCAGGCTCGCCGCCTGGCCGGCCTTGCGAATTCGCGACGCTGCAACCGCCGATGCCAGACCGCTGACGACCGGCTTGACGAGTTTCGCCAGCGTCCAGATCGCGGCGACGCCGATCGTGCCGGCGCCGACGAAGCGGACCTTGTGGCTCCAGATCGACTGGGCGACGTCGGCCGCAGCTCCGGCGGCCGGTGCGAGTCCGGAATAATGCGGAACCCCCCACGCCCAGCCGATCAGCGCGCCGACGCCCATGGCCACGCCGACCCAGAGGCCGACGAGGTGACCGACGGCGAACAACGCCATCGACAGGTTGAAGTCGAATCCGCTGACCGGGCCCTTGTCGTCGCTGCCGAAGCGGAAGTACTGCACGACATCGGCGGCAAACGTGCGCGTTGCCACGATCAGCGCGAACGCCGCGGCGCTGATCGAACCCCAGACGACCGCGAGCAGGCCGGCGCGGTTTTCGTCGTCGGCTTCCTTGGTGCGAGTGCCGCCGCCGCCGACCTTCAGCACCTCGGCGCAGGCCACGCCCTCGGGGTAAGGCAGATCCGAATTCGTCACCAGCGCGCGGCGCAACGGAATCGAATACATCACGCCGAGGATGCCGCCGAGCGCGCAGATCGCAAACGACGACCAGTACGGGAACCCGGTCCACCAGCCGATCATGACGAGCCCGGGCAGCACGAAGATGATCGACGACAACGTGCCGGCTGCCGAAGCAACGGTCTGCACGATGTTGTTTTCCTGGACCGTCGAGTCCTTGAAGCCGCGCAGCAGCGCCATCGAGATGACCGCGGCCGGAATCGAGGTAGCAAACGTCAGTCCGGCCTTGAGGCCGAAGAACACGTTCGCCGCAGTGAACACGATCGTGATGATCACGCCGAGGATCAGGCCCCGCAGTGTCATTTCGGTGCGTAGTTCGTCACCGGTTTTGGTTGTGTCGATCACAGGACTCTCCCCGAGCTGGTTTATCAAGTATCGCAGAGAAGAAAAGATTGAACCACGGAGAACACGGAGAACACGGAGGAAAGAAGAATGCCTGAACATTCCAGGGGTCGGCGTCGCTATTGGTCACTCGACAGCTTCAAGACGTGCACCGGTCAATCGCCTTTTTTGGTTGCTTTCTCCGTGTTCTCCGTGTTCTCCGATGGACGCGAGTCCGAGTGCCTCGGAGGCCATGGATGGCCGAGAGAGGCCGTGGTTCAATCTTTGCTTTTGTGACTTTGTCGCTGCGACCACGCTCCGAGTCTGGCAAAATAGGCGGCTGCCTTCAGCCAAATGACCGGGAATCCCATGAGCCACCACGACATCCGTTCGGCCGTCCGGCCGGACCCCGACCAGCCGATGGTCGACATCGCCAACTACGTCGCCGACTACACGATCGACTCGCAGGAAGCGTACGACACCGCGCGCTACATGCTGCTCGATTCGCTCGGCTGCGCGATGCTGGCGATGAAGTTTCCCGATTGCGTCAAGCATCTGGGGCCCGTGGTTCCGGGAGCGACGCTCGCAGGCGGCGCGCGCGTGCCGGGCACGAATCTCGAACTCGATCCGGTGCAGGCCGCGTTCGCGATCGGCACGCAAATCCGCTGGCTCGACTTCAACGACACCTGGCTCGCCGCGGAATGGGGCCACCCCTCGGACAATCTCGGCACGATCCTCGCCGTCGGCGACTATCTTTCGCGCAAGGCCGAGCGTGAAGGCGGGCAGCCGCTGAGCGTGCGCGATGCGCTGACCTGGGCGATCAAGGCGCACGAGATCCAGGGCTGCTACGCGCTGAAGAATTCATTCAACCGCGTCGGCCTCGACCACGTGATCCTCGTGCGCCTGGCTTCGACCGCGGTGGCGACCGCAATGCTCGGCGGCGGCCGGGACGAAATCATCACGGCCGTCTCGCACAGCTGGATCGACAACGGCGCGCTGCGCACCTATCGGCATGCGCCGAACACCGGACCGCGCAAGAGCTGGGCGGCCGGCGACGCATGCCGGCGCGCGGTAACGCACGCGTTGAATGCCGTCGACAAGCGCGTCGTCGGCTATCCGTCGGCGTTGAGCGCGAAGACCTGGGGCTTCTACGACGTCGCGTTCAAGGGCAAGACGTTCGAGTTCGAGCGGCCGTTCGGCAGCTACGTGATGGAAAATGTCCTGTTCAAGATTTCGTTCCCGGCCGAATTCCACGCGCAGACTGCCTGCGAGGCGGCAATGAAGCTGCATCCAAAGGTCGCCGCCAGGATCGACCAGATCGAGCGCATCGAGATCGAGACGCAGGAAGCCGGCGTACGCATCATCGACAAGACCGGACCGCTGGCGAACTACGCCGACCGCGACCATTGCATCCAGTACATGGTCGCCGTGCCGCTGATCTTCGGCCGCCTGACCGCCAGCGACTACAACGATGACGTCGCCGCTGATCCGCGCATCGATGCGCTGCGCGCGAAGATGACCGTGAAGGAAAATCCGCAGTTCACGAAGGACTATTTCGATCCGGACAAGCGCTACATCGGCAACTCGGTGCAGGTGTTCTTCGCCGATGGCAGCAAGACGGAAAAAGTCTCGATCGATTTTCCGATCGGCCACCGCAAGCGTCGTGTCGAAGGCATCCCGGTCCTGTTGCGCAAATTCGAAGCCGCCTTGCTCGGACACCTGTCCGGCAGCCAGGTCGCGCGCATCCTCGACGCATGTCGCGATCCGGGTGCGCTCGAGGCCATGCCGTTGCATAAGTTCATGGGCTTGTTCAATGCATAAAGACCGTGGCAGATCAAGCAACCCCGGCCATGGAATGAAAAACAACCAAGGTTCAATGATTTGCGTACGGAATGACTGCTTCCTGAATGGAAAAAATGTAGGGTAGAGGTAAAAAATTCATTTTGCTAGAATGCGAACGCTCGCGTTGTCGCTGTGATAACGTATTATTAACGCGGCGCGGACATCACGGTGCGTGATGGATGATGCGTACTG
This sequence comes from Rhodanobacteraceae bacterium, assembly GCA_035455825.1. Lineage (GTDB taxonomy): Bacteria > Pseudomonadota > Gammaproteobacteria > Xanthomonadales > Rhodanobacteraceae > Rudaea. Next base: position 6,442 of record DATIEJ010000281.1, on the reverse strand, counting down.
CCGAGGGTGGAGCGGTCGCCCAAGAAAAACCAAGCATTGAGGAGACTCCGATGAAACGTAACATCTTGTTTGCACTTGTCGCCATGGCACTTGGTGGCGTGGGCGTAGCGCAGGCCCAGGATTATTCCGGCAGTTGGTACATTGCACCGCGTATCGGTGCCGCGTTCACTGACAGTTCCCGCACCACCGATACAGGTGCGTTTTTCGGCATCGGCGCCGGCGTTTGGGTCAACCCGAACTTCGCGGTCGATTTCGAATACGGCATCGACAACCACGATTTCAAGAACGGCTCGCCGCGCGACGGCCACCAGTGGGAAAGCGTGCAGCTGGATGTGGCCGGCCGCTGGTTCTTCGGCGACATCGGCTCGGGCTGGCGCCCGTACTTCATGGGCGGCGTCGGTGCGCTGCGCCACAAGGCCTACTCGGGCTTCATCCTGCACGAGAACGGCTTCGCCGAGAGCGGCGGCTGGGATCCGATGGTCACGGCCGGCTTCGGCGTCCAGTACGCGATGTCGGACCGTCTGGCGTTCCGCGGCGAAATCGCGGCGCGTTACGACCACGACAACAACTCGCTGAACACTCCGCTGTCTGCGTCGTACGGCTTCAAGAACCACACCGGTTTCGTCGACGGTCTCCTCACGGTCGGCTTGACGTACAGCTTCGGTGGCCACGCGGTTGCCGTTGCACCGCCGCCGCCGCCGCCGCCGCCGCCGGCACCGCCGCCGCCGCCGCGTCCTGAGCCGGCACCGACCAAGGTCACGATCGACCTGCGTGGCGTCGAGTTCAAGTTCGACCATCCGCGCGTTGGCGAGAAGCTGGTCCCGTCGCTGAAGGCGCCGACCGCCGACTCCGTGGCAATCCTGGACGAAGCGATCGACACGTTGAAGCGCAACCCGAGCGTTCGCGTGGAAGTGGACGGCCACACCGACTCGGTCGGCACGGACGCCTACAACCAGAAGCTGTCGGAGCGCCGCGCCAAGGGCGTGTACGACTACCTGATCGCGCACGGCATCGAAGCCAGCCGTCTGGATGGTCCGAAGGGCTTTGGCGAGAGCCAGCCGATCGACACCAACGACACGGCCGAAGGTCGCCAGCGTAACCGCCGCACGGAGTTGAAGGTCGAGAACTGATCGACTCGCGGTAAGTAGTAGGAAAAAGCCCGGCGAAAGCCGGGCTTTTTTTTAACGCCAGGGACGGCGTGTACGCCGAAAATGCAGGATGCAATTTTCGGCGGGTGCATCTCAGCCCAGTGTCCCAAAAAACGAAAGAAGGCCTCTGGCCCTGGTACGCCGAAAATGCAGGAGCATTTTCCGGCGGGTGCATCGCAGCGCACTGTCCCGAAAAAACGAAGAGATGCTTTCTGCGCACGCCGAAAATGCAGGAGCATTTTTCGGCGGGTGCATCGCAGCCCACTGTCCCGAAAAACGAAGATCCGCTGTGTACGCCGAAAATGCAGGATGCAATTTCCGGCGGGTGCATTGCAGCCCGGTGTCCCGAAAAACGAAATGATGCTTCCGTGTGCGCCGAAAATGCAGGTTGTAATTTTCGGCGGGTGCGTGCAAGCGCACCATCCCGGAAAACGAAGACCTTCTGCTTGACATGCCCCGTGTGTGCCGAAAGTGCAAGAGCACTTCGCCGGATCACTCTAACGCGCCCGGGCACGTCGCGCAGGCCAGTGCCGGCGAACGGCTGCGCCATTGTCCACAAGTACAAATTGCTGCGCCTGGCGATCGTCGCCGCGAGGAAGGCGCTGAAGCCGCCGACTACGTCGGCGTCACCCTCTCCCCAACCCCTCCCCCATCAAGGGGGAGGGGCTTTGAAAAGCACGTCGTTAAACCACCGGATTCGGTTTGGCGCAACGTCCAACGAGGCTTCGATCTTCAGCCGCTCTGAGCGGCTCACAAACTAAAGTCCCCGGCTTTGCCAGGGCCATCAGACACGTGCCCAGCCGAATGTCGTTGTTCCGCAGTCAGCCGCGCTTCAACCCACTCTTCCAGGCATAAACCGCCGCCTGCGTGCGGTCGTCGACGCCGAGCTTCGCCAGAATGTTGCTGACGTGCGTCTTGACGGTCTTCTCACCGATACCCAGGCGCTCGGCGATCAACTGGTTGCTGAGACCTTCGGCCAGCAGTCCGAGCACTTCGTGTTCGCGCTGGCTCAAGGTCTGGAGCAATTGGGCGCCCGGTGTCGAACCGTGGCGCAGCTCTTCCATCAGGTGTCCGGCAACGCGCGGATGCAGCACGGCTTCGCCGCGTGCCGCCTGGCGAATCGCGTCGGCCAGGCTGTCGGCGTCGACATCCTTGAGCAGGCACGAAAGCGCGCCGGCCTTGATCGCGGCGACGATCTGCTGCGCATCGTCGAACGACGTGAGCACGACGACCTGGGTTGCCGGACTCGCCGCGCGGATGTCGCGCGTTGCGGCGACGCCGCCGCCCGGCATCACCAGGTCGACGAGGGCAACCTGCGGTTTGCACTCCGCGCAAACCGCGGTGGCGGTCGCGGCGTCGACGGCCTCGCCGACGATGGCGAGGTCTGCATGGGTTTCCAGAAAAGCCCGGATGCCCTGGCGAACGAGCACGTGGTCGTCGACGACGACGACGCTGATCGGTTGAACGTTCATGCTGTCGGGTCCGCGTGGTGAGCGACGCTGTTCGATTGGTTCATGTGTGCTGCTCATGCAGTTGTGTTGTCCGCTTCGGCGATGGAAAAACGAATGCTGATCCGTGTTCCTTCGCCGATCCTGCTGTCGAGGACGAAGCGGCCTTGCGGCAGCGAATCGGCACGCTCGCGCATGTTTGCCAGACCCATGCCGGGCTGGGCCTGGTCGCTCGCGCCGCGGCCATTATCCGTGATGTCGAGCGCAAGTGCGTCTGACGCGCGTGAAATCGCCAGTCTGACGCGGGTAGCTCCGCTGTGGCGCAACACGTTGGCCAGCGCTTCGTCGACGATGCGCAGCAGGGTTTCCTGGTTCGCGGGGGCGATGCCGGGCACGTCGCCAAGGTCGAGGTCGAGCGCTATGCCGCTGATCTGTGCCCACTCGAGCGCACGCGCGCGCAGCCGTTCGGCGAATGGCAACGCGGTATCCGAGGCGCGCAGTTCGTCGAGGATATGGGCGAGCTCCTTCTGCATCTGCTGACTGAGCCGCTCGGCCTGGCCAATGCGCTCGGCCGCCACGGGGTCGGCGGCGAGCTGGCGCCGCAGCGTGGCCAATTGGAGGTTCAAGGCAAATGCCTGCTGCTTGACCGTGTCGTGCAGGTCGCGCGCCAGGCGCTGGCGTTCGGCGATCGTGGCCAGCTGCGCGCGCGAGCGCATCAGGGCCTTGAGCTCCAATGCCATGCCGTCGAGCAACGCGGACAGGCGGCCGAGTTCGTCGCGCGAACGATCGTCGATGCGGTCGCTGAAATCGCCGCGGCTCCACGCTGTGGCAGCGCGCGCAACGCGATTGAGCCGGCGCGTGACCCAGGTTGCCAAAAAGATCGAAGAAGCGATGCCGAATACGAACAGATAGCCCAGGATGATCGGCCACTCGAGGCTGAGGTCGAGCAGGAAGCGGTGCCACGGCACCGGCAGGCGCAGCTCGACGAACAGATAGCCGCGCCGGGATCCATTGCGCTCGTGCACCGGCGCGAGTACGCGGCGGATCGTGTAGGGATCATCCGAGCCGGGCAGCGCGACCGCGATGTCGCGGTCGCGGGCGCTGGCGAACTCGGCGGAGTCGAATGCGGGCAGCTCGGGGCGCCAGTCCGCCTGCGCCGGAGCCTGCGCGATGACGCGACCTTCCGGACTCAGTACGGCCGCGGCCAGTGGCACTTCGGCAAGCTCGAGGAGCAAGTACGATTCGTCCTCGATCAGGCCGCCGCGCGGACGCTGCAGACGCAGTATCCAGGCCTGGGCCCAGTTGCCCAGCGCGGCAGGCTCGTCGCGCGCCGTGCTCGGCCAGGCACTGGCGACTTCCCTGCTCGCGCGCTCGGTCGCGTGGAGCAGCGATCCGGACTCGACGCTCGAGATGAACGATTCGTATTCGAAAATCAGGATCGCCGACTCGACCAGGATCAGGCACGGCAGCGACAGCAGCAGATAGAACAGCGTGAGCCTGGATATCAGGCCGCGAAGTTGCGGGCGCAGCGGGTTCATACAGCGCGAGGGCAGGGGGAGTCGGGCTTCAGCATACGTGACAAGCGGTCCCGCTGCGCGCGCAGGAAGCCCTTTCGCCCGCACTTGCTCGCGGCAAGAGGTTGGGTGAGGGAGACTTCAGCCTCGCGCCAATGCGATGCGCCTCCCGCTCAGCCCAGCCCTCTCCCCATCGATGTAGCCGATGGGGGAGAGGGAGCGCAGGCGGCGTCAGAACTCGTACGAGAAACCGCCGTAGTAGGTGCGGCGCAGGCCAGGCTCGATGCCGTTGCCGAAAACGCGGTTGTAGTACTTCTTGTCGCCGATGTTCGAGATGCCGGCCAGCAGGCGCCAGCGCGGAGCGATCCAGTAGTCGCCGGAAAAGTCCCACAGCGTGTACTGCGGGACCTTCGCCGGAATGTAGTTGTCGGCCGGCGGCTTGCCGGACGCCGGCGCGTTCGCGGGCAGGTTGGAATCCTGCCAGTACTGGCCGGCCACCGAATTCACGGACAGCGCAAGCTTGAGTTTCTTGTCCTCGCGATAGACGAGACCGGCGCGGTAGAGGTAGTCCGGGGAAAACGCCGGCTTGTTGCCGACTTTCACCGCCGGGTTCGCTGTCGCCGTGAATTCGGCATTCAGAAGCTGCACGTTCAGGAACGCCGAGAAGTGCTGGCTCGTGTGCGGATCGCGCGCGGCGAGGAAGTCGTAGTCGATCTGACCCTCGAAGCCGCGGTGGCGCGTTTCGCCGGTGTTGACGGCGATGGTCTCGTTGAGCGGGTTCGGCGGCGGCAGCAGCTGCGATTCGATGCGGTCCTTGACGTTCACCTGGAACACGCTCGCGTCGTAGAACAGGCCGGGCAGCGGCGTGCCGTGCACGCCGAGTTCGTAGGTCAGCACGTGGGTGGGCGTCGGATCGCTGCTGCCGTCCGGCGCCAGGCTGCCGGTCGGCGACTGGATGTCGAAATAGCGCACCGGGCGCCAGCCCTGCGACACGTTGAAGTAGCTCTCGTTGCCGCTGCCGAAGTCGTTGCCGACGCCGATGCCGAACAGCGGCACCGTATGGTCGACCGAGCGGTCGGTCAGGGGTATCGGAGTCACGCCGGCCGGCGGCGGATTGCGCACGTGCACGCTCTCGTCGATGTCGACGTCCTCGTGCTCGATGCGCACCGACGGCACCAGGTGCCAGCCACCCTCGAAGCGGAATACGTTTTCGGCGAAGAGCGCGCCGTAGTTCGTGCCGCGGTCCTGGTTCGCCTTGATGCAGTTCGGCGTCGTGGTCCTGGCACAGACTGTGTCGAAGCGGCTGGCATCGTCGTTCGGATCGGCCCAGATGTCGGAGTTGTTCCACTGGCGCACGGGCGCATCCGAGCTGTAGTAGACAAAGCCCGCGGTCAGCGCGTTGCCGCGGCCCCAGTGATCGACGATGCGCGAATCGATTCCGGTGAAACGGAACGTCGCGTCCTGGATGACGGTCAGCGCCGGATAGGTCGGCGCCGGCACGTCGGCCAGACCGGCGGCGGCGCGGGTAACCTGGTCCTGGTAGCCGCGCCACAACTTGGTCGTCCACTGCACGTCGCTGCCGAGCCTGGTCTGGTTGGACAGCTCCAGCACGTAACGGTCGATGAAGTTCTTGTTGTACGGCGTCGGCGTGAAGTCCTCGTTGCGCACGAACACCGGATAGCCGTAACGGCCCGGATCGCCACCGGCGAATTCATAGCCGTGGAAATCGAGCGCCCAGTAGCTGATGTCGCTCGAGTGCCAGCCCACGTGGGCGTCGGCGCCCTTCAGGATCGATCCTGCGTGCTCGCGCTGCCCGTCGTCGGTGCGATAGTGCGCGTCGACCAGATAGTCCCAGCTGCCGACCGTGCCGTCGATGCGGTTGAACGTCCCGGACATGCCGTTCGAGCCGACGATGTTCTCGCTGTAGCCGCCGAACTCGCGTGTCGGATCCGGTTTGCGGCTGACGAAGTTCAGCGCCGGGCCGGGCTCCGGTCCGTACAGCAGCGACGAGCCGCCGCGAATCATCTGAACCTCGGAGATCGTCTGGGCCAATGGCAGGTAGTAGAGAGTCGGGAACCCGATCCAGTCGCCCTGCAGCGGAATGCCGTCCTGCATGACCGAGACGAATTCCGATTCCTGCGGATTGCCGATGCCGCGATAGCTCAGGTTGAACTGGCTCCCGGTCTGCTGCTCGGACAGGTACAGGCCGGGCGTCTGCGCGAACAGGTCGCGCAGGTTGTTGTCGACGACGGTCGGGATGTTGTCGAGCTTCGTGATCGAGGTCTTCTTCGTGACCGTGATCAGGGGCCCGTCGACTTCCTTCATGATGTGG
>DATIEJ010000280.1:0-8597 GCA_035455825.1 Rhodanobacteraceae bacterium | reverse complement strand
GCGCGCGCCGGTAATCCGCGCGATGTTTGTCGGTATTCTTAATTGATACCTCGAGATGAGCCGATGACAAATGGCAGTTCAGCTGACGACCGGTTGGCCGATACCTGACATGGTTGCTTCCCGGCGCTACCGGGCTTTCATGAGCTACAGCCACAGCGATTCGGCCGTGGCCGCCCGCCTGCATCGTTCTCTCGAAAACTACCGGGTGCCGACGCGTCTGCGCGGGACGCCCGGCGAGTTCGGACTGGTACCGGAGCGGCTGAGTCCGATCTTCCGCGACCGCGAAGAACTGGCCAGCTCGGCCGACCTGAGCAAGCGCGTGCAGGACGCGCTTCGCGAATCCGACGCGATGATCGTGATCTGCTCGCCGCAGGCTGCACGTTCGCACTGGGTCAACGAGGAAGTGCTGTCGTTCAAGCGCCTCGGTGGCGGCCAGCGCATTTACTGCGTGATCGTCGCCGGTGAACCGAATGCGGGCGACGCGCGCGAATGTTTCCCGCCGGCCTTGCGCTTCGAGATCGAAGCGGACGGGCAACTCGGCCAACGGCCGGCTGAGTCGATCGCCGCCGACCTGCGACCCGGCAAGGACGGTGCGACAGCGGCCCGTCTGAAATTGATCGCGGGCTTGCTTGGTGTCACGTTCGATACGCTGAGGCAACGAGAAGCGCACCGGAGGAATCGGCGCATGGCGCTGATCGCGGCCGCGTCGCTCGTGGGCATGACGCTGGCGCTGTTCCTCACCGCGACGGCGTGGTTCGAACGCGACAACGCGCGCGAGCAACAGCGCCGCGCGGAGGCTGCGACCCGCGACGCGCAACGCCGCCAGGCGCAGGCAGAAGGAATGCTCGGCTTTCTGCTCGACGACCTCAGGCCGAAACTGACGAAGGTCGGCCAGCTCGACCTGCTCGACACGGTCGACGAGAAGGCGCAGAGCTATTTTGCCGGGCTGCATGCGGGCGACCTCAACGACAATACGCTCGCGCGCCAGGCGCAGACGCTTACCGGCATCGGCCAGGTGCGCCTGAGCCAGGGCCGCTTTCCGGAGGCGCTCGCGAGCTTTCGGACTGCCTTTGCCCGCAACAGCGAGCTGGTAGACCGGCATCCCGGCGACGGTGCGCGCCTGTTCGATCGAGGCCAGGCCGAATACTGGATCGGCTACGTGTACTGGCAAAGCCGCGACCTGGCTCAGGCGCAGACCTGGCTGACGCGCTACCGCGACACCAGCCGCGCTACGTACAACCTGGATCCGAAGAACCTGGACTGGGAACACGAGCTGGGCTATGGAGATCAAAACCTGGCAGTCCTCGAACTCGAGCGCGGCCAGCTGGAACCCGCGTCTGCGGGGTTCAAGCAGGCGCGCGTCACATTCGAATCGGTTCTGGCCAAGAATCCCGACGATGCACAACTGATGTTCGACGTCGCCGATATGATCTCGTGGCAGGGCAGCACGCAGGAGCAGCTTGGGCGCCTTGATCAGGCTACCGAATTGCTGGCGGAGAAAAGCGAGCGCGTGCGCACGATCAGCGCGAAGAACCCGAACAATCCGCAGTGGAAGGTCGAGTTGTCGACGGCCCAGCTGATGCAGTCGGAGCTGCTGCGCGTCCGCGGCAGGCATTCCGAGGCGTACTCGATCGCCAACGAAGCGGTCGAGCGCATGAAACCGCTGACGGTGCGCGATCCGAGCAACAAGGAGTGGAGCCAGGACTATGTCTACTCGCTGCTGATGCGCGCGGCTGCGCGCGTCGCCACTGGCAATCGCGCCGAAGCGCTGGGTGATCTTGCTCTGGCACAACCGCTGCTCGATGCGCTTGCCCAGACCGAAGCGCAGAACCGGAATGTGCGCCGGGATCTGTTCGATGCAGCCTCGCTGCGCCTCATGCTGGGATTGCTGGGCAACGATCATGCTGCCGCCCGGGCCGGTGCTGATGCACTGCGCGCGCTGGATCCGGGCAATGAAGCGGTGCCGGCCTCGGCCCAGGATGCAGGCCGATACGGCCTGAGCCAGGTTGCTGCCGGCATGGCTGCGGCAGCGGCGGGGCGGCAATCCGAAGCGGATGCATGCTTTGCCGCGGCGCGGCGGGTGCTCGAGCCGCTGGCGGGGAAATCCAGCTATTGGCGCGTGCTCGATCCCTGGGCGCGCCTGTCGCGCCTGTCCGGCAACACGGTGGAAGCCGATCGCGTCGAGAAACAGCTTGCCGGCTACGGTTACGTGCCGTTGTTCCCGTGGTCTGCAAAGAGAGGAACAGACCAGAAATCCCGTGCCGCACGCGTTGGCGATGAGACAAGACCACTCAATTCATCGTCCTAGTCATATCGGCAGTACAATCCGCCGGCGGGACAACCAGCCCCACCCGTTCGCGTCGCCCGCAACGGCAATGACCGAAGTTCCTGATGGAGATCGTACCTGCAACGCCTCGCCCGAGGCTCAACCATGAAGGGGATCAAGCCATGCAAAGCAACTTCCGATTCTGCGCGCTCGTGCTAGCCATCTCGCTCAGCGGTTGTGCTCAAAGAATGATGCCGCCACCACCGCCGCCAAACCCCAACCCACAAGTCAGCCTTGAAATTAGACAAAGTCCAACCGTAGTACCAGGGTTCCTGTCGACCTATGGGTCGAACGGACAAATGTACGTCTACCGGTTTACTGGCGGGAAGCATGGCAACCTGCAGTTCAAGAACGGCAACGGAGCAGCGAATATCCATATCACACTCATCAATTCACCAAACTTTGCGATCAAGGACGTCCCAATCGACGGTGACCCAAACCACCAGCTTACGGCCATGGTCGAAAGCAATAACAAAGCTCACATCCAGAATAAGAACACTGAGGAGCTCGACGCCTACTATTCGGTGAAAGTTTCGGACAGCAACGTGGCCGACATCTATTGCGATCCGGGGATCATCAACAACAGGTAAAGTGTTTTGTGCCCAGGGGACCGCATCAACTCGAGGCGGTTCCCTGGAACTCTCTGCGCAAAGTGCGCCGAAGTTCGCCGCCCTTATAAGAAGCTCCACGCGGCATGACGGGTGACGATGCCGATCAGCGTGAAGAAGCCGGTCAACTGAACCATCAGAAATGAGAAGCGTACGCTAACCACCGAACTGGTTTGCACAAGGCAGACGTGCACGAGCGATTGCATTATGCGGGCAACGAGGATTGCAATCGACGCGGCGTCGGCAACCGGTCCGCCCGCGCCGCTGGCATGCAGCGCAACGACGATGGCAGCGAAGACCGGAAGGTTCTCGATACAGTTCGCGTGAGCGCGCATCGAACGCTTGTACCAGTCCGCGCCTTCGGGCTGGTCGGCCGAGAAGCCATTGACTGACGCGCGCCCGGCGAAAATATTGAACCAGCGATAGATCCCGATCGTCGACGCCAGCAGGACGATCGTCCAGGTTGCGAATCCCAGGAGCATCCAGGTCGGCACAGTCATGGCGCGATCTCCGTGGAATCATGCAGTGCTGCGCTCAAGCAGCGTCCGGCTTCCACGACGTCGGCAATTGCCGGCTGCATTTTCATATCTCATCCTTTCCGAGGGCTGGGAGCTTCACCGCAACTGCCGGGATCGGTGCCCAATTGCCACGATCGCCAGCCGCTTTACTTGCACGATTGCTACTATTCCAGGCCGCGTGCGGCTCGGCTATGACCTGTCAGCCGGATCTCATGACCGGAACGCCGCGAATGCGGTGCTCGAGGGCTTCGGCCTCCTCGGCTAACGGGCGCGCTGAGTAGCTGCACGCCAGGACCTGGTAACCCCGCTCCCCAAAAAATGCCGTCATTCCCGCGCAAGCGGGAATGCATTTTGACCTTTTGCAAATAAGGCGATGCGAAGATCAAAGCGGATTCCCGCTTGCGCGGGAATGACGAAAACCAAAAAGGCTCCGCAGCACCATGACTTCGGCATGCGCGCTGGGGTCGTTGCCCGAGATGCTGCGCTGCGCGGCTCTACGCTGACCTAGGGCCGGAACCACGCATTGCCGATCTGCAAATACACCGCCGTCGTGCCAGTGCTATGCGCGAGGTCGAGACCGACGTGCAGTCCGAACTTGCGCGCCAGTTCGTAGCGGAAGCCCACGCCGCCGCTGCCGACACTCTGCGTCGCTGAAAATGTCTCGCGGCTGATTCGCGTCGACCCGAAGCCTCCGAAACCGACGAGGCTCCAGCGGCCGGAGAATTGCCAGCGCAACTCGGCCTCGACCGAGGCCGCGCTGTCGCCCTGGTAGCGCATCGCGGGGACGCCACGCAGCTGCACGAAAGGCCGCATGAAGAACGGAGTCCCGGAAGAAGACCACGCGTAGTTGCCGCGCGCGCCGAGCGTCCAGTTCGGCATCAGCTGGTGCCAGCCCATCACGATCTGATCGAATCGCTCGAAATCGTCGGTCGCGCCGAGCGCCTCGCGCGACGCCATCCACGACGATTCGGCATAGGCGCCGCGCGTCGGGGTGAACACGTTGTCACGCGAATCGTATTCGACGACCGCGGTCGGCGCCGAAATCCTGACGCGCGCGCGATCAGCCAGCCCGGGAAAGATCGGATCGTCGCGCAACTTCGGATCCACGTCGGCATAGACGTAGCGCAATCCGACCGCCCACGGCGATTTCGGCGCCAGTTGCCAGTTGGCCTGGGCGATGGCTCCGGTGAACTGCAGCGAGTAGCGTACTTTTTCGTCGACGGAAAATCGATCAGGCCCCAGCCCGTAAAAATCCAGATTGATCTGTCCGGTCCCGCCACCAACCTGCGTGCGCAGGCGCCCATCCATCCAGCGGCTGGCATCGCCGGCAAGACCGCCCCACGTCCCATTCTGTGTCGCGACCGCTCCGACCGCGGATATGTTCGGGCGATCCCAGCCTTCCGCACCGGCCTCTTCGCGCGGTCGCACGAACATGACGGCGACGCCGCCCCCGTAATCGACGGCCGGTTCCGTAACGACGATCGGCACCGGAAGGAAACCGCGTGGATTCTCGAGGAAGTAGCTCAGATCGAGCTGTCCCTCCTGCGGATCGCGGAAGCGCGCGAGGCCCTCGCGCGGGGCGTCGGGCTGGCCCTGGTCGGATGCAGCTGCGGCCGGTCGCGGAGGTTCGGCGACCGGCTGGGCGCCAGCGCCTGAAAATGCGCCCGCAACAAGTGCAAGAACCAAAAATTGCCGCATGCGAGCTCCGGCGATTTACCGTGCGGGTTGCCCTTGCAGCATACGGCCGGCTTGACGCCGGTCAAGCCGGATTGCGCCAGGACGGATATATTTCACCGGCGGCTCGCCCGGTTGACGGATCGGTCAACCGAGTCCGAACAGTGCTAATCTAATCCTGCCCGCGCCGGGTGCTCGCGCGGACAGGCAGGGAGACGAAGCGCGTCGTTATGCGGACGACGTCCAAACGCCACAACGCGAGATCAACCAGGAGGTTTGTCGTGACGAAGATCCTAAAAATTTGTGCGCTCGCAATGCTTATGGCTTTTGCAAGCAGCAACGTGTGGGCCGACGACGATGCCGACACGATCCAGTTGTTCAAGAATGCCGGACAGAGCGGCGCGTTCTTCGCGAAAAGCTATGGCTATGCGGTGTTTCCGACCATCGGCAAGGCAGGCCTGGGCATCGGGGGCGCGCATGGCGAAGGGCACGTCTACGAGAAGGGCAAGGTCATCGGCGAAACCAAAATGAACCAGCTCAGCATCGGCTTGCAGGCTGGCGGCCAGGCATACAGCGAGATCGTCTTTTTCAAGGACAAGCGCGCGCTCGATGAATTCACGTCCGGCAATTTCGAGTTTGGCGCCGGCGTGAACGCTATCGCGATAACCGCTGCGGCCGGAGCAGAAACCGGAACGTCCGGATCGAGCGCAGGCGCCAGCGGCGGCAAGAAGGACGCCGCCACAGCCGGCAAGTGGCACAAGGGCATGGCAGTCTTCACGATTGCAAAAGGCGGCCTGATGTATGAGGCATCCATCAGCGGCCAGAAATTCAAGTTCGAGCGGACCGGCAAGTAAGCAGGGGTCGCTCGACAGGGACCTGTAGCGCGCACGGTCCCTGTCGTGCTGTGATGGGCGCGGCGTGCAATGACGCCGCGATTGCGCGCAGAGAGATCATCCAGGAGGTGGGTCGTGACAAAGATCGTGAGAATTTGTGCCGTAGCCCTGTTTTTGGCGTTTGCCAGCGTCACAGCATGGGCCGATGATGATGCCGAAACGATCCAGCTGTTCCGGAACGCCGGGCAGAGTGGCGCGTTCTTTTCGAAGAGCTATGGCTATGCGGTGTTCCCGACCATTGGCAAGGCCGGCCTGGGCATCGGCGGCGCACATGGCGACGGCCACGTCTACGAGAAGGGCAAGGTCATTGGCGAAACCTCGATGACCCAGCTCAGCGTCGGCTTGCAGGCCGGCGGCGAGGCGTACAGCGAAATCATCTTTTTCCAGGACAAGCGAGCGCTCGACGAATTCACGAACGGCAATTTCGAGTTCGGTGCGGGTGTCAGCGCGATCGCGATAACCGCGGCGGCCGGAGCGGAAGCCGGAACGTCCGGATCGAGCGCGGGCGCCAGCGGTGGCAAGAAAGACGCCGCGACGGCAGGCGCCTACCACAAGGGCGTGGCCGTATTCACGATAGCGAAAGGCGGCCTGATGGCCGACGCTTCGGTGAGCGGACAGAAATTCAAGTTCAACCGCACCGGCAAGTAGCCTAGGCACTGCCGCGCTGCGTTGCCATCCGGCACGCAGCGCGCTTGCTGACTGATCCCATGTCGGCTCGACGCCGCGGCGTGCAGCCGCGCAATGTCGCTTGGCATGTAGCCGCTCAAACGCTTTTCCCAGTCGTCCACTTCGACTGATCGGCACGCGCAACCCGAACTGACGTCGTTCCCGCTTGCGTTTCCGCCGGAATGACGACGTCTTTTTTGTCGACACGTACCCGCAAGCGATGACGACGCCAGCTCTCTTGGCGTGATCCGCTTCGCCTCTTCGTTCTTCGTGGAACGCAAGCTGCAAACGCGCGACTCCAGATCGCGTTTGCAGCGCTCCGTTTTTCCATTCCGAGCAGAGCCGATGAATCCCCTCGTCCGTACATTCCCGCCGCGACCTCGCCTGCTGGCGGCCGCTCTATCGCTCGCCCTAGCCGGAACTGCCGTCCCACCGTCCCTGGAAGCACGCACAGCCGCCCAGCTGCTTACGGTGCAAAACTGCGACGACAGCGGCCCGGGCAGTTTGCGCGAGGTCTATGCCAGTGCGCAGGACGGCGACGAGGTCAGCATGACCCAGCTTGCCTGCAGCACGATCACGCTGACGAGCGGCCCGATTACGTCGGGTGCATATGCCGGCTATGTGGCGCTGCAGGGACCGCTGCAACACGCGTTGAGCGTGAGCGGCAATCATGCAAGCCGCGTAATAGTGCATCACGGTTCGCGTGTCGCCGTGAACAATCTCGACATCACGGCCGGCATTGCAAACGATGCCGTCGGCGGCGGCTGCATCTATTCCAGTGGGGACGTGGTCCTCGGCCATTCAACCGTCAGCGATTGCGAAGTATCGACCAGCGGCGCCATCGCCGCGCGCGGCGGCGGGATACACGCGCTCGGCTCGGTCGTGGTGAACGCAAGCCGCGTGACCGGCAATCGCGCGCATGCCGCGGCAGCGGATGCCGACGGCGGCGGGCTTCACGCCCTGTATCTGCTTTCCGCGTCCCAGAGCACGATCAGCGACAATACCGCCAGCAGCAATGGCACCCACCTCGCGCGTGGCGGCGGCGCGTTTGCCGCTGGCTACCTGCGCTGCGACGACACCACGTTTTCCGGCAACAACGCCGAAGGCGGCGGCGCGATCTACGTCGGCGACTCCATCCAGTTCATCACGCCGCCGATCACCAACGTCACGATCTCCGGCAACAGCGCCGTCGGCGCGGGCGGCGGCATCCTCGCCCGCCGCAGCATCAAGGTTTTCAACAGCACGATCACCGGCAACGGCGCCGGATTTGATTTCGGCGCGGGCATCTACCTGGGCGCTGGAGATGCCGAGCTGCACAGCACGATCGTCGCGAACAACACCACCGGCGGCGGTCTCAACACCGCCGATATTGCCGGACACGCCGGCGCAATCATCAGCGGCGCGCACAACCTGGTCACCGCCTCGACGCTCGCACTGCCCGGCGACACGATATCGGCCGAGCCGATGCTTGGCCCGCTCGCCGAAAACAACGGTCGCGCGCTGACGCATGCGCTGCTCCCCGGCAGTCCGGCCATCGACAAGGGCGAGAACCCGCGCGGGTTGCTCCACGACGAACGCGGCTTCGACTGTCAGCCGGATCGACAATGCATCCGGGCGGAAAGGACCATTGGACCGGCAACCGATATTGGCGCGTTCGAACTCGGCGGCTTCGACCGGATCTTTCACAACGAATTCGACCTCGAATAACGAATGACCGGCGCGCGGTACGCTGACTGCATCTCGCGCCGGCAGCATGATCAAAAGGTACCGGCACACTTCACTGGATACGGTTAATACGCATTCCGTATCCGCGGCAATATAGGGCGCGCTGCGCGGCAAATCCCGCTATGCTTGGGCCTCCATGTCAGGGAGGACCAGGTCGATGGCAACGACTTCGATTCGCACAAGGTAC
>DATIEJ010000279.1:0-6733 GCA_035455825.1 Rhodanobacteraceae bacterium | reverse complement strand
GGTCAAGCGCGACGGTTGCGAGGGCGAATTCAACGCCAAGGAACAGAAGCGCCGCCAGGGCGACAAGAAGGCGATCAAGCTCGACTGAAGCATCGCGGCTTATGCGTGAACACGGCGGCGGAAGCGACAAGCTTCCGCCGTCTTCGTTTGGGGGATTGCCTTAGGGTTTCGGACGTCGCTTGTGGCGCTGGCCGCCGGGACCGCCACCGGGCCGCGGCTCGTTGCCGATGCGGTTGCCGATATCGTCGCGCGGCGGAGCGCGATCATCGAATCGGCGCGGCTGGTGATCGCTCGGGCCGCGCTGCGGGCGACCCTGGTTGCCCCCGGGTCCGCGATTCTGCCCGCCACCCGGCTGACGCTGGCGCGGCGGCCGGTTTTCGTAGGCGATCGAATTGCCGAAGCCGTCAGGTTTGATCCGCGGTTCGGCGCTGTTCGGATTTCTCGGGCCACGCGGATTTCCGCCGGGCCCGCCGTGACGCTGTCCCTGGCCGCCTGCGCCCGCTCGTGGCGGACGGAAACCGCCGGGCCGCGCGCCACCAGGACCGCCGCGCGGCGCGCCGCCGCCCGGTGCTCCGCCACGCTTGTCGCGGCGCGGCGGGCGGCCATTGAACGATGTGTTTGGCTCTCCGGCAAGCCAGGTCGGCTGGTAGACGCCAATTTGCTGCTGCGGCGCGCCGCGGTTTGAACCACGGCGTGGCGGACGCGGGCCCGCAGGACGTCCGGTTCCGGCTCCTGCGGCGTGCGGCGCGTTGCGCTGGCCGCCTGGGCCCGGACCTTTGCCGCGCTTTTTGCGCTTCCCGCCCGGGCGGGCGAATGGCGCGTCGTCGCGGATCCGATCGAAGGCGCGGATCTCGCGCGCCTCATCGCCATAACCGGCGCCGGTCCAGGCCTGCTGCGTGCGTGGCGAAGGACGAAATTCGTTCGAGGGCTTGGCGCGGCGCTGGCCGATGACCGGCTGCAACGTCAAGGTTGGCTCCGGGTCGGTAGCGCCGACGAGGTTGCGCAGCGATTTTACCTGCTCGGGGTCGAGTGGCTCGCTGTGCCCCTTGAGCAGCCCGCGCGGCAACTCGACGTTGCCGTAGCGGATGCGCTTGAGCCGGCTGACCATCAGGCCCTGCGATTCCCACATGCGACGGACTTCGCGATTGCGGCCTTCGGCCACGACAACGCGGAACCACGAGTGGCTGTCGCCGCGGCTGATCACGGCGAGTTCGTCGAAGCGGGCAGGGCCGTCTTCGAGTTCGACGCCGCTGCGCAGGCGCTCGAGCGCCTCGTCGGTCACTTCGCCATGCACGCGGCAGATGTATTCGCGATCGACTTCGGTGCTCGGGTGCATCAGCGCGTGCGCGAGTGCGCCGTCGGTCGTCAGCAACAGCAGCCCGGTCGTGTTGATGTCGAGCCGGCCGACGGCGATCCAGCGCGCGCCCTTCAGGCGCGGCAGGTGTTCGAATACGGTCGGCCGGCCTTCCGGATCGTCGCGCGTCGTGACGACGCCTTCGGGCTTGTTGAACACGAGGATCTGGGCGTGTTCGGCGCTGTCGTTGATCGTCACGAACAATTTGCCGTCGAGTTCGACGCGATCGCCGGCGTGCACGCTCGAGCCGAGTTCGGCAACGATGCCGTTGACGCGGATCTCGCCGGCTTCTATCCGTTGTTCGAGCAGCCGGCGCGAGCCGAGTCCGGCGTTGGCGAGCACCTTGTGCAGGCGCTCTTCGATTGCCACGGCGCCGCTTTGCGCGCGCTTCAGGGTGAGCAGGGTGCGCGTTGGCGCGTTCATGCGTTGTGCTCCGGTGTAGCGCTGTCGGCGGCAGCGGCCGCCTGGGTAACGGGGTTGTCGGGGTCTTCGTTTTCCGCGGACGGCTGGGCGTTCGCTGCGGAGCCGGAGGCTTGCGGTTGATCTTCGGCGTCGGCGTCTTCATCGACGGCATCGGCCGGCGCGGCGGGTCCGAGCGTCAACTGCGCGTCGAATTCCTCGACGTCGCGAATCTCGGCCAGTGGCGGCAGCTCGTCGAGCGACTTGAGCACGAAATAGTCGAGAAAGCTCTTGGTCGTGCCGAACAGTTCGGGCTTGCCGGGAACGTCGCGATAGCCGACGACGCGAATCCACTCGCGTTCTTCCAGCGTCTTGACGATGTTGGTCGAAACGGCGACGCCGCGGATCTGCTCGATTTCGCCACGCGTGATCGGCTGGCGATAGGCAATCAGCGCAAGCGTCTCGAGCAACGCGCGCGAGTACTTGGTCTGGCGCTCGGTCCACAGCCGGGCTACCCAGGCGTTGACGTCCTGGCGAACCTGGTAGCGAAATCCCGAAGCGACCTCCTTCAGTTCGATGCCGCGATCGGCGCATTCCTCGCCGAGCTGTTCGAGGGCGCGCGCCAGATCCTCATGGCTCGGCACTTCCGGTTCGACGAACAGGGCCGACAGCTGCGGCAGCGAAAGCGGCTGTGCGGCGGCGAGCAGCGCCGCTTCGAGTATGCGTTTGAGTTGTTGTAGTTCCATTATTCTTGATTCTGCAATGCGTTCATCTGCGCGATCGGGATGATCGCGCGCTCATCCCGTGGCCAGGGACTTGAGGTAGATCGGCGCCAGCGGCTCACCCTGCATGATCTCGATCAGGTGTTCCTTGGCCAGTTCGAGCAGTGCCAGGAACGTCACGATGATGCCGAGGCGGCCTTCGCCTGCGTTGAACAGGCGCTCGAACGGATGGAATTCGCCATCGCCCAGCGCCTTGAGCACGTCACTCATGCGGTTGCGCACGGACAGCGCCTCGCGCTGGATCGCGTGACGGCCGGTCAGTTCGGCGCGCTTGAGCACGTCCTTGAGCGCCAGCAGCAGCTCGCGCAGCTCGACCGGTGGCGGCAGCCGGATCACGTTGCGATCGACGACGAACGCCGACGCCACGGAAAAATCGCGATCCTGGCGTGGCATTGCCTCGATCTCTTCAGCCGCTTTCTTGAACCGTTCATATTCCTGCAAGCGGCGCACGAGCTCGGCGCGCGGATCTTCCTCGAGGCCTTCCTCGAGCGGCGGCCGCGGCAACAGCAGGCGCGACTTGATCTCGGCCAGCATCGCGGCCATGACGAGATAGTCGGCGGCCAGTTCGAGCCGCAATTCATGCATCAGCTCGATGTATTCGACGTACTGGCGCGTGATCTCCGCGATCGGTATGTCGAGGATGTCGAGGTTCTGGCGCCGGATCAGGTACAGCAGCAGGTCGAGCGGACCTTCGAACGCCTCGAGAATGACTTCCAGCGCGTCGGGCGGGATGTAAAGATCCTGCGGCATCTGCAGCACGGGTTGTCCGCGCACCAGAGCCAGCGGCATTTCCTGCTGCTGCGGAACCGGAACGAAGATATCCTGCGCCGCGCTTTCGCCGGCCACGGAAGGGGACGCGCTCATGCGCGCAGGCTCGCTATCGGGTATTGGGGCATTGCAGCCAATAAGGCATTGTACAAAAGTGGAAAATTCCGGACTGGAGTCCGTTTCGTGTCAAACCGCTGGACACCCGGGGCGCGGGTGCACGACGACCTCCCAGAACCGCCGTGTTCACGCGCTATTGATCGTCCTTTCGGACCGAATCGCAACTTGAGGCTCGCCCCGAACCGACGCTCTGGCGTACTGCCGGATCTGCGGATCGGGTTATTCCAGGGGCCGGAAGGCGTGGGCAAGTGCTGCAGCGCAGGCGTACCGACGCGCGTGTGGGCGGGCCCCTAATGGAGCACAGACTACGAGGAACGCGGGCGCAAGTCCAGTCCCGCGAGCGTGCGCGCAGTTCCGTTATCATAGCGGCGGCTCCAATGGCCGCGTCCGAAATCGGAATTCCCATGTGGTATGCAATCGTCGCGCTCGATCATGCCGAAAGCCTTGCCCGGCGCCAGCAAGCCAGGCCGGCGCACCTGCAGCGGCTGCACGAGTTGCATGAACAGGGGCGCCTGCTGCTCGCCGGTCCGTTTCCGGCGATCGACAGCGAGGACCCCGGCCCGGCCGGATTCAGCGGCAGCCTTATCGTCGCCGAATTCTCCGACCTGAACGCGGCGCAGGCGTGGGCCGATGCTGATCCGTTCGTCGCCGCGGGCGTCTACCGCGACGTTTCGGTGCGGCCATTCCGCAAGACCCTGCCGTGAGCGACCGCCTCGAGCGAATTCGCTCCTGCCTGGAACAGGCTTTGCGGCCGCTGCAGCTCGACGTCGAGGACGAGAGCCACCGTCATGCCGGCCACGAAGGCGCGCGCGACGGGCGCGGCCACTTTCGCGTGCGAATCGTCGCGCCCGAATTCGCCGGGATGCCGCTGATAAAGCGCCATCAACGCGTGTATGCCGCGTTGGGCGACATGATGCGCACCGACATCCACGCGCTCGCACTGGAAACGAGCGCCCCTGGCGAGTTGCCTGAACGCTGACGGATTCAACTGGGCGACGAGATGCACAAGCCGCGATTACTGCCTGCACTGCCGATTGTCGTGGGAACCGCGCTCGCCGGATCCTTTCTGGGCGGCTGCTCGTCCAGTAGCGGACCGGACACGCGGCCGCTGCAGGGTAATCTCGATGGACAGCTGGCGGAAACCGTGAACGGAACACCCGTGCCGCAGGCATTGCTCGAGGCCGTTGCGCGTGCCCGCGAACTCGACCTGGCCAATCCCGAACAGCGCTCCCAGGCGCTGACCCTGCTGACCGACTATGTCCTGTTGTCGCAGGCGGCACAGCGCGGCAATTTTTATTCCGAAGAAAAGTTTCGCGCCGACGTCGAAGCAGCGCGCATCCAGGGCGTAGCCAATGCGACGCTCGGGCTGCTGCAGCAGCAGGCGCCGATTACCGACGCGGTGGTGCGGGCCGAGTATGAATCGCAGGTCGCGCAGGCCGGCAAGTTCGAATACGACTTCACGCAACTGCTGTTCGACAAGGCCGAGGACGCGCACGAGGCCGTCGGCGAAATCGTGTCCGGAAAGCCGTTCAACGCCGTGTATGACGCCTGGCGCGGCAAGTCCAAGCAGGCCAAGGCATTCAATCGCGTGAGGCAGGACCAGATTCCGCCGGAACTGGCCAAGGCACTGGCCGGACTGAAGAATGGCGAAACCTCGCGCGTTCCGATCAAGACCGATTTCGGCTGGCACGTCGTGCACCTGTCGATTGCCAATCCGTTCACGCCGCCGTCGTTCGACCAGGTCAAGGACAGCGTGCGGCAGGGTCTGTTGTTGCGCGTCGGCCGCGAGCGTCTGCAGAAGCTCAAGGAGCAGGCCAAGGTCGAGTATCCACCCGGAGCGACCCCGCCGGCGGCATCGGCCAAGGGCAGTGCAGCCAAGGCAGCACTTCCGGATGCCCCGGCAAAGGGCGTAGATGCCGCCGAAAAGAAAGGCTAGGGAAGTTCGACGGGTACCGAAGGATTCCACCGCTTCGAGCGATGCTCGGCAACCACCGTCGTATAGATGCCGCCGCGCACGCCGAACTCGGCGCTCAGGCGCATGAAACGCGGCGCGGTGGCGGCTACGAGGTCGTCGAGGATGCGGTTCGTGACCGCTTCGTGGAACGCGCCTTCGTTACGGTAGCTCCAGACATACAGCTTGAGCGCCTTGAGTTCCACGCAGGACTTGTCCGGCACGTATTCGAGCAGCAGCGTGGCGAAGTCCGGCTGCCCGGTCTTCGGACACAGGCAGGTGAACTCGGGAATGCGCATGCGGATGGTATACTGACGGTCCGGCTGCGGATTCGGAAACGTCTCCAAGGTTTTGCTGGGGGCGGTCGGCATGGCCGGTAATCCTGAGTGACTTTTTTCGATTCTGCGGCGGGTCCGCCACGGTAGCCGATGGCTCCGCCGCCGACAACTCCTGCTATCGCGGTCCGGATGTCCGGTACTGCCCGAGATTCTGTTCAAGCATGCGACTGACAACAATAAAGCTGTCCGGATTCAAATCCTTCGTCGATCCGACCATCCTGCACCTGCCCACGAACATGACGGGCATCGTCGGGCCGAACGGCTGCGGCAAGTCCAACATCATCGACGCGATCCGCTGGGTCATGGGCGAGAGCGCGGCGAGCCGCCTGCGCGGCGAGGCGCTGACCGACGTGATCTTCTCCGGTTCGACCGGACGCAAGCCGGTCGGCAGCGCGGTGGTCGAGCTGATTTTCGACAACTCCGACGGCGTGGTCGTTGGCGAGTACGCCAATTTCAACGAAATTTCGGTCAAGCGCAGCGCGAGCCGCGACGGGCAATCGCAGTATTACCTCAACGGCGGGCGCTGCCGCCGCCGCGACATCACCGACCTGTTCCTCGGCACCGGCCTGGGCGCGCGCAGCTACTCGATCATCGAGCAGGGCATGATCTCGGAGATCATCTCGGCGCACCCGGACGAACTGCGCGGACATCTCGAAGAGGCGGCCGGGATCTCGAAGTACAAGGAGCGGCGCAAGGAAACCGAAAGCCGCATCAAGGCGACGCGCGAGAACCTCGAGCGCCTGAACGACGTGCGCGAGGAAGTAGAAAAGCAGCTTGAACACCTCAATCGCCAGGCCAAGGCGGCCGCGCGCTGGCAGGACCTGAAGGCCGAATACGCGCGGCGCGAAGCCGAAATGCGCGGCCTGCACTATCGCAGCATCGCCGGCGAACTTGACGAGCATGCCGGCGCGATCAAGCACGCCGAGATCGAGATCGAAGCGCACATTGCCGAACAGCGCCAGGTCGAGGCGCAGCTCGAAGCGCATCGCGAAAAGCACCATGGCGCGACGGAAAATCTCAATCG
>DATIEJ010000278.1:0-2267 GCA_035455825.1 Rhodanobacteraceae bacterium | reverse complement strand
GGGCTATCGTCCGCAGTTTTATTTCCGCACGACCGACGTGACGGGCGCGGTGGAACTGCCGGCGGGCGTGGAGATGGTCATGCCGGGCGACAACATCAAGATGGTGGTGAGCCTGATCCACCCGATCGCGATGGAAGAAGGCCTGCGGTTCGCGATTCGCGAAGGCGGCCGGACGGTCGGCGCGGGCGTGGTCGCAAAGATTATCAAGTAACTGATGAAGTCGGCGCGCCGGAAACGGCGCGCTAGGTAGCAATCGCTCTTTTATAAAGGTATACGGCAATGGCGGACCAGAAGATTCGTATTCGGCTCAAGGCATTCGATCATCGCTTGATCGATCGTTCCGCGAGCGAGATCGTCGAAACGGCCAAGCGCACGGGTGCGCAGGTGCGCGGTCCGATTCCGCTGCCGACCAAGATCGAGCGTTACACGATCCTGGTGTCGCCGCATGCCGACAAGGATGCGCGCGATCATTACGAAACACGCACACACAAGCGCGTCCTCGACATTGTCGATCCGAATGACAAGACCGTTGACGCCCTGATGAAGCTCGACCTCGCCGCCGGCGTGGACGTGCAAATCAAGCTGTATTGAGATCACGACGATGACTATCGGAATTGTTGGCCGCAAATGCGGCATGACGCGAATCTTCACTGATGCTGGCGAGTCGATTCCGGTGACGCTGATCGAAGCGACGCCGAACCGCATCACCCAGGTCAAGACTGTCGAAAACGACGGCTACAGCGCGATCCAGGTGACGACGGGCACGAAGCGCGCCGCACTGGTGAACAAGCCGCAGGCCGGGCATTACGCCAAGGCCAAGGTCGAAGCCGGCCGTGGCCTGTGGGAGTTCCGCGTCGATGCGAAAGACATCGGCAACTACAGCGTCGGCAGTGAGCTGAAGGCCGACGAAGTGTTCAAGCAGGGCCAGATCGTCGACGTGGCCGGCGTGACCAAGGGCAAGGGCTTCCAGGGCACGATCAAGCGCTGGAACTTCACGATGGGCGACGCGACGCACGGCAACTCGCTGTCGCATCGTTCGCCGGGTTCCATCGGCCAGCGCCAGACGCCAGGCCGCGTGTTCCCGGGCAAGAAGATGTCGGGGCACATGGGCGCCGAGCGCCAGTCGATGCTGAATCTCGAAGTCGTCAAGATCGACGCCGAGAAGCATCTGATCGCGGTGCGCGGCGCGGTTCCAGGCGCGCCGGGCGGCAACGTCATCATCCGTCCTGCGTCGAAGGGTTGAGGAGACTAATCATGGAATTGCAGGTGATGGGCGCGAAGAAGGGGCTGTCGGTTTCCGACGCGATCTTCGGCCGTGAATTCTCCGAAGGCCTCGTGCACCAGGTCGTGGTTGCTTATCGCAACGGCGGCCGCGCGGGCACCAAGGCGCAGAAGTCGCGTTCGGACATGTCCGGCACGACCAAGAAATTCAAGAAGCAGAAGGGCGGCGGCGCGCGCCACGGCGACTACCGCGCTCCGATCTTCGTCGGCGGTGGACGCACGTTTGCGGCCCGTCCGCGCGACCACTCGCAGAAGGTCAACAAGAAGATGTACCGCGGCGCGATCCAGGCCATCCTGTCGGAGTTGAATCGGCAGGGTCGCCTGAAAGTCGTCGAGTCGTTCGGCATGGACAAGCCGAGCACGAAGGGCCTGATCGAGAAGCTGCAGGGTATGGACGCCGGCCGCACGTTGATCGTGACCGAGAACGTCGATCAGAACCTGTTCCTGTCCGCGCGCAACCTGCCGCATGTCGCGGTGGTCGATGTCGCAGCGATGGATCCGGTCAGCCTGATCGATGCCGCGAACGTGCTGATTACGGTCGATTCAGTCAAGAAGATCGAGGAGTGGCTGGCATGAGCGAGCTCATCAAGAACGAGCGCTTGTTCACCGTCCTGCGTGCGCCGCACCTCTCGGAAAAGAGCGTGCGTCTGCAGGAAGTGAATCAATACGTATTCGAAGTCGCCCCCGACGCCGACAAGGCGCTGGTCAAGGCGGCGGTCGAGGCGATGTTCAACGTCAAGGTGCATTCCGTCAATCTTGCCAACGTCAAAGGCAAGACCAAGTCGTTCCGTCAGCGTCCCGGCAGCCGCCGCGGCTGGCGCAAGGCCTACGTGCGCCTGCACGAAGGCCAGACGATCGACGTTACGGCGAAACCCTGAGCAGACATCGGGCGCGCCTTCGCACCCATAGAGATTGGGAATAGACATGGCACTGATTACATTGAAGCCAACTTCTCCGGGACGCCGCGCGATGGTGCGCGTGTCGAC
>DATIEJ010000277.1:0-3984 GCA_035455825.1 Rhodanobacteraceae bacterium | reverse complement strand
CGTGCAATTGCCGACAGCTTGCGCGGCGAGACGCCGGTCTTCCTCACGGTCATGAACGGCGGCCTGATTTTCGGCGGCACGCTGGCCCTGGCCATTCCAGCCGACCTCGAATTCGACTATGTGCACGCGACCCGCTACCGCGGCGGCACGCGCGGCAGCGAACTGTTGTGGATCAAGCAGCCGCGGCTCGAGTTGCTCGGCCGCACGGTGCTGCTCGCCGACGACATCCTCGACGAGGGCTATACGTTGCGCGCAATCCGCGATTTCTGCCTCGACCAGGGTGCGCGGCGCGTGCTGATCGCGGTACTGTGCCAGAAGCTGCATGATCGCACCGCGCCGGGTGTTGCCGCGGACTTCGTCGGCGTCGAGGTTCCCGACCGCTACGTGTTCGGCTACGGGATGGATTACTACGAGCAGGGCCGCAATCTGCCGGGCATCCACGCATTGAAGGACTGATATGACTCTGGCGCTCGGCGTTATCGGCGGCACCGGACTGTATGCGTTTCCGGAATTGCGCAATGTCGAACGGCACAGCATCGACACGCCTTTCGGATCGCCGTCCGCGCAAGTCGTGACCGGAGAATTCCGCGGCAGCCGATTGGCGTTTCTGGCGCGGCACGGAGAGGACCATGCGATCGCTCCGCATCGCGTCAACTACCGCGCGAATGTCTGGGCACTGCATCACGTCGGCGCAGGCCGCGTGCTCGGCGTCAACGCGGTCGGTGGCATCCGCTCCGACATGGGCCCGCGCGCGCTTGCCGTGCCGGACCAGATCATCGACTACACGCACGGACGCTTCAGCAGTTTTTGCGATGTCGAAGGCGCCAAGGTCGAGCACATCGACTTCAGCGAGCCGTACAGCGCGGGGCTGAGGGCGCAACTCATCGCTGCGGCCGCGCGTGCCGGAATCGCCGTGGTCGCCGATGGGTGTTACGCGGCAACGCAGGGGCCACGCCTGGAAACCGTGGCCGAAATCGCGCGGTTGCGTCGCGATGGCGGCGACCTGGTTGGAATGACCGGAATGCCGGAAGCCGCGCTGGCGCGCGAACTGGGCCTGGAATACGCCTGCCTGGCGCTGGTCGCGAACTGGGCGGCCGGCTGCGAACCGCGTCAGGGATCGGAGCCGGCGGCGCCGATAAGCCTGCCGGAAATCTTCGCGAACCTCGAAGCGGCAACCGCCCTGGTGCCGAAAATCATCGCGCAATTGCTGACGGCAGCCTGACAAAGGACCTAGCACAGCACTTGTATTTTTCCGTTAATTGATTGTTATACTTGTTGCGCGTCGCGCGATCGGCGTGGGTGAGGCTGCGCCGGGCTGTCGTTGCGCTCGTTCAACAAGCGTCGAGGTTTGCTTCATGAATACGGGAACTGTGAAGTGGTTTAACGATGCCAAGGGGTTTGGGTTCATTGCACCGGAAGATGGAAGCGAAGACGTCTTCGTTCACTATTCGGCGATCAACTCGCAAGGATTTCGCACGTTGCAGCAGGGGCAAAAAGTGAGTTTCGAAGTCGTTCAAGGCCCCAAGGGCTCGCAGGCGGCCGGTGTGGTTCCGGTCAAGTAGCGGATCCGCGAAATCCTCGGAGCACGAAGAGGCCTCGTGCACCACGAGGCCTTCTTGTTTGCGTGCACCTGGCGCAACGCATGGGTTGGCGCGAGCAGTCAATGCGCGTCGACTTTCGCGAGCAGCGTACGCACTTCGCGCGTGCGCGGATCATCGCCGCCGAGAAAGCGCTCGCGCAGCGCGGCCGAGTCGCGCAACAGGGCGATGCCTTCGGAACGACGCGCGGGGTCGGCGACGAGCAGCTTGCCGAGCGCCAGCTTCGAGGCAGCCGAAAACGGATGCGCGCCATCCGGCGGCAGCAGCGTGCGAAAGGCGTCCAGCGAGGCGCGCAATTCGGCTTCCGCCTCGCCGGCCTGCGCGCCGTCGATCAGCGCCATTCCGAGAAAGTAATGCGAGAGCGCCGTCTGGCGCGCATTCGGGGAAAACAACGCGTTTGACTGCTGCAGTGCCTGCCGGTGCAAGGTCATGGCCTCCTGCCAGTCGCCGAGCTGGCGGCGCACGTCTCCGAGCCGGTTCAACTCCCAGACCTGATCCTTGATGCCGGCTTCGCGGTCACGCGCCAGTACGTCGCGCAGTTCACGCTCGGCCTGCTCCAGCTTGCCCTGGCGGCCGTGCACGTAACCCAGGTTGCTGGCCATGATCAGCGTGCCGTTGTGCCGCGGGCCGAGCTGCGCGGTCGAGATGCGCAGGGCTTCGCCATACACCTGTTCGGCCTCATCGAGGCCGTGCCAGTCCATCAGGACGAGCCCGAGGTTGTTCAAGGCCGTCGCCGTGGTCGGATGATCGCCGAGGCTCGCGCGCGCGACGCTGACGCCGCGGCGCAGCACGCTCTCGGCTTCCTCGTAGTGCGCCATGTGGTACAGCGTGGTGCCGAGCGTGAACAGCGCGCGGCTCAGGTCGGGGTGTTGCGGGCCAAGGATCCGCTCCACGATCGCCAGGCTGGCGCGCGCCTGCTCGAGCGCTTCGTCGTAGCGGCCCAGATTGCGCAGCGCAAGCGTCAGGTTTTGCCGGTCGGTGGCGACGCGAAGATCGACATCGCCGAACGCTTCGCGATGGATCTGCAGCGCCTCGCGATACAGCGTTTCGGACCGCGGGACATTGCGCAGATCCCATTCGACCAGTCCCTGGGCGCTGAGCGCATTGCCGAGCAGTTCCCGCGGCACATTCGGATCGCGCGCAAGTTGCACCGCCCGCACGGCGAATTGCTCCGCGGACGACACCTGGCCCGAGCGCTGCGCGATCGACGAGCGTGCGATCAGCACGCGAATGTGTTCGGCGAAGTCCGACTGGCTGCGTTCGAGCACGTCGTTCGCTGCCGTTGCGAGTCGGTTGGCTTCGGCAAGATCGCCGCGCGCCGCAAGCGTTTCGGCGAGCTGGCGCTGCATTGTCGCCGCGGCGACCGGGCCCTGCGCTTCGGCCTCGCTCAGGGCTTTTCGTTGCAGGGACTGCGCTTGCTCGTAGTGTCCGAGCTGGAAATAGATGCGGCCGAGCACGCCCTGCAGCTCCGCGCGCAAGCCGGGCTGCGCAGCGAGGCCGTGCTCGATCTGCACATCGCCGCGATCGAGCAATTCGCGTACGCTGAGTTCCTTGCCCTTGGCCTCGTTCGGACTGCTGGCGTTGAACAGGCTCAGCAGGAAGTCCTTGACGGCGGTGACTGCCTGCGCCTGGCGCGCTGTCTCCCGCGCCTGGTACACGATGCCCGCGATGCCGGCAATGGCCAGCGCGATCGCGAATGCCGCGGTGAGCACGCCGGCGCGGTGACGGCGCAGGAACTTGGCCATTCGATAACGTCGGCTGCCGCCGGGCAGCGCGCGCCCCTCCAGCCACGCGCGCAAATCGTCCGCCAGCGCCGTAACCGACGCGTAGCGCGTTTCGGGCGCTTTCTCCAGGGCTCGGCGCACGATCCGCTCGAGGTCGCCGCGCAGCTCACGCAGTAGCAGAAAGATCGATGTGCCGCGCGCCGCGGCGAGCACGGTCGAGGCGGCGTCATCCTCTTCGAGGGTGCGGCTGGCAGCAGCCGCGGACGGGCGCGACAGGGCGCGGGAGAACGGCTCCGGCTGCTCGTCGACGATGGCCTTCGGCCAACTGCTTTCGCCGCGCTCGGCGCGCGCATAGGGCAACCGTCCACTCAACAGCTCGTACGTCAGCACGCCGAGCGCATAGATATCGGTCGCAGTCGTGATCGGCTCGCCGAGCACCTGCTCCGGCGCGGCGTACTCGCGCGTCATCGGCTGCGATCGCGTCGAGGTGAGTGCGCGATCGTTGTCCATGTCGAGCGGCTTGGCGATGCCGAAATCGAGCAGCTTCGGTTCGCCCTCGGCGGTCACGAGGATGTTCGAGGGCTTCAGGTCGCGGTGGACGATCAGGTTGCGGTGCGCGAACTGAACCGCCTCGCAGACTTTCAGCAGAAGCCTGACCCGTG
>DATIEJ010000276.1:0-3182 GCA_035455825.1 Rhodanobacteraceae bacterium | reverse complement strand
ATGACGACAGTCTTTGCATTCTTGTCTTTTTGGCGGCTTGCATTCTTGTATGTTTAGCGGGTTGCGCGGCGGCACAGTAAAAGACCGGCTCTGCCCGGGACACTCGCGTGAAGGTGGCGATGGCCGAAATCACGCATATCAGCCGCGGGGCGGAGTCGCACTCAGGCTGCAGCCCGTTACGGCCAGGGACTTGAGTCGTTAAGCTCTCGTTACATTCGCAATCCCTGGGGTCCCGTCATGCGCCGTTTACTGTGTCAGCAGCCGCTCGCTGCGGCCGTCGCTTTAGCTTTTTCGCTGTCATCCGGGTTCGTGTTCGCGGCCGATACGGCCAACGTGCTGCCGACGATCGAAGTCACGACGTCGAAGATTGCAGAACCGGTCGACTCCACTCCGGCGATGATCACGGTGATCAGTGGAGAGGAGCTGCGTGCGCGCAACGTGCAGGATCTGCGAACCGCGTTGAGCCTGGTCGCCGGCGTCGACATCGCGCCGGGCGGCGATGCCGGGCCAGCCGGATCGGTGCCGGGCATGTGGGGACTGCGCGAGTTCGACGCGTTCCTGCTCGTCGTCGACGGCATTCCGTCGGGCGGCGCATTCAATCCGGCGTTGACGACGCTGGACTTGACCAATGTCGAGCGCATCGAAGTGTTGCGCGGTCCGGCGCCGGTCATGTACGGCGCGACCTCGTTCGTCGGCGTCATCCATGTCATTCATTACGCTGCCGGTGCGACGCCGTCGGAGGCCCAGGTCGGCCTGGGTTCGCGCAACAGCGGCATCGCGACGATCAGCACCAATCTTCCCGACTGGGGCGTGTTCAAGCAGTCGCTCAGCGCGAACGTCGAGACGCACGACTACAGCCAGGATGATTCCGGCATGAGCAAGGTGCACTTGCTCTATCGCAACGCGGCCGAAACGGATTCGGGAAAACTGCACTTCGACCTCGACGCGACAGCATTGCGCCAGGACCCGTACAGTCCGCACCCGCGCGAAGGCAACGTGTTGTCGCCGCGCTTCCCGCTCGACGCGAACGTCAATCCGTCTGATGCGAAGCAGAATACCGATCGCATTCAGTTCAACGCCGGATATGACCAGCGCCTCAGCTTCGGCGACTGGGTTACGACGTTCTCGATCGATCACAGCAGGAGCGACAACATCCGCGGCTTCCTGCGCGAGGATTTCGCCGATGACGGCGAGACGCACAATGCCGACGGGTTCAATCAGCGCGTCAATATCACCGGCGCGTACTTCGATACCTATATTGCGTCGCACCCGACCGAGGAACTGACCTGGACTTATGGCTTCGACTGGCTGTACGGCGACGGGCAGCAGAACAGCGACAACTTCGAATACGCCGTGTTTCCGAACGGCTCGAACCGGCCGGCCTCGGGAACGATCGAGATCGACGAGTCGACCCAGCTGAAGGACAAGCGCAATTTCCTCGGCCTGTACACCCAGCTCGACTGGAAGCCGACCGATCGCTGGAACATTGTCGCGGGCCTGCGCTTCAACCATACCGAAGAAGAGCTCAGCGGCCAGGTCATCGACCAGCATGCCGAGCCCGGGACGCCGCCGGAAGGCGAAAGCAGCAAGCGCACGGAGTCCAAGCCGTCCGGTGTGGTCGGTGCGAGCTATGCGCTGTGGTCAGATGGGCCAAACCGCGTCACCGCATTCGCGGATTACCGCAACACTTACAAGCCGGCCGCAGTCGACTTCGGCCCGGAAGCAGAAGGCGGCATCCTCAATCCGGAAACGGCGCACAGCTGGGAAGCCGGCCTGAAGGGCCAGCTTGCCGACGGCCGCCTCGACTGGGAGTTGTCGTACTTCGACATGGACTTCAACAACCTCGTCATCGCCGAGAACATCGACGGACTGCCGGGATTGGCCAACGCCGGCAGCGAAACGTTCAAGGGCGCGGAAATCGAAGGCGATTACCGCTTCACGCAGGACTTCCGCGTGCGCGCGACGTACGCGTACCACGACGCACGCTTCAGCGACTACGCGCGCCTGCGTCCGGACGGATCGCTGCAGCAATTGTCGGGAAACCGGCTGGAGCTGTCGCCGCAGAATCTCGGCGCGGTCGGCCTGCTGTACACGCCAAGCCGCGGCTTCAACGCCGAGGTGGTATGGAACTATGTCGGTAGCCGCTATCTGAACAAGGGCAACACGTCGGTTGCCGGTTCATACACCACGGTCGATGCGGGTGTCGGTTACCGTTTCGACGCCTGGGAATTGCGCGTCGACGGCTACAACATCACGAATCGCCGCGATCCGGTCGCCGAGAGCGAGCTGGGCGACGCGCAGTTCTACCGGCTGTCCGGCGACACGGTGCTCGTCACGGCGCGGTTTGCGTTCTGATTGCGCAGGGTGGGCCTTGGCCCACCGTCTTCGCTTTTGCGCCAGGGAAGAAGAGCGGTGGGCTGAAGCCCACCCTCCGCTAGTGCGATTCGGGTGGCGGCGGCGGCACGACCGAAGGCACGACATTCGTCTTCGGGTCGTACTTGAGCGTCTCGTAGGGTCGATCGGTCGGTGGCGTGTCGGTCACGTTCCAGCGCCCTTTGTCATCTTTCCATTTGTACAGAACGGGATTGGACCGGTCCGATCTCGGCAACTCCTTTCGGATCACGTCGGGCAACGTGTCGGGCGCGAGGTACCACCAGGCATATCCGGACATCAGCGCGAGCACGATCAGGACCAGCGGCCACACGCGTCCGGTCTGCAAAGTCGCTCCTGCCGCAATCTGCCAAGGCGCTTGCATTCTTCGCCGTGCTACTTGCAGTAGGTCGCGATAATCGCCTGCGCGCTGCCGATCTGTCGTTGGCGCGTCGCGTCATCGAGCGGCTGGGGTTTGGCGGCCCCGGTATCCATGCCGACCGGGCCGTTGCGCTGCAGAACCTCGAGATTGGCCCGCGCATCCGCGCAGCGCTTCTCGGCGCTCTGCACCGAGTTGGCGAGCGTGCCCGGCGGCTTCTTCTCGCCCGGTTCCTTCGAATCATCCGCCTTCGCCGGTTCCTCCGGTATCGAAACCGCCGCACCGGTCGTGCTGCTGCCGGTGCCGCGCAGGTGCACGAGTTCAGCCTTGGTTTCGGCGGGCGGCGTCACGTCGGAATAGTGCACGACCCCGTTCGCGTCGACCCACCGGTAGGCTTCCGCCGCCTGTGCGGCCGCCACCGTACCGGCCAGCG
>DATIEJ010000275.1:0-5690 GCA_035455825.1 Rhodanobacteraceae bacterium | reverse complement strand
CTCGACACTTCGCAGCATGAGGTCGCGCGCCTGCGCCGGTTCGCCGATGCGGTCGAGCACCAAGGCGATCGTCGCGCGCAGTTCGGCCTGTGTTTCCGGCGCATCGCCGAAGTGTTCCTCGATGCGTTGCGCGCCATCGCGAAGCCGATCGACCGAAGTCCTGCCGCCCTTGGCCGAAAACGGGTCGGCGCTGGCGAACATGTCGGCGAGGAAACCGCGTGCCCGATCGGCGCGCTCGGCCATCACGCGCGCGCGCTGCGCCTGCCACAGCGCCACGACGCTGAGTCCGATGAGGCCGGCCAGCGCGATCGCGGCCACGGCGACGGCGACGCGATTGCGGCGCACGAAACGCGCCGCGACATAGCTGAACTTGCGCCGCGCGATCGTCAGCGGGCGATGCTCGAGCCAGCGCGTGAGATCTTCGCGCAGCTGCAGTACCGAGGCGTAGCGATGCGCCGGTTCGGCCGCGACCGCGTGCGCGATGATCCGTCCCAGGTCGCCGCGCAGTTGCCGCGCGACGAGTTTCGCCGCGCCGGTCGTGGTCGGCGCTTCGGCGGCCGGCTCCGGCTGAGTCGTGGCCAGGCGTGCCAGTTCGGCCGTGGTCCAGTCGGCATCGCCGGGCCTGCCCATCGTCGGCAGGCGCTTGCCGGCGATCAGTTCGTAGAGCATCAGGCCGAGGCTGTAGATGTCGGTCGCGGTCGTCGCGCGGTCGCCGCGCAACTGTTCCGGCGACGCGTATTCGGGCGTGAACACGCGCGTCGCCGGCGTGCGTTCGTCGGTCACGTCGAGAATCTGGGCGATGCCGAAGTCGAGCAGCTTGGCCGAACCCTCGGCATTGACGAGCACGTTCGACGGCTTGAGGTCGCGATGCACGACGAGTTGCGCATGGGCGTGCGCGACGGCCGCGCAGACCTGGTCGAACAGCATCACGCGGCCGCGCAGGTCGATCTGGCGGTTTTGGCAAAAGTCGACGAGTGTTTCGCCGTCGACGTACTCCATCGCCAGCCACGTGTTCACGTCGTCGCTGCCGGCGTCGACGAATGCCGTGATGTTCGGATGCGCAAGCGCGGCGAGGATGCGCCGCTCGCGCGACGCAAAGCGGGTCATGCGCGCGACGTTCGTATCGAGCAGCTTGAGCGCGACGCGCTGGGTGAAATCGGCGCCCTCGCGTTCGGCCAGGTAGACCACGCCCATGCCGCCGGCGCCGATGCGGCGCAACAGGCGGAACGGGCCGATGCGCGCGGGCATCGCGGCACGCGTCTCGCCGAACAGGTTGTCGACGGCACGCAGCAGCGGTTCGGCGACGCCCTCCTGGGTCCGGTCGAGCAGCATTTGCGCGATGCGCGCGAGTTCGGCGTCGTCGCGGCCGAGAGCCTCCAGCTCGCGCGCGCGCTCGCCGGTAGTCAAGGCATCGAGCCGATCGACCAGCTTGCGTACATCGGCCCAGCGCTCCGGCGCGAACAGGCGCAGGTCGGCAGCTTCGGTCACGCTTCGCCACCGAGCGCGAGGCGCAGATAGTTGCGGGCCAGTCCGAGGTCGCGCTGCACGGTGCGTTCGGTGACGCCGCGCAGTTCGGCGATCTGCGCCGCGCTCAGGCCGGCGAAGACGCGCCAGGTGAAAGTCTCGGCCAGTTCGGGATCCTGTGCGTCGAGGCCGGTCAGCGCCTGCTCGATCGCCAGCACCTGCTGCGAGTCGAGCGCCGAGTCGGCGATGCCTTCGTCCAGTTGCGTTCGCAGCAGTCCGCCGCCGCGTTTCTCGGCCAGTCGTTCGCGCGCATGGTCGATGACGGTCTGGCGCATCGCGCGCGCGGCCAGGTTGAAGAAGTGGCGGCGGTCGTTGAGATTCGCCAGCGATCCGCCGGCCAGCTTCAGATAGGCCTCGCTGACCAGCGCGGTCGGCGTCAGCGTTGCATGGTTGCCGGATCCGGCGAGCTGGCGCGCGGCCAGCCGCCGCAGCTCGGCGTAAACGATCGCGTAGGCGCGTTCGCCGGCATTGTCATCGCCGCCGCCGGAAGCCCGCAACCAACTCGTCAGTGGAGCGTCGTCGCTCACGATCAGCCAAATCCCCCAATTCTCCAGCCCCGTGGCAGTTCCGGCGCTGTTGCGACACAACGAGCCGACACCGGAACAAAGAATAGCGCAACCCACCTCAGTCTGCCGAACTCTCCGATCCCGGATTGCGGTTCAGGTCACAGGCCTGATTGCCTTCGTTCGGCTGCCCGCAGCGAGCGCGGTGATAAGCAAATAATCGCAAGTAATGCCGCCCGGTTGGCGTTTGCGTAACATTTGCCGATCGACCGGATCAAGGGCCGCGTATGCCGAACCATGCGAATGCCATCAACTCTGCGACTCGTCAGTCACCGTGGCGCGAATTGTTCGCGAAGGAAGACTGGTGGGCGGTCTGGATAGGCCTGGGCCTCGTCATCGTGGCGGGCGTGCTGTTCGCCAGCGGGGCGAGTCTGAAATGGATCGCGGTGACGCCGCAGAAATGGTCGACGATCGACCAGGTCGCGGCGCAGTTCGGCGCCAACGCGACGCGCTACCTGGCATTGTTCGCGTTGTGGCTGGTTTTGTTCGGCATCGGCGTGCGCGCGCTCGGATTGCGCCTGGCCGACTTCGTCCCGGCATTCGCCGTGCTGTTCATCGTGTCGGCGCTGATCTACGCGCTCGGCGCCTGGGACCAGGCATCGCGCTACAACCTCGAACCGCCGCTCGTCGCGCTCGTGCTCGGGCTGCTCGCGTCGAACCTGTTGCGCCTGCCGGCCTGGCTGCAGAGCGGTCTGCGGGTCGAGTTCTATATCAAGACCGGCATCGTGCTGCTCGGCGCCGGATTTCCGTTCGTGCTGATCCTGTGGGCCGGCCCGGTTGCCATCGGGCAGGCGGCAATCGTCTCGCTCGTGACGTTCGGCGTCATCTATTTCGTCGGCGTCAAGCTCGGCCTCGACCGCCGGCTCGCGGCGACGCTCGGCGTCGGCGGCGCCGTTTGCGGCGTTTCGGGCGCGATCGCGGTTGCCGGCGCCGTCGGCGCGAAGAAGGAGCACGCGCCGATCGCGATCACGCTGGTCATCCTCTGGGCGATCGTGATGATCTTCGTGCTGCCGCTCGTTTCGCGCGCACTGGGTTTGCCGACCGGCGTCGCCGGCGCGTGGATCGGCACGTCCGAATTCGCCGACGCGGCCGGACTCGCGGCGGCGCAGACCTACTCCGGCTATGCCGGGCAGGCCGGCATCACCGGCACGCCGGAAGCCTCGGTGCAGGCGTTCACGCTGATGAAGGTCATCGGGCGCGATGTCTGGATCGGCGTGTGGGCGCTGGTATTGTCGATCATCGCGACGACGCGCTGGGAAAACGACGGCGTGACTTCGCGCGCCGACGCCGGCGAGATCTGGCGGCGCTTTCCGAAATTCGTCATCGGCTTCCTGATCGCGTCGGTGATCGTCTCGCTCGCTGCCAGGGGACTGAGCTACGACGCCTACAAGAAGACGCTGACGCCGGAACTTGTTGCCCCATTGCAGGGCTTGCGCAACTGGGCCTTCATATTCTGCTTCCTGAGCATCGGCCTGACGACGCGCCTGCGCGACCTGGCGACGGCCGGTGCGCGGCCGTTCTATGCATTCACGGCGGGCGTCGTCGTCAACGTGATCCTCGGCTACATCCTGTCGACGATCGTGTTCGTCGATTTCTGGCAGAAGCTGGGGCAACCCGGGCCGTGAACCTCTGGCACTCGCCGGCCGCAACGGCGCGCACGCAGCGCGCGCCGCGTTCGTGCGCGACCTGCCGCCACTTTTGTGCCGACCCGAAGGCGATCGAGGCGGCGATTCCGGGGCTGATCACGCTGGGTTCCGGCTACGCGTCGGTGCGATCGGACGACGGACTGTGCGAGCGCCACCAGCGCTACCTGTCGGCGGCTTCGAGTTGCAGCCAGTACGAGGCGCGCTAGGCAAAATTGGCGTCATTCCCGCGAAAGCGGTGTTTTCAACAGCGTAGCTGTTCATCCACCTTGCTGGCAAAGTCTGGCGTCATACCCGCATAAGCGGGTCGCTGCCCGAGGCAAAAAAATTGGCGTCATTCCCGCGAAAGCGGGAATCCATTTTGCTTCTGGTAAACGCCGCAAGATCAAGCGCAATTCAATGTGGATTCCCGCTTTCGCGGGAATGACGACTCATAGGAGACTTCCTTACACGTCGATCACGGCGAACTCGGTCGCCACGCGCGTATAGAACAGGCTGACGCCCTCGCGCTTTAGGTCAGCGATGAGCGCGTCGGCTTGAGCATCGTCGAGGATGAACTCGACCACGACCGGCACATCCCCGGCAAGTTCGAAGAAATGCTGCTCGTGCAGGCGGCCGTGCCGTCCGAATCCGGCGATCGCGCGGAACGCCGAGCCGCCATGCACGCCGAGTTTCTTCGCGTGCTCGAGCAGCCATTCGTACAGCAGCGCGCCATCGTGCCGGCGGTTCTCGTAGGTGTACAGGCGCAGGTGCGTGCCGATCATTTAGGTAGCTCCGCGAAGAACAGGCGCACGACACCGATTCCTGCCAGCGTCATCAGCACCGAGCCGACCACGTGGGCGCCGACGATCGCCGCGGTCCAGCCGTACTGCTGGCGCAGCAGCAGCGTGACGGTCTCGGCGGAAAAAGTGGAAAAAGTCGTCAGGCCGCCGCAGAAGCCGGTCGTGACGAACAAGCGGATCTCCGGCGGCAGGCTCTGGAACTGGTGGAACACGCCGAGCGCCGCGCCGATGACGAAGCCGCCGAGCAGGTTTGCCGCGAGCGTGCCGAGCGGCAGCGCCGGCAGGAACGGATTGAGCACGATGCCGAAACCCCAGCGCAGCAAAGCGCCGGCGAAAGCACCGAATCCGACAGCGAAGAACGACATCAATCCCATAGGTCTCCCGGTTGCATGATCGAGTCCGGAAGGTCGGTTGCGTGCGGGAATCGCGGCGAGATCGGGCTCGAAGCAATGCCTGTACGCCGCCCGGTTCCGGGTGGCCAACAGGCATCATCAGCCGTAGCGGCGGTTATAAGGAGGAATGCCATCTCCCTGATACGAGGCGGATGGTAGCGCAATCCCGGCGTTGCGCGTCAAGTTCGGACAATTCACCTCTCCCCTCGTGGGAGAGGTCGGCGCGCGCAGCGCGGGGGGTGAGGGGGAGGCGCCGCAGGCGCCTGCTTCGCAGGCGTCACCCTCTCCCCAACCCCTCCCCCATCAAGGGGGAGGGGCGTGAGGTGATTTCGGCGCAGCGAAGATGACGCCTATGCAGGCGTGTTCAGTACCTACCTAGCTGCAGATCTGGTCGATCAGCGCATACTGCGCGCAATGCGGGCGGTTGCTGCCTGGCGTAACGCGTTCGTAGTGGCCGTCGGGCAGCAGGTTCCAGGCCTGGGTGTTGTCGGCAAGGTAGTTCGCCAGTGCCTCGTCGTAGACGCGCTTGCCGAGTTCGGGATCGAGGATCGGGAAGTACACCTCGATCCGGCGCAGCATGTTGCGTTCCATCCAGTCGGCGCTCGCGCAGAAGATCTCGGGTTCGCCGCCGTTCTCGAACCAGTAGACGCGGCTGTGTTCGAGAAAGCGGCCGACGATCGAGCGCACGCGGATATTGTCCGAGATGCCGGGCACGCCGGGCTTGAGCGTGCACGCGCCGCGCACGATCAGGTCGATCTGCACGCCGGCGATCGATGCCTGATAGAG
>DATIEJ010000274.1:0-3216 GCA_035455825.1 Rhodanobacteraceae bacterium | reverse complement strand
GACCGCATCGGTTCGATCGTGCCGGGCAAGCAGGCCGACCTGACCGCCGTGCGCCTCGACGCGCTCGAAACGCAGCCGGTCTACCATGTGATTTCGCAACTGGTTTATACGGCCGGGCGCAGGCACGTCAGCGACGTCTGGGTCGCCGGAGTGCGCAAAGTGGAAAATGGGACCGTGCTCGGACTCGATACGGACGAACTGCGCGGCAGAGCACGGGCCTGGCAGAGCCGGATCGCGGATCTCGGCTAGTCGATGGAGAGCAACGTGGCGAACGTCCATACCGCCGAAACCGCGAAGTTCGACAAGCTCGCCGCGCGTTGGTGGGACGTCAATGGAGAATCGCGGCCGCTGCACGACCTTAATCCGGTGCGGCTGAACTACATCGCCGGCCGCGTTGCGTTGAGAGGCGCCCACGTGCTCGATGTCGGTTGTGGCGGCGGCATCCTGAGCGAAGCGCTGGCCCGCGCCGGCGCGGACGTGGTCGGCATCGACCTCGCGCCGCGCGTGCTCGAAGTCGCGCGCCTGCACCTGCACGAATCGGGGCAACGGGTCGACTACCGCGAGATCAGCGTCGAGTCACTCGCGGCGGAAATGCCCGCGTCTTTCGACGCCGTGACCTGCATGGAAATGCTCGAACACGTCCCGGATCCGGCCAGCGTCGTCGCGGCATGTGCAACACTGCTCAAGCCCGGCGGCCAACTGTTCCTGTCGACGCTCAACCGCACGCCGCTGGCCTTCGGCGTGGCGATCGCCGGGGCGGAGTACGCGTTGAACCTGCTGCCGCGCGGAACGCATCACTATGCGCAGTTCATCCGCCCGTCCGAGCTGGCTTCGGCCCTGCGCGCGGCCGGCCTCGAACTCGCCGACATCAGCGGCATCGCCTACAACCCCTATACGCGCCGCGCCTGGATTGCAAAAAGCACACAAGTGAACTATCTCGCCTGCGCGCGCAAACCCGGATGATCGGACAAGACTACGAACTCCAGGCCGTGTTCTTCGATCTGGACGGCACGCTGGTCGATTCGGCGCCGGACCTGGTCGTGGCGATGCAACGCCTGCGCGCCGAACTCGGCGAATCGCCGGTCGACGTGACGGCGATCGGCGAGGTCGTGTCGAAGGGCGGCCGGGCAATGCTGCGCCGCGGTTTCCCCGGCGCCGACGACGCGCGTATCGAGTTGCTGCTGCCGCGTTTTCTCGACCTGTATGCCGAGGCGATCGCGACGCACACGCGCCTGTACTCGGGCATGGACGACGTGCTCACGTCGCTGGAACGCAGCGGCATCCGCTGGGGCGTGGTTACGAACAAACCCGGCCGCCTCGCGCGCGCGCTGCTGGCGGCGATCGACCTCGAACGGCGTTGCGCCGCGATGGTGTCCGGTGACTGCCTGCCGCTGCGCAAGCCCGATCCGGCCCCGCTGCTGCATGCCTGTGCGCTCGCCGGAGTTGTGGCGCGGCGAAGCGTCTATGTCGGGGATGACATGCGCGACATCGAAGCCGGCCGGCGCGCGGGCATGAAAACGGTCGCGGCCGGCTGGGGTTACCTCAACGGCGAGGACCCGCATGCCTGGAAAGCCGATTCGGTGGCCACGTCGCCGGGCGAGCTGCCCCGCGTGCTCGGCCTCGACTGATCGGCAATGCCGCCGGAAATTGCAGCGTTTGCGAGCTTCGAGCGCAAATGGCTCGAAGCCAATCCGGAGCAGGCCACGGTCGCGGTGTTTCTTGCGCCCGGCGAGCGCCGGCGCGCGAGCGCTTTCGGCAGCCTCGTGCACGAACTCGAGCAGACGACCTTCGGCGTGCGCGAACCGCAGGTCGCGGCAGCCAAGCTGAATTGGTGGCGCCAGGAATTGATCGGCGCAAGCGCCGGAGCGCCGCATCATCCGATTGCCCGGGAGCTGTTCGACGACGAGCGAATCCGCTCGATCGATGCGGCACGCTGGTCGAACCTCATCGATGGGGCGCTCGCGCAACTCGAGAGCGCGGCCGCTTCGGCGCTGGACGAGTCGATCTCGGCGCTGGCGATGTTCTACCGGCCGGTGGCTTCCCTCGAGGCTGCCGTTGCGGCGCAGGAAAGCGCGCGAATCGATGCCGATGCACGATTGTGGATTAGTGCACATTTGCTGCATTCGCCGGTCCGGCCCGGGCATGATCGCGCGATCCCGCTCGACCTGCTTGCCCGACACGGCCTGGCGCGTTCGGCGCTGGCTGATCCGGGACCGGCGCGAACCGCGTTGCTGCGCGACTATCTCGCCCTCGTGCGGGACGAGATCGACGCTGCGCTCGCGCAAGCGCAGCAAGCCAGCCTCGGCCGCCGCGTGCGCGCGCGGCTGGACCGCGAACTGGCGGCGAAAGCGAGCGCAGTCGCCGATCCCTGGGCGCTGCTCGCGCGCCATCCGGTGCCGCATCGCTGGCGCAGCCTGTGGCTTTCGTGGCGCGAGGCGCGGCGCAGGACGGCAGGCGGCGCGACACGTCCGGAATGAACTTGACGAACCCTTCGCGCAACCCAAGATACAGTTTGCCATGCTTTGAGTCGCAATGATCCGCGGCCGGCCCACGACCGGGCCGGTTGCCGTCCTTCAGGAGGTTCCATGCACCACAACGAGAACGTCGTGCGCGCGATGCCCGATGTCGCCAACGAAGCGCAGCCCGCGGTTGCCGGCACGCTCGAATGGGTCGGCATGGGCAACATCGATGTTCCGGTGACGCTCGCCGCACCCGACGGCAGCGCCGTGCGTGCGCCGGCGCGTGTTTCGGCTTTTGTGAACCTTACCCAGCCCGACGTCCGCGGCATCCACATGTCGCGGCTCTACCTGCACGTCGACAAACATCTGTCGTCGGAACCGTTGACGCCGTGCTCGATACGCCGGCTGCTGCGCGATTTCCTCGATTCGCATGCCGAGTTGTCCGATCGGGCGATGGTGCGGATTTCCTTCGACCACCTGGTGCGGCGTCCAGCGCTCAAGAGTGACAACAGCGGCTGGAAGTCATATCCGCTGACGATTGCCGGCGTGATGGACAAGGGCCAGTTCAGCCTCGAGGTCGGCTGCGAAGTCGTCTACTCGAGCACCTGTCCGTGTTCGGCAGCGCTCGCGCGGCAACTGATCCAGGAGCGCTTCGCCGAAGACTTCGCGCGCGGCAAGCCGCTGGACCATGACGCCGTCGTCGCCTGGCTCGGCAGCGAGCAGGGCATCTGCGCCACGCCGCACAGCCAGCGCAGCA
>DATIEJ010000273.1:0-5324 GCA_035455825.1 Rhodanobacteraceae bacterium | reverse complement strand
ACGTACAGCACCAAGCTGTGCTCCTCGAGATCGTACCCATGCTTGTCGGCGATCTCGCGTTGCAGCTTTTCGATGTCCTCGCTGACGAACTCGGTGATCTTGCCGGTCTCGATGTCGACCATGTGGTCGTGATGCTTGCCGCGATCGATCTCGTAGACGGCCTGTCCGCTTTCGAAGTTGTGCTTGACGACG
Organism: Rhodanobacteraceae bacterium; assembly: GCA_035455825.1. Classification (GTDB taxonomy): domain Bacteria; phylum Pseudomonadota; class Gammaproteobacteria; order Xanthomonadales; family Rhodanobacteraceae; genus Rudaea. The sequence goes on along the minus strand of DATIEJ010000273.1, from coordinate 5,132 downwards.
AGGCCGGCAGTCTCGAACTGGGTCAGCACGCGATAGACCGTCGCCAGGCCGATATCGTCTTGATGCTCAAGGACCTGCCGGTAAATATCCTCAGCAGTCATATGCTTACCGCCGGAAGCTTCAAGTATTTCGAGGATGCGCATGCGTGGATGCGTGACCTTCAGTCCGGCTCTACGCAGATCCTGGGTTTCCATGCTGGGCCTCCTCACTCGAAAAAATACGGCGCAGGACGGCTGCTTCGATCCGCGCAATCTGGTTCGGTCGGCCGGGCCACTACCGGTGGGCTCGCGGCCGTTTCTGGCGATCAGGGAAGACCGCCAACGGCGATGCCGGATGAACGCGCTAACGTCCATGAACGCATCGCTAGTGTATCATCCGGCGCTCTCCGCCTGACGGTATCACGCATGTCCAAGGTTTCACGCGTACTCGGTTTGGCCCTCTGTGGCTGGGTTCTGTCCGCCTGCACGCCCGTCTACCGGCTCGACATCCAGCAGGGCAATCTTTTCAGCAAGTCGCTGGTCGACTCGCTCAAGCCAGGCATGACCAAACGCCAAGTCATCGTAGTCATGGGATCGCCGTCGGTCGTCAGTCCGTTCCAGCAGAATCGCTGGGACTACGTCTCCACGATCCGGCGCGGCAACGGCCGCATGGAAACCAAGGACCTCGTCCTGTACTTCGAGAACGACGCGCTGGCGCGCATCGAAGGCGACTATTTCGCCGAGAACCCGCAGGAACTGATCAAGGAAGCGACCAAGTACAAGCGCCAGTACCCGGACGACAAGCGTCCGGACGACGACAAAAAGAAACAGCAAGGCGGCGGCGGGCAGAGCTAAGTACGCCGCAGGTCGTCCTTCAGATCTGATTTTTTGACGTCATTCCCGCGGAAGCGGGAATCCATCTTGATCTTGGCCCGAGTTTCACTTGCGCGCCCTCCTCCGCCGTGCTTCCTTCGGATCGACCCTCAGCGGCCGGTAGATTTCGACACGGTCTCCATCGCGCAACAGCGTTGTCGAACTGACCACGCGGCCGAACACACCGACGCGAACGGGATCAATTTCATCCTCGCCGAGGTCAGCAGCGATTCCACTCTCGCGTACGGCGTCGGCCACGGAGGCACCGGGTTCGATCTGCAGCGCCTTCCTGAGCACACCATCTTCGCCCGCGAATATCACCTCGACATGGAGCAACTCACCCATCGTGGCGCATCGCTTCACTGCAGAATTCGTCGACCAGCCGGTCCGCGAGCCTTTCAAAACCGAGGCGCATGATCGGCGCCATCAGTCGCCCGGCGTATTCGAAATCCAGCGCAAGCGCGACCTTGCAACCGGTTTCGCCGAGCGCGGTGAAAGTCCAGGTCCCGCTGAGCGTGCGGAACGGTCCATCGACAAGCTGCATCTCGATGCTGTGCGGGGGCGTCAGCGTGTTGCGCGTCGTGAACCCCTGGGTCATGCCGCCGACGCGCATTTCCATGCGCGCGGTCAACGCCGTATCGCTGCGGTCGCTGACCTGGGCAGCCACGCACCACTTGAATCGGCGCGGATACGCTTCGACATCATTGACCAGTGCGAACATCTGCGCATCGCTGCGGCCGACAATCGCACTGCGGCGAATCTGATGAATCACAGGAGTATCCGCGGGGAAACCGGTTAAGCTATCCATTGTAAGCCCTCCCCTTCAAGGGCGAGGCAGCGCGCCTGCGAGCCATTGGCTCGCGCGCTGCCGAGCGCCCGCAGCAGGGATGCGAAGGGCCGGGTTGCTTGGCGAGGCCTGGAAGGCCGAGACTAGCAACGGTTGGGTGGGGATGGTGTCGGAGCACTCGCTCCCGCCTGAGATAACCCCGTCCAGCCTCCCCGTTGAAGTGGGAGGCGCACACCCTCCACGTCGAAACAGACTCATGGCCAAGGCAAAGGAAAAATCAAAAGACGGCGGCTCGACGATCGCGCTGAACAAGCGCGCGCGGCACGAATACCATCTCGACGACCGCTTCGAGGCCGGGTTGTCGCTGCAGGGCTGGGAGGTCAAGAGCCTGCGCGCCGGCCGCATCAATCTTTCCGAAGCCTATGCCATCGTCAAGAACGGCGAGATCCTGCTGTTCGGCGCCTCGATCCCGCCGCTGCTTTCGGCATCCACGCACGTCGTCGCCGATGACCGGCGCACGCGCAAGCTGCTGCTGCACAAGCAGGAGATCGACAAGCTGATCGGCGCGGTCGAACGCAAGGGCTATACGATCGTGCCGACCGCAATGTACTGGAAGCACAACCGCGTCAAGGTCGAGATCGCGCTCGCGCGCGGCAAGCAGGACCACGACAAGCGCGATGCCGAGAAGGAACGCGACTGGAATCGCGAGAAGCAGCGCACGATGCGCCAGAAGAATCCGCTTGGCTGAAAGAACGCGCCGCGAAGCGGCGCGCAGTTGTAGCGGGACGTCATTCCTGAATCACGCCACGCCGTGCCTGAAAATGCAGCACCGTGCGCTAGGCCGGCGGCGGCGTGTCCACCGAATGACCGGCTTCCATCGTTGCCAGCCATTTCCGAAACATCTTGTAAGGCATTTCAAGCGCGGCGCGCTTCAGGTCTTCCGGCACGCCGCGCGACGTACTGAGCTCGACAGCACCCGACACATACGACAAGCTGTCGTCGCCCACGGAGATGACAGTCACGAATTCATTGTTGCCCAAGCAGAAAATGTCGCCAGGCAAAGGCGGCTTTTTGAGGTCCCGAATCGTACCGGGGACCTTCACGTTCTTGGTGCGCTTGGTTGCCACGGCGAGGTCCTTGTTGCGAAGGCCATCTTACCAACTCTACAACTCCTTTTGCCTGATCGCACGCAGCCGCCTACGGTTGAGGCCGGCTTGAACATTTTCACGCATGAGGCAGTGCCAGAGCCTGCTGTTTCGCGTCTGGCCGTTCCCGGCATACACCGTCGTTTTGAAGCGCCGGGCTCCGCGCGCGAACAATCATGTTGAAAGGCCTCGATTCAGCCCCAACTGCTATACTCGCAACGGATTTTCGCAGTCGTGGCGGGAATCGCGGCGTTTTCATCTTCCGGGGGCGATCGGCTTCGACGGGGGTCACGAAATCGCCTGGTGCATGCCGAGGGGGCCGCTTTCCTCGTTAATCCAGCAGCAAACTTTAGTTGCCAACGACGACAACTACGCTCTAGCCGCTTAAGGCTGAGTCCCGAACCCACTTGTGCTTGTGCTCGTGGATGTAGGGTCACTATCACAAGATCGCTGTTGATCGCCGCCAGTCGATCCGCGGCTAACTCCTAACCGGCTGGTTCTGCGGTGCGCTTCGCACGTCGTGTTGCCGCAGGACGAGACTAAACGGCGAGCTATGCATGTAGATCCGGGGACGTAGGACTTTCGGACGCGGGTTCGATTCCCGCCGCCTCCACCAAAAATGAAAAAGGGCCCCTCGCGGGCCCTTTTTCATTTTTCGCGGATGCGAGGTGGGTGAGAACGTCACTTTTCGCAGAAAAGTGACGTTCGACTGCGCAGGCAGGCCGAAAAATGCTCCTTGCATTTTCGGCATTCCCGCCATCCGTGGCGGTCAGATGCCGGAGCGGACAGCGGAGCGCAGCGCAGCTGGCCTCGCGCGCAGCGCGAGGTGCGGGCCACGAAGGCCCGCACATTTCCCGCCGCCTCTGGGCCGCGCAAGCGGCCCTGTGGCCTGCGCGAACCACCGACCTCCAACGAAGGTAGTTCTGAGCGGTTCTTTTCCTCAGATGACCGAGGCTTGATCCGACGTCCCTATCTGTAACTTGTATACTCTGTCGACCGACCGAGGCGACCGTCCCGCTCACAGCCGCACCGCGCGCAGCCGGAGTACACAAATGCCATTGAAGAAGCCGAACCACGGCGAAGTCGTGTGGATTGAATACCCGGAGGGCAAACACTTCCAAGCCGAGTACGACGCTGCAAGCGATACGTACACGGCTCAAGGTCAGCCGCCTTTTCCCGCAAATTCGGTCGCAAATTGGTCGCGCGAGGAGCGCGAGGACTACGACATCAGCGACGACCCGTTACAGCCAACGAAAGGCCAGCTGACCCGAAGCTAGGTGACGATCGAACTCAAAGAATCGAGCGACCAGCTCTGGATTTCGTCGCTGACCAGCACGCGCTCAACAATGTGTGCCGTCAGGCTAACCAAAACCGCCCCACTCCCATCCAACCCCTCTATGCGGTCTTTGCCATAAAGCTGCCGAGCGCTTTGCTTGACACTGCGTCAATCGCGCTGCTCCGCCCCTGGCAAAGCCTGTTGCCCGCATCCGTGCCCAAGCCACGGAGGCGCCGCACGGCAATGGAGAGGTAAAAATATGCTCGACGGTTTCGTTCGCGATATCGCCTTTGCGTGGCGGGCCCTGCTGCGCCGGCGCGGTTTCCTGATCGGCGCGGTGGCGACACTGGCGCTCGGGGTCGGCGCCAACACCGCGATGTTCGGCGTCGTCAACGCGGTGCTGCTGGCGCCGCTGCCGTTCGCGCAGCCCGACAGCCTGGTCGCGTTCAATTTCTCCGAGCGTGCGAATCCGATCGATCGCCAACCATTGTCGGTGGCGGATTACCAGGATGTCGCGCCGCAGCTCACGACATTCGCGTCCGTGGCGGCCTATGCCGACAGCCACTTTACGATCAGCGGCGAAGGCGAGCCCGAGCAGGTGCGCGGCGTGTGGGGCACCGGCGCGCTGTTGCAGACGCTGGGCGTGGCTCCGGTGCTCGGCCGCACGTTTGTCGCCGGCGACGACGCGGGCGGCGACGAGCGCCAGGTCGTGTTGAGCTACGAGCTTTGGCAACGGCGCTACGGCGGTTCGAGCGATGTGCTCGGGCATACAATCGTGCTCAACGGCAGGATCTGCCCCATCGTCGGCGTGATGCCGCGCGGTTTCCAGTTTCCGCTGCGCGAAGCGAGCGGGCTGCCCGGTCCGGCGATGCTGTGGATACGCCATCCGTCCGATCCGCCGACGCGGCGCGGTCCCTACTACCTGCGCGGCTTGGGACGGCTCGGGCCGAACGTAGCGTTGACGCTGGCACAAGCGCAGCTGTCGACCGTGGCCGCGCGCCTGGCGACCGCACACCCCGAGACCAACGCGAGCTGGACGCTGACCGCCTTGCCGCTCAAGGACGCATTCGTCG
>DATIEJ010000272.1:0-2462 GCA_035455825.1 Rhodanobacteraceae bacterium | reverse complement strand
GAATGAAGGACGCCAAGGTCAAGAATTCAACTGGACCAGACGCGGCGCGACACTTCCTTCGACCTTGATCTTCAGCCCTCAGCCCTCGGCCTCAGCCCTCGCCTTCCGACCTTGACCTTTGCCCTTCGACCTTTGACGATCCACACGATGACTGCACCCGACCGTTCGCCGCTGACCCATCACACCCGGATCGCCTTTGTCGGCGGCGGCAACATGGCGCGCAGCCTGATCGGGGGATTGATTCGCGCCGGCACGTTCCGCACCGCGCTGACGGTCGGCGAACCGGGCGCCGAGCTGGCGTCCGCGCTTGCCCACGACTTCGGCGTCGCCGCGGGCCCCGACAATGCCGTGGCGGTCGACGGCGCCGCTGCCTGGGTGCTCGCCGTGAAGCCCCAGGTCATGAAGGCGGTGTGCGAACCGCTGCGCGGCCTCGCCCAGGCCAACAAGCCACTGGTCATTTCGATTGCAGCCGGCATTCGCGCCGAACAGATCGAACGCTGGCTCGGCGGCCAGGTCGCGGTCGTGCGCTGCATGCCGAATACGCCCGCGCTGATCGGCGCAGGAGCGATCGGCCTGTACGCCAACGCTCGCGTCGGCAGCGAGCAGCATCTTCTTGCCGAACGCATATTGAGCAGCGCCGGCGCGACCGCCTGGATCGACGACGAAGCATTGATGGACACGGTCACGGCCTTGTCCGGTTCGGGTCCGGCCTATTTCTTCCTGCTCGTCGAAGCGCTGGAAAATGCGGCGGTCGCGCAGGGCTTGCCGCGCGAGACCGCGCGCGCGCTTGCCGTCCAGACCTGTCTCGGCGCCGGACGCATGCTTTGCGAGGATGGCGCGGCGCCGGCCGAATTGCGCCAGCGCGTGACGTCGGCTGGCGGCACGACGCAGGCCGCGCTCGACAGCTTTGCCGCGAGCGGGTTTTCCGCCATCGTTGCCCGCGCCGTCGCCGCCGCGACCGCGCGTGGACGTGAGATGTCCGAGCATTTCGGCGATGATGAGACGTGACCATCGGCCCCTCCCCCTTGGTGGGGGAGGGGTTGGGGAGAGGGTGGCGCCTGCGGCGCGCCCCTCGTCCGCCGCGCTATGCGCTTGGCTCTCTCGGCCATCCATGGCCTTCGAGCCACTCGGGCTCCTGCCCATCGGACCTCTCCCACAAGGGGAGAGGTGATAATGCGTATCTTCGATATGGTACTGACACGATGAGTTATTTCCTGAATGCCGCCGCATTCCTGATCCAGACGATCTTCAGCTTCGCGATCGGCCTGTTCCTGGTGCGGGTGCTGCTGCTCGCGGCCGGCGCGTCGTTCTACGAACCGGTCTGCCGTTTCGTCTACCAGCTGACCAATCCGGTCATCACGCCGTTGCGCCGGTTCGTGCCGCGCTGGGGCCGGATCGAACTGGCGTCGCTGCTCGTCGCCTACCTGCTCGCGCTGATCGAACTGGGACTGTTCGTGCTGATCGGCGGCGCGGCCATCAGCGTCGGCGGCCTGCTGCTGCGCGCGCTGATCCAGACGCTCGACTGGCTGGTCTGGATCATGCTGATCGCGATCTTCGTCCGTTGCATTCTCAGCTTCGTCGTCAGCGAATATCAGAATTCGAGCATGCAACTGCTCGTCCAGTGCACCGAGCCGGTCGTGCGCCCGTTCAGGCGATTGCTGCCACCGCTGGCCGGCATGGATTTTTCCTGCTGGTTCGCGTCGATCGCGCTGATCCTCGTGCAAATGCTCGTGCTCGCGCCACTGGCCGACCTGGCCGCGCACCTTTAACGTGGCGTTGCCACGCGAGGTGTAAACTCGCAAGCACGGGAACACGCAGGAACGACGCGGACAAGTCCGGATGACCCGCTTTGCGCTTCACCTGCCGCTTAGTGTTCTTCGTGTTCCCGGGGATCCGGACTTTTGCGCCTGCGGCCGTGATTCTCACGCCCGGCGAAGGAGGGTTTGCGATGCGCACTCACCATAAGATTGTCGTTGCGGTCGCTGTCATCATCGTACTGCTGCTTGCCCTGCTTTTGCCGCGCCAGGGGCATGCCGACCAGACTGCGCAATTCGGCGACGTCGTCGTTCGCTACAGCGCGATCTCCACCGACCAGCTGTTCCCGGCGGTCGCGCAGAGTTACGGCATCGAACGCTCGAGCCGCAACGGTCTCGTCAACATCGCGGTCGAGAAGAAAGGCAGCGCGGGCGCCGGCGAGATGATCGCCGCGGTCGTCACCGGAAAGGTCGCCGACCTGACCGGCCACAGCCGGCCGATCCGCTTTCGCGAGACGAATGAAGACGGCGCAGTCGACTACCTCGGCGAATTCCCGATCGACGCCAGCGGCACGTACGTATTCACGATCAATGTCTCGCCGGGCAGGAGCCCCAGTGCCCCGGAGGCCAAGGATGGCCGAGAGGGGCTCGCGGAGGCCATGGATGGCACGCAGCAACCGAATGCTGCCCAGGCAATTCCCTACACGG
>DATIEJ010000271.1:0-6480 GCA_035455825.1 Rhodanobacteraceae bacterium | reverse complement strand
CCTTCCGCACTGTAGGCTTCGCGCCTCGCCCCGTACGCTGCGGCGTCGGCTTCCGGAGTCTGTATGCCCCTGCGCCATGCGCATCCCAGCGCACTGCTGTTTTTCGCCGCGACGGCGCTTGCCCATGGCGGCGAGCATGGATTGCAGACCGAAAACATCGACCGTTCGACGAGTCCCTGCCACGACTTCTTTCAGTACGCCAACGGCGCGTGGTTGCGGACGGCGCGCATTCCGCCGGACCACGACACCTGGGGCGTAGACGAGGAAATCGATCAGCGCAACCTCGGTATACTACGTGACATTCTGGAAGATGCTGCATCGCATCCCGGCGCTGCTTCCAGCGGAACTGCCGCCCCGATCCGCAAGATCGGCGACTTTTACGCCGCGGCGATGGACGAGGCCGCGATCGAGAGCGCCGGCCTGGAGCCGCTGCGCGACGATCTCGCAGCCATTGCCTCGTTGAAGACGGCGGACGACGTCGCGGCGCTCGTACGCCAATGGCATGTCCGCGGTTTCGATGTGCTGTTCGAATTGCAGGCGCAGGAAGACCTCAAGGACTCGGCGACGAATATCGCCTACGCCGGCCAGGGCGGACTCGGCCTGCCCGATCGCGATTACTACCTGCGTTCCGACGCCAGATCGGCGCTGCTGCGCGCGCAGTATCGCGATCATGTCGCCCGCATGCTCGCCTTGCTCGGCGACGCCAGGCCGAAGGACGAGGCCAGCCACGTGCTCGAGCTGGAAACGCGCCTGGCCAGGGCTTCGCTCGACTCGCTCGCACTGCGCGACCCGCAGAACTCCTACCATGTCGTCACGCTCGCGCAGGCCGACGCAGCATCTCCACGCTTCGACTGGACGGCGCTGTTTGCCGCCGGCGGTCGCGGCGACGTGCAGCGGTTCTCGCTCGCGCAACCGGAATTCTTCAAGGCGGTGGGCAAGGCCTTCGGCGACGAACCGATTGCCACGTGGCAGGCTTACCTGCGCTGGCACCTGATCAATGCCTCGGCACCGTACCTCGGCAAAGCCTTCGTCGACGCGGACTTCGCGTTCCGCGGCCGCGCGCTGCGCGGGATCAAGGACAACAAGCCGCGCTGGAAGCGGGCGATCGAGAGCGCCGATACCGCTCTGGGCGAGGCCGTGGGCCAGGCGTACGTCGAGAAGGTCATGCCGCCGGAATCCAGGCAACGTGCATTGGAGCTCATCGGCAACCTCAAGGCCGCGTTGCGCACGCGCCTGCAAAACCTCGACTGGATCGGCGACGCAACGCGCCAGACGGCCTACGCAAAACTCGAGACGCTCGGCGCCAAGATCGGCTACCCGGATCATTGGCGCGACTACGCGACACTGGAGATTTCGCGCGACTCGTACTATCGCAACATGCGCGCCGCCGCGGCGTTCGACGCGCGGCGTCAGTTCGCGAAATTCAATCGCCCGGTCGACCGCGGCGAGTGGGACATGACGCCGCAGACCGTAAACGCCTACAACAACCCGATGCGCAACGAGATCGTGTTTCCGGCCGCGCAGCTGCTGCCGCCATATTTCGATGCGCAGGCCGACGATGCGCTGAACTATGGTGCGATCGGCGGCGTGATCGGCCACGAGATGCTGCATTCGTTCGACGACCAGGGCAGCAAGTTCGACGCGAACGGCAATCTCGTCGACTGGTGGAGCAGCGCGGATCGCGCGCACTTCGAGGCACGCACGCAGATGCTCGTGCGCCAGTTCAACGCCTACGTGCCGGTCGATTCGCTGCACATCGACGGCCGGCTTACGCTCGGCGAGAACATCGCCGACCTCGGCGGACTGCTCGTCGCCTATGACGCTTTCAAGTTGACGGCACAAGGCCGCGGCGACGAGCCGATCGACGGACTCACGCCCGACCAGCGCTTCTTCCTCGCCTACGCGCAGAGTTGGCGCGAGCAGCAGCGGCCGCAGCAGTTGCGCCTGCAGCTGCAGTCCAACGAACACGCGCCGGCGAAGTATCGCGTCAATGGTCCGCTCAGCAACCTGCCGGCGTTCGCGCACGCGTTCGGTTGCCGGCCGGGCGACGCCATGGTGCGCAGCGACGCCGTGGCCGTAAAGATCTGGTAACCCGACAAATTCCCCGAGAAGGCATACATGAAAACACTCAGACGCAAACCCCTGATCCTCGCGCTCGCCCTGTGCGGCATTGCCGGCTCCAGCCAGGCGCAGTCCGTCGGCTGGATTTCCGCGAGCGAGCTCGACAAGAAGATCAGCGCCTGCGCCGATCTCAACGGCTTCGTCAACACGAGCTGGATCGCCGCCAATCCGATTCCACCGGATCGCACGCGCTGGGGTGCGTTCGATCAACTGTCCGAGAAGAGCCTGGATGCGCAGCACGAGATCGCCGAAGCGGCAGCGAAGGATGCGGACGCGGACAAGTCCGACTCGAACGCCCGCAAGATCGGCTGGCTGTACCGGTCAGGCATGGACGAAGCGGCGGTCGAGAAGGCCGGTTTCGATCCGATCAAGCCCGACCTGGCGAAAATCGACGCGCTGAAGTCCAGCACCGATCTGGCCGGATTCCTGCGCGAGGATTTCGCGCGCGGGCGCGGCATCGTTTTCCAGTTCGGCGCGCGCGCCGACTACAACGACGCCAAGACGCAGATCGCCTCGGCGTTCCAGGGCGGCCTCGGTTTGCCGACGCCGGACTACTACAGCAAGAGCGACTACGCCGACCTGCGCAAGGCCTATGTCGCGCACATCGGCAAGACATTGCAGCTGGCCGGCGTCGGCGCCGACGAAGCGGCCAGGCAGGCCGATACCGTCATGAAGTTCGAAACGCGCCTCGCCGCGGCTTCGCTGTCGCGCGTGGAACTGCGCGATCCGAAGAATCAGTATCACTACGTCACGATCGCCGAGGCCGACCAGGCGACGCCGCATTTTCCGTGGGCGCCGTTCTTCGCCGCGCAAGGCGCGCACGTAGAAAAGGGCTTTTCGCTGTCGCAGCCGAAGTTCTTCGCCGAGTTCGACCGCATGCTTGCCGACGTGCCGGTCGCGGACTGGCAGGCGTATCTGCGCTTCCACGTCATCGACGGCGCGTCGCCGTATCTGTCCAAGGCTTTCGAAGACGAGAATTTTGCCTTCTACGGCCAGACGCTGAACGGCCAGAAGGAGCAGCAGCCGCACTGGAAGCGCGTGCTCGAGGCCGTCAATGGCGGCATGGGACTGGCGTTGGGCGAGCTGTATGTGGCCAGGACATTTCCGCCGCAAGCCAAGGCGCGAGCGCAGGCGCTGATCGACGACGTACGCAGCGCGTTGAAGGCGCGCATCGAAAGCCTCGACTGGATGAGCGCCGAAACCAAGCAGAAGGCGCTGGCCAAGTGGCAGACATTCCTGCCGAAGATCGGCTACCCGGAAAAATGGCGCGACTGGTCTGGCCTGAAGATTTCGCCGGACAACTATTTCGCCAACGTACGCAGCGCGCGCCAGTACAACTACGACTACGACATGGCCAAGATCGGCAAGCCGACCGACCGTCTCGAGTGGCGCATGACGCCGCAAACCGTCAATGCGTATTACAGCCCGACCGACAACACGATCAATTTCCCGGCTGCGATCCTGCAACCGCCGTTTTTCGACTTCAAGGCCGACGACGCCCTGAACTTCGGCGGCATCGGCGCCGTGATCGGCCACGAGGCCACGCATGGCTACGACGACCAGGGCAGCAAGTTCGATCCGTATGGCAACAACAACAACTGGTGGACGCCCGAGGACCGCACGAAGTTCGACGCGCGGACGCAGAAACTCGCCGATCAGTTCAATGCCTACGAGCCGCTGCCGGGAAAGCATGTCAACGGCCAGCTGACACTCGGCGAAAACATTGCCGACCTCGGCGGACTCAACGTCGCCTACGACGCGTTGCAGGTCGCGCTGAAGAAGAATCCGGCCGAAGCGCACAAGAAGATCGACGGCTACACGGAGGACCAGCGCTTCTTCATCGCCTTCGCCCGGGTCTGGGCCGGCAACATCCTGCCAAAGGCGCAGGAGGTCCGCCTGAACACCGATCCGCACGCACCGGCGCAATATCGCGCGATCGGCGCGCCGTCGAACATGCCGGCATTCGCGCAGTCGTTCGACTGCAAGATCGGCGACGCGATGGTGCGCGCTGCCGATGTGCGCGTGAAGATCTGGTAGCACCTTCTCCCGCCACGGGAGAAGGTGTCTCACCTGCATCAGCCAGAGCGCCCCCTTCCGGCTGCCGCCACCTTGTACTCGCCACATCCATGTGGCTCGCCCTCCGGGCAGCTCCGCTGCAAACATCGGCAATCCTGCCGATGTTTCCCCGCAAGCGGAGGAAGGATTCCAGGCTGATATCTCGCGCTTTCCCTTCCCCTGCGAAGCGGGGGAAGGTGCCGAAGGCGGATGGGGGCAATCGGGGCTAGCGCATCACAAACACTAATAACACCAGCAGCTCATGCAGGTGGCGTCGTGCTTACTTCACCTCGAACGCCGCGTTCGTGGCCGGTTTGCCGTCGATACTGATCTGTACCTCGTACTTGCCAGCAGGCCATCCGTCCGCCTTGAAGATGTGGAATGTCGTCGTGGCGGTCCCGGCCGCGGTCGACACCGACTCGGTATTCTGGCTGACTGGCTGACCATCCCCGAAGGTCCACTTGGCCACGATCGACGCCGAGCCCGTTCCACCGGTGGAGGTCGTCACGACTTGCGCGTAGATCGTGTCCTTCGGCGCGAATGTCGTCGCCGGCGCCGCGACCTTGCCGTTTGCGTCAAGCCCGTTGCCGAGCACCAGCGATGTGACGGTCGTCGTCGGCGCAGCCGGCGTTGCGGCTGGCGGTGGCGGCGTCGCCGGTACCGGTGCGGGAGGCGTCTTCGCGGGAGCCGGCGGCGGTGCTTCCTGCTTGCCGCAGGCCGACAGCGTCAGTGCGGCAAGCGCCGCGACGGCAAGAAACGAATTGCGTGAGTACTTCATGGCATGTCTCCGGGATCAGGGTTTGGTGGGCGCGGCGGGGATCTTCAGCACTTGACCGACCCGGATCATGTCCGGATTGCTGATCTGGTCGCGATTGGCTTCGAAGATGTCGTGCCAGTGGTTGGCATTGCCGAAGAAGCGCTTGGCGATCTTCGACAGATTGTCGCCGGCGACCACCGTATACGTCTGCGTTTCGGCCGGTGCGGTCGAAACGACGCCCGATTTCACATTGCTGAAATCAGGTTTCGCCGGTGCCGGAGCGGTCGTCGTCGCGCCGCTCTGCACATTGGAAAAGTCGGGTTTACCCGGTTCGTTGGCCATGCTGTTCTCCTGTCTGTCGCACGAGCGACCGCTCATGATGCCTGATGAATCAGTTACGCCAGTTGAACGAAATTTACACCGACGCGGTTAGAATCGCGTTATGCCCTTCGCGCCCGGACAACGTTGGATCTCGCTGGCCGAGCCGGAACTGGGGCTCGGCACGGTCCTGCGCATCGAAGGACGGACCGTCCAGGTCGTGTTCGCCGCGTCCGGCACGTTGCGTGCGTACGCGACGCACGCCGCGCCGCTGCAGCGCGCCCAGTTCCGCCCCGGCGACAAGATCAGCGGCGGGGGCCTGAGCTTCGTCGTCGAGCGGGTCGAGTCGCAGGATGGCGCCCTGCGCTACATCGGAGCCGAAGCCAGCCTCAGCGAGGGAGAACTCGACGACGCCCAGGATCTGTCGCGCGCCGATGCGCGCCTGATCGCCGGGCGCGTTGACAGCCCCGACCGCTTCGACTTTCGCGCCTCCGCACTGATGCGGCGCGCGCAGGCGCGGCGCTCGACGGCCTGGGGCCTGATGTCGGCGCGAATCGATCTGATTGCCCATCAGTTGCGCGTCGCCGAAGTTGCCGGGTCGCGCCGTCCGGTGCGCGTGCTGCTGGCGGACGAAGTCGGCCTCGGCAAGACGATCGAGGCCGGCATGATCCTCGGCCAGCTGCTCGCCAGCGGCCGCATCGCGCGCGTGCTCGTGCTGCTGCCCGAAGTCCTCGTCTACCAGTGGTTCGTGGAGTTGCTGCGCCGCTTCAATCTGTCGTTCGCCGTGTTCGACGAGGAGCGCTGCGAGGCGATCGAACTGGCGGCCGATGGCCGCAATCCGTTCGAGGACGAGCAGCTCGTGATCGCCGATATCGCGCTGCTGCGCGATTCGGCAAAACGCGGCCGGCAGGCACTGGAAGCCGGCTGGGACCTCCTGATCATCGACGAAGCGCATCACCTTGCGTGGAGCCCGCAGGCGACGAGCCGCGAATATGCGCTGGCCGAAGGGCTGGCGCAGTCGATACCGAACCTGATCCTGCTGACGGCAACGCCGGAACAGCTCGGTCGCACCGGCCATTTCGCCCGCCTGCGCCTGCTCGACCCCGCGCGCTATGGCGACCTGGAGCGCTACCAGCAGGAGGCCGAGGGCTACGTCGAACTTTCGCGCATTGTGGACAAGTTGCAAAATGCGCAGCCGCTGGCCGGCCCCGAGCTGGCGCAGCTCGGTC
>DATIEJ010000270.1:0-7601 GCA_035455825.1 Rhodanobacteraceae bacterium | reverse complement strand
GCTGTCCGGATATTCCTTGATCGAAACTGGAGATCGCCCGCGCCAGCCCGTAAAAAAGTCACGTTGATTTTCGACGTTTGGAAACTGGACCTGGCGCCTTTTTCTGCGTGGGCTCTCCCTGCGAGCGCTTCTTCGCCGCAGTCAGCTTGATGACGAGACTGCCCTTGCCCGCGGATCGCAAGGGCAGCGTCGACTGGGCAACCGCGCCAGCAAACAACGCATCCACATCCGGATGAGCCAACTGGCTGACCGCTTCCACCGGCACGAAGCGGGCCTGGCTTCCCGATCCTTGCAAGAGCCGCTTCGGGTCGGGCAATTGCGGTCCATGCATGAAGTACAGACGCACACCATCGCTGCGTCCGTCGATCGCCAGGATCGCATCGATCGCGCGGTCCGTCGCCGAATAGGAAATGACGACGTGACTGGAGTAGTCGTACGCCAGCTCGTTGGCGGTCGGGAATCGCTTGCGTACGGCAGCGCGGACCGAGCGCAGGAGTTTCTGATGTTTCGGATCCAGCCTGTCGATGTAGGACTCGAGTTCGGCTTCGGGCGTGAGGTTGCTGCTGGTGGGTTTCACTGGCACGTCAATCTCCCGGTGTTTCTTGAAGGACGCTGGGTTTTCGCCCCGCCGCTGATAACGGTTTAACGGAACCTGACCTGTCTGCTCCAGAGAAACTGACCAAGGCATTCGCCGAGCAGCCAACGCCGCAGCCGATCCGCAGCGTCGCGCTTCAGTCGAACCCGTTGAAGAATATACTTTGCTTGATCGCCGCCGATGTGAAGTTGCTGACCGTTTCGGGCTCGGCAAGACCCGGCGCGCCATATACAACCGCATGGATGGCCGGCGGGTACGTGCGCGAGCCGATATCGATGACCATGACCGAACCGGTTACTTCGACGCTGCCACCCGGCTCGATGTCGAAACTGGCGCGCAAGGCGTCGGCACGGGAGTCAATTACGCAATTCGATGCGCCTGCCACATTGCATGAAAGCTGCGTCGTGCCGGACGCCCACGGCAACGCGACAATCAGATTGACGCCGACCACCGGCGCGTCGCCGGCATAGTTGACAAAAACATGGAACGTCGCGGTGTCGCCGGGCATGACCAGCGGCGGATCAAGGATTGCCGATGTGGACAAATCACCGTGTGCGGCGATGCCGACGTTCAGCAGAGCGTCCCCGTAGGTCGCCGGCAGCGGCGGTTCCGAAACCAGTATCTGCACGGGCAGCACACCGCTTTCGGGTGCCGAGAGCATGACGGCACCACTGTCTGGGCCCAGGCTATCGGTGTTGTCATAATCGCCGATGACCTGCTGCGCCGAAATCGTGCCGGCTTCGGGATCGAAAGCGGCAATCAGCGCAAGAGTTGCGGGGCCGAGGCTGCTGGAACGCACCAGGTGCAACCAGAGCTGGCCATCAAGGCCACGCACGATCTGCGTTCCGACAAGACGGCTGCCGGGTACGGCCTGCACCGGATACCAGAAGTCGGCCATGCCGCTGCCGTCGCCGCGCAAGCGCGCGACGCGCAGCGTGTGGTTGCTCTCGCCAACCGAATACAGGTCGCCGTTTGGCGCTGCCACAGCGTCGTATACATTGCAGAAGGTTTGCTGCGTGCAATCAGGATCGGACGGGTAAGGCTTGGACCACAGAGTATTGCCGGTTGCGGCATCGAGCCTGGCGAAGCCGTTGCCAGTCACTTCGATCGAACCGTCCGGGAGCGGAAATATGCCGTTGACGCCATAGTCGGGGAGCGCCGACGATGACCAAATTGCGCTGGAACCGTCCGCACCCGACAACCGCGCAAGAGTCGACGATGCTAGGTCTCCCGTGAACGGTCCGCCGAGGATCACATCAGAACCGGTCAATGAGAACAACAGCACAGGCGCCGCCACCGGCGGGCCCTCGCGCTTCCAGAGCGTCGAACCATCCGCGGCGGCCAGCTTGTACAAGCTCAGCGCGTAACACGATGTGGTCAAGGGCGGGCAGCAATAGAGGTACGGGTTGCATGAGTATGTCAAGTTGTCTTCGATGTATACATTTTCGTCGGCATCGATCGCAGGGCCGGTGAAGTTGACGGCCGACGCATACGGCTCCGCAAACGACTTGCTCCAGCGCAAAGCGCCGCTGGAACGCTCAAAAGCCAAGACGTTGAGCGCGCTGCCGACCGAAACTGCGATGGCGATTTCCGATCCGGAGAATGCAATCGTCGGAGCGAACGCCTGAGTTGCGCCGTAAAAATAGGGCGGACCCGAGTTCGGCAATGGTTCCGAGGACTCCCATAACACCGCGCCGGTCGCCGCATCGAGGCGTCGCACACGCGCGGTCCACGATGCCGAATCCGCGACAACCGCGGCATCGATGATGTGAGTTGCATCCTCGGCAATGCTGCTCGCCATCGCGCCTTGCGCAACCGGCGCCGCGTCGATCGTTCCCAACGGCTGGCCGGTGGTGAAGTCGATCTTTTGCAGGAATGGCGGCGCCGCGAAGAAGGAACCGCGACCTGCAACCACCACCAGGGTTCCGGGCCCCATCAGGCCTGCACCGGAGAAGATCAACGCATTGTTGTCTGCATCGGTCGACGGCAGCGGTGTCTGCCAGGAAATCGATCCGCTAGCGGCGTCGATCCTGGCCACTGTCCCTGATTGCAGAGCCACCACTGCCCCGCCTGCAATGGTCGCGCTGCTGACGGACGCCTGGAGCTCGGTCGACCAACGTGCCGCGCCGGTATCATTCGCAAGCCGGCTCGCGGTCGCACCGTCGATCACGATCGCTTCGGCTGGATTGCCGGCGAGCACTACCGCGTTGGACGTGGTGTCTGAGAACGGAATCGACCATGCCGGTGTTCCGTCGATTGCATGCAGCACTCGCAGTTCGCTGTAGGTCCGCACGAACAGCAGGCCGTCACTTTCTCCGACCAAGGCCGCGTCGTTGGCTGTCCCTACGGCGAGGGCGTTCTGCCAGATAACGTGGCCAGCGGGATCGAGCTTGGTCGCATGCAATTGGAACTGGTTTGACGGCAGCGATACGCCGGCTATCGCGTAGATGTTCCCGCCGGCGTCGCTGGTTGCGCGGTTACGAATGCAAGAAGCTGCGGGAGCTCCCGGATTGCCGTACTGCCATGCGACGCTTCCGGTCGCGACATCAAGTTCGACCAGCGAAGCGCAGCTGACCGCAAGAACCCGCTGATTCGGCAGCGCTACGAGAGCATCCGCCTCGATCGCCCGTATCCAGGTCACGCTGCCATCGGCGCCCACCCTTGCGATGCGGCTGAATTCGACATAACCCAGGTCGACGCCGATGATCGCGCTGCCATCGGGATACGGGAGCAAGGGTTTCGCGTCCCCGAGTTCGGTATAGAACTGGACGCCAAGATTGGCCGACCAGCGTGCGTTGCCGGAGACGTCGATGCGCGCGTACTGATAGTCGAGCCTGCTGGGCCCAACTTGTGCGAACGTCAGCTCGCCATCCGCACTGAATGCGAAATCCGGTGGCGTGCCGGTGAAGAACGGCGTGGGAGCCTGGACGCGCCAGGTATTGCTCCATACCGGCGCCTGAGCGTGAGCCGTAATCGAAAGAAGAAGAACCAGGATCGCTGTTAATCGCGAACTATGGGCGGCTCGCCCCGGACAAACCTGCAGACGAATGTCTTCGTCATTCTCCGCCATACCTGACAGTTCCATAACCCCTCCCTGGCCGCAGGCACGCATACTATCAAAATGTTGGCGCCCATTGAAAACAGGGGATGCGGGAACTGGACGTTGAGCGCAGTACGTACTTTCGCCCCTGATTTTCTTCGCTTGAGCGAATAGTCAGAGCGCGCTGCCGTATTCCTTGAACCACTGTTCGATTCCCCGAACGAGCGAGTCGCCGCGAGGACCCATCAGGTCATCCATGCGCCAGCACTCGGTCGGAGCCTCTCGTTGAAGAACCAGCGTCGCGTGTTTCTGCTCGTGCTTCTTGCCAAGGACAAATGTATACGTCATCGATACCTTGGCTTCGACTCCGGAATTGCTGGCAGTCGCGAACTCGACCGGCTTGCCGATGCTTCCGTCCTGGGCATCCGTCCATGGGTCTGCTTCGATTGCGCAGATCTGACCTTGTGCGCACTGGTACTCCCGGTCGAGGGCATCGAAGAAGCGCGGCGTAACAATGTTCCTGATCCGGGCGGGATCTTCCGAGGAAAAGTTCGGGTGTTTGTTATAGAACGCTTTCGTCACAACGGCAGGGTCGTCGACCTCGCAGGACGCGGACGCGTTGCGCATGGCAGCGAACATTACCAGGCAAGCAACAGCCTTGATCGTCGGAACGTTCATGATGACCTCCGGTGTTTCTCCGTGAGCTCAACCGACCAGGGAATCGAGCACGACGTCCATGATCATGTGCGCGCCGTACGGTGCCCAGATCGTGCGGGCGCTTTGGGCGAGCCAAGCAAGCACGACGCCCACCACGAAGATAGTGATTTGCAGGGACAACGGATACTGCGTGTGCGTTGCCGCCCATAGCGCGCTCGTGACGGCGGCCGCCGGCACGAAACCGATCACGGCCGCGAGCGCAGCGAGAAGGAAGCCGCGGAAGATGAATTCTTCATAGAAATTCGAAAAGACATTCCCCGCGATCGACCACGGATCGGGATCGATCCATCGGATCATCGAACCCTGGCCCGTCGCGACCAGCGCGCCGAGAACCAGCGGGATTACGCCGAACCCGACAATCAGCAACTTTCCGAGAGCCCGGTTTCCCTTGCCCAGCGGCGGCCCATCGATCACGCCGGCCCGAGCGAAGGCGATCCACGCAATGCCCGCGACGAGTGCCGGGAGCGTCGAATACAGCAGCAGGTGCGGCAGGAACTTCCAAAGTCCGGCATAGGCCGGAAAACCAGCAGCGTGCAGCACGCTGTCGCGCAACCACCACGTGGGCCAGAAACCGATGAGATAGACGGCAGCCGCAGCCGCGAGAAGGCTCGCGCGTGCGCTCCAGGAAGTGACTGGCATCTTTGCGATCGAAGGGGCATTCACGTGACACCTGCCGCTTGAGTCAAGCGGCCGCCGTTGACCGCGGCGTGATGGTATCGCAACCCGTCGCGGCGGACGGAGGGGACGCAACTATTCGCAATTTAAGCGCCTTGATAGTCAGTAGGCTTTTCCGGCGCGGCGATGCGGAAACAGTGCGCTGACCCCTGTTTCCAACCTGGCATTGTCAGGCACCGCTGCCGGACGTGCCCTTCGGCGCGTCGGAAGCAGCCTTGCGTTGAATGACGCTGATGGCGCCGTTGTTCTCCAGGATTGCGCTCTGCACTTCTTCGACGCTCGCGCACCCCGCCTGTCGCAGAGCACCCTGCAGCTCGTGGTGCGTGAGCTGGGCTTTCGCCATGACGTCCTCGTAGAGCTTGCCATCATGCACAAGCACCTGTGGGCGTCCTTCGATAGCGACTTCGAGACGCTTGCTCTTGAAGGTGGCGAAGCCTACGCCATAGTTGAGCGCGATGAGGGTGGCCGCGGAAATCAGGCCGCCGACAAGGGAGTTGTCCCCGCCATTCATCGAGTTCTGGACGGCGTTGGAAAGGACGAGAAGAAGGACCAGGTCGAACGGTGCGAGCTGGCCGACTTGACGCTTGCCGCTGATACGCAGGATCAAGATCAGAAAGACGTAAACGATGGCGCTACGGACGACGAGTTCCCACCAAGGTACTGTCATGGTCAGCATTACGGCTTCTCCATCGAAAAAGGAGGTGGCGTTGCCAGCCGTGTGAGTCAATGCTGTGCCACGCGCTTGCTATTAGCGCCACATCACGGCCGCCTTTAACGAACAGTTACGCCTCGGCCTGACGGATTGCAAGCCCTTCGGCAAGCGTTCTTTAATTTCCTTCGGCTCTGCTACTCCTCATTCGGATAGCGTGAAAAGGCCCGCCCTTCGATTGCCAGCAGTTAATTGATCACCCGGTCCGTCGACAAATAGGCTGCACAACGCGCACAACGGCGACAGGTTCGCTTTCGGCTTGATGAAAGCGAACCTGCGACGATCTAATTAACTTTAAAAAAGTGTACTCCGGCCTGTGTTCTTCCAGTCAGTCACTTCGAGAAAATGAAATTGGCAACGTGCACCGATCCGTCGGTGAACTTCAATGTCAATGAGCGGCACGAATTGGCCCACGTGGTACTGGTATTCCAGACGTAGGAGTACTGCCCGCTCGCAGCGTCGTACTTCAAGCCGCTCGCGCCTGCGGTCGTAGTCTGCTGGATGTCGGTGACACTTCCGACCAACGTGGCACAATTGACGCTGTTCGAAACCGGATAGCCGGGCGCAAAGACGTTCAGCCCTTGATCTCCGCCAAGGCTGAATTTCACCGGGACGGCTCTGCCTGCTTTCATGGCATTCGTTGCGGGCGGATTCTGGACGGGCGCAAAGAATCCCGTGAAGTCGAATGGAACAAAGGGATTCAACAGGAAGGCGTGGATTTCGCCCGTTGCCGGATTGTGTCCATCCGCGATCACTTGACCGGCATCGTTGATGGCCCATCCATTGGCCAGCACAAATGGGCTGCCTGCAGGTAGCGCATCATTCAGATCAATCAGATTGCTGCCGTCCCAAACCGACGCATGCGTCTCTTCGCTGGCAGTGGTCGCGTTACCGGTAACCCAGCCGCTGGAATTGATGGCGGCGCCGACACTATGCCTTCCACCCAACGTGCCGATGTCCTGCATGCTGCTGCCGTTCCATACAAAGGCATGAAACGAGAAGAAATCGTACGTGGCGGAGTAACCCGTAACCCATCCACTATTGTTTATTGCCGTCCCATAACTGTAAGAGAAGGCGCCGCCCAGAGTACCGATGTCCTGCATCGTGCTGCCGTTCCAGACGAAGGCGTGCTGGCCACTTGGCGCGTCAGAAAATCCCGTTGCCCAGCCGCTGGAATTGATGGCGCTAGCCACGCTCGAATTCCCACCAAGCGTGCCGAGGTCCAGCATGCTGCTCCCATTCCAGACAAAGGCATGCGAATACATATCGCCCGGCACGCTTGCGAGGCCAGCAATCCATCCGTTGGAGTTGATCGCGTATCCATAACTGATAGAACCGCCAAGAGTACCCAGGTCCTGCATGGTGGATCCGTTCCACAGGTAGGCGTGGAATCCCGAGTCGGCCGTGTCGGAATAGCCTGTCGTCCATCCGTTTGCATTGATGGCCACTCCGTGGCTGTTGCCACCTCCGAGCGTACCGAGATCCTGCATGGCGGCGCCGTTCCAGAGGAAAGCGTGCGCAACGGGGCTGTGAAGCACATCGGGATATAGATCGCCGGTAACCCATCCATTGTCGTTGATGGCGGCGCCGTTGCTTTGGCTCCCAACCATCGTGCTCAGATCCAGCGTACCGCCTCCGCTCCAAATGACGGCGTCCGTGGCAGCGTTGCCTGCAGTGTTCGCGGCTCCGGTGACTTGACCGTGTGCGTTGATGGCGTCCGGGAATGAGAATGTTCCACCCAGTGTTCCCAAGTCTACAGCCGTGTAGTTGACAGCTGACGCGATGGCTGGCGATAACGCCAGGGACGCAACTGCAAGCAGCCGACGGGTGCTGCAATGTGCGGTAGTGCGTCCATTTCGATGTGC
>DATIEJ010000269.1:0-5193 GCA_035455825.1 Rhodanobacteraceae bacterium | reverse complement strand
GTCGTGAACGCGCCGCCGAACAGCACCTTGCTCGTCTGGAAGGTGAGCGGATGCTCCTGCATCGCGAGAGCCCAGATATTGCTGTTTGCCAGCGGCGGCCAGAACGACAGGTCGGGACTTCCCGCGGAATCGACCTGCCAGGTGCGCGCGCCGAACAAGTCGAAGCCGGCGATGAGGGCGTAGTGCGGATGGTACATGTCCCAGTCCGCGGCGAGCGCTTCGACGATGACAACCTCGGGGAGGTCGGGGACGAAGCTCGCATCGAGGCTGCCATCGGCATTGACGCGCGCGAGATCGGTGCGAGCCTGTCCGCCGACAGTCGTGAAGTCTCCGCCAACCAGCAACCGGCCATCCGTCTGCACCGCCAGCGCAGAGACCAGTCCGTCGATGCCAAGATCGGCAAATGCGTCATCGAGACGGCCGTCGCCAAGCAGTCGTCCAAGGTTGTCGCGCGTCTTCCCGGCAACGCTCGTCATCGTACCGCCGGCGAGCACGCGGCCGTCGGACTGCACGGCCAGCGCATAGACGAATCCGTCCACGCCGGGATCCGCAAAACTCGTGTCGACACTGCCGTCGTCGTTGAGGCGGGCGATGCGGTTGCGCGTCTGCGCGCCGACCGCTCCGAAGGCCCCGCCGATCAAGAGTTGTCCATCGGGCTGCACGGCGAGCGCATAGACGGAACTGCTGACGCCGGGATCGGCAAAATCCTCATCGAGACTGCCATCGGCATGCAGGCGCACCAGCTTGCTGCGCGGCTGTCCGTCGATCTGCGTGAAGTAGCCGCCCGCCAGGATCGAGCCGTCGTCCTGCACGGCGAGCGAGCGGACGAAGTCGTTCGCGGCGACGTCGGCAAAACCGGCGTCGAGACTGCCGTTCGCGTTGATGCGCGCCAGGTGGCCGCGCGCCTGCGCTGCAACCGCGTCGAACGCGCCGCCGACCAGCACGCGGCCATCCGGCTGCAGCGCCATCGCGTAGACGGGGCCGTTCAACGCCGGATCGGCGAACGTGCCGTCGAGCGTGCCGCCGGCGGTGAGGCGCCCGAGGTTCGCGCGCGGCTGCCCGCCGATCGAGGCGAATCCACCGCCGACGACGATGCGTCCGTCACGCTGCACGGCCAGGTAACCGACGCTGCCGTCGATGCCGGGATCGGCAAAGCTCGCGTCGAGGCCGCCGTTCGCGGCGAGCCGCGCCACGCGCGCGCGCGTCTGGCCGCCGATGGTGCAGAAGCTGCCGCCGACGACGAGGCGTCCATCGGCGAGTTCGGCGATCGCCGCGACGTCGCCGTCGGGAGCCGGATTGGCGAAATCCGGATCGATGCTGCCGTCGACGCGCAGCCGGCACAGATAACTGCACGGCTGGCCATTGACCTGCGTGAAGCTGCCGCCGATCACGGCTTTTCCGTCCGCCAGGACGACGACGGCGGAGATCGTGCCGTTGACCGACGCCGCGTAGCCGTCGTCGGCATTCTGCGCCGACGCTTCGGCAATCAGGCACGCCGACAGCAGCGGCAGCGTGACGCCGAAGAACCGCGACCGGCCCGAGCCGGCGCGATCGCGTGATGATCCGGTGTTCCGCGTCATTTGGAGTGCCTTGGCATTCGCTACCGTGCGTGGATTACTCTAGCGCATTTCCGCTTCGCGACACTCATGAACGCATCTGCCGACCGCGCCGACACCGTCGCATCAACCGCCGCATGACGCAGTTCGACAATCACGCCCAGGTGTGGCTGTTCGGCTACGACTCGCTGATCCACAAGGCCGACTTTCCGTTCGTCGAGCGCCGAGCCGCCAGCATTCGTGGCTGGGTGCGGCGCTTCTGACAGGGTTCGCACGATCACTGCGGAACGCCGGCGGCGCCGGGTCGCGTCGTCACGCTGGTTGCCGAGCCGGACGCGATTTGTATCGGCGTGGCCTACCTCGTGAGCCCGGAGACCTTCGCTGCGCTCGATGTGCGCGAGAAGAACGGCTACCTGCGGCTGATGACGGACCTCACCCTCGACGATGGCCGGCATGCGAAGGGACTTGTCTACATCGCCACGCCGGAAAACGCGGCCTTCCTCGGCGCCGCCAGCGAGCGTGAAATTGCGCTGCACATTTGCCGTTCGCAGGGGCCCAGCGGTGCCAATCGCGATTACCTGCTGCGCCTGGCCCAGTCGCTGCGTGACTTGGGCGCGCACGATCCGCATGTTTTCGCAATCGAGCGCGAACTGTTGCGGATCCGGCCGGATTGAGAACTTCCGGCGCCGAGCGGAGCCAAGCCCGGCAACGTCATTTTCGACCTTTGGAGTTTGCCTTCGCCCAATCAACGCACTTCAAATCAGTGCACGCGTTCCAGCAACCCGACCGCTTCCAGCGCTTTGAGGTACTCCACTACCACCGCGACCGGCACCGCGCTGAACTCGGCGGATAGTTCATTCGCGATCTGCTGCGCGCTGCGATGGCCGTCGGCGAAGTTGCGCGCTTCGTAGGCGTAGTAGCCGCCGCCTACGCGCGTGCCTTCGAAGTCGAGTAATTTCGGACGCGGCAGGCCGGCCTCTTTGGCATGGTCGTCGAAGTAGTCGTAGCCGAATACGCTGAGCGGTCCGCGTGGTGCGGCCACGCGGCGAAACACGAGCAGGCCGTCGCCGTCGCCGGCAGGACCTGGCGCCGCGGCCGGCGGCGTGCTGCGCGGTACGCCGTCGCGCGCGAGCACGTAGCCGCTGGCGGCGCCGATGAAGGCCGCACGCTGCAACTTCGTGGCGTCGATGTTCTCGGCGCGGTCCAGGTTGGTGTGGATGTAGCGGTCCGGCCAGTCGTTGAAGTAGATCGCCGGGATGCCGAAGCTCGCGTCCTGATAGACCTCGTGGTCGCCACCCATGTCGAACGGCGAATCCTCTGCGCGCAGCGGCTCCTTTCCTCCGGAAGGGGCGACCATCGGGAAGTCGGACTTGCCGGTGGCGGCGTAGCGATACGTCTGCGCATTGACCCAGCTGGCGAACGACCAGGCGATGTCGTGGATCGGCGAAGGCAGGCTCGCGGGACCGCGGGTCACGTGGAAGACCGCCTGGGTCTGCGGACCGCCGCCGACCATGTCCATGTGCACGACGGCCTTGATGTGTTGCGCGAAATCGGGTCGGGCATTGAGCAGTGTCGTGGTGCCCTCGACCTCGGGCGGCCAGATGAAGCGCAGGGTGCGCGCCGGCCGCGCGAGCTTGCCGCTGGCGATCAACGCCTGCAGCGTGCGCGCAACTTCGAGAATGGTCGCACAACCGCTGGCGTTGTCGTTGGCGCCGGGCCGCTGGTGGTCGAGGTGGCAGCCGTATGCAATCTCCTCGTTTGCGAGTGCTGGGTCGGCGCCAGGGATGATGGCGGTGACGATGTCGTAATGGCTCGAGTGCTGGCCGGCCTGCACCGATGCATGCAGGCGGATCGTTTCGTGGGCGGCCAGTCGCGACTTGTACGCCTTGCCCGCCCCTTGCGAGACCATGAAGGCAAACGTCTTGTGCGGCGAAAAGCTGTCGAGATGGCCCCAGCGCACCTGCTCCTGATTCTCGCCCGACCAAGCCGTGGTCTGGTTGGATGCGTAGCTGACCATTCCCACGGCGCCGAATCGCCCGATCGCCAGCGCCTCCGCGCCGCTGGGCTGCTGCGCAACGAGCACGATCTTGTCTTTCAGGTCCTTGCCGGCGTAGTCGCTTTCCTTGTCGCCGTCACCGACGTCGACCAGCTCCGCCACGACATCGGCCGACTCGCTGTCCTCAGCCAGTGCCACCGGCATGGCCGCGAAGCTGGCGACCGGCAATTCCTTGCCATCGCGCACTTCCGTCAACTCGCCCTTGTCGGCATCCCAGCCCATGCGCGAGCGTTGCGTGCCGTAGAAGATCTTTCCGTCGGTGGGAAACTGCAGGATCTCGACGCCGCTCAGTCCGTACGCCTTTGCACGCTCGGCCACGATCTCGGCCGCGGAATGGAAACCGCGCGATCCGCGCTGGCGGTGAAACTGGACGATGCCTTCGAGATTGCGCTTGGCGGTGTCGCCGTTTACCTCGCCGGCAAGCGCGGCGACTTGCGCGTCGGGAAGCGGCAGCCCGGCGCCGGGCGTGCTCGCACAAGTCAATCCGGAACAGCAGGTTGCAAGCAGAAATACATGCGCACGCATTTGTGACTCGCTCGTTCGATCCAGGTCAGCCAAGACTACCGGCAAAAAAGAGAATTAACGCGGTCAGAGTGCCTTTTCGCTTTTCGGTCAAAGACTGACTATTGCCATGAGCGAGATTATCATCACCCTCTCCCGCCATTATCGAGGAACAACATGTCTATCCGCCGTACCTGCCTGATCGCCGGCATCGCGCTGGCATTCGATCTGATGTCGCATGCCGCTGCAGAAACCACGGCACAGGTCATGCCGGAAACCATGGACATGCTGCGCCATGCGCTCGCCACGCAAACCGTCGAAGGCCAGGACAAGGTCCCCGAATTCGCAGCCTATATCGCCGGCAAACTGGAGTCGGCAGGCTTCGCGAAATCGGACATCGAGATAATCCCGGTCGGTCGCACCGCTGCCTTGGTGGCGCACTATCGCGGTAGCGGTACGGGCAAGCCGATTCTGCTGTCGGGACACATGGATGTGGTTGCGGCGAACCCGAAGGACTGGACGCGCGATCCGTTCAAACTTGTCGAGGAGAACGGCTACATCTTCGGCCGAGGCACGTCCGACATGAAGACCGGTCTCATCACGCTGGTCGAAACGATGATGCGTTTCAAGCGCGAGGGCTTCGTGCCCGGTCGCGAGATGATCCTCGTGTTTTCCGGCGACGAGGAAACCGACATGGCCTCCACTCGCGAACTGGCGAAACGTTTTCACGATGCCGAGTTCCTGCTCAATGCGGACGCCGGAGGCGGCACGTTCGATGCCGACCTCAAGCCGGTCGACTATGAAATACAGGCCGCCGAAAAAACCTATGCCGACTTCCAGCTGACGATAACCTCGCCCGGCGGCCATTCGAGCGAACCGACCCCGGACAATGCGATCTACCGTTTGGCGAAGGCGCTCGAACGTGTCGCGGCCTACGCGTTCCCGGTGCAGCACGACGAGATTACCCTCGCCTCGCTGCATGCGGTCGGCAAGCATGGCAGCGGCCCGCTCGCCAAGGCCATGCTGGATTTCAGCGCGGATCCGAACGATGCAAAAGCCGCAGCCGTCATCTCGGCGGAT
>DATIEJ010000268.1:0-3273 GCA_035455825.1 Rhodanobacteraceae bacterium | reverse complement strand
CCGGTGCGCAGCTTGCGTTCGTCGAACGCCTCGCGCCGGCCGTCGCTCTTGACGATCGCCGGCAGCTTGATTTCGACCGTTTCGAACGTGTTGAAACGCTCGCTGCAGCGCTCGCACTCGCGCCGGCGGCGGATCGTCGTGCCGTCTTCGGACACGCGTGAATCGATCACGCGGGTGTCTTCGTTCTGGCAGAAGGGGCAGTGCATCAGAGAGACGGTAACCGGCAACCGGTAGCCGGTAACCGGAAAGCAAAGAAAGCCGTTGGCCGCCGTTCCCCGGCTACCGGCTTCCGGCTACCGGCTACCGTCTTAGCCATAAACGGGAAACTTCCGGCACTGCGCCGTGACCTTTTCGCGCACCGCCGCGATGACCGCGTCATCGCCGGGCGCATCGAGCACGTCGCAGATCCAGTTCGACAATTCGACGCAGTCGTTCTCCATGTAACCGCGTGTCGTGACGGCCGGGGTGCCGATGCGCAGCCCCGACGTGACGAATGGTTTCTGCGGATCGTTCGGCACGGCGTTCTTGTTGACCGTGATATGCGCCTTGCCGAGTGCCGCCTCGGCATCCTTGCCGGTGACCTTGCTGCCGATCAGGTCGACCAGCATCAGGTGGTTCTGCGTGCCGCCCGAGACGATCTTGTAACCGCGCGCGATCATCGTTCCGGCCATCGCCTGCGCGTTCTTCGCGACCTGCTGCTGGTAGACCTTGAACTCCGGCTCGAGCGCTTCCTTGAACGCGACGGCCTTGGCCGCGATGACATGCATCAGCGGGCCGCCCTGGATGCCCGGGAAAACGATCGATTGCAACTTCTTTTCGATTTCGTCGGCGGCCGCGCCCATCGCCGCGCGCTGCGCGACGATGATGCCGCCGCGCGGGCCGCGCAATGTCTTGTGCGTCGTCGACGACACGACGTGCGCGTGCGGCAGCGGGCTCGGATACACGCCGGCGGCGACGAGCCCGGCAACGTGCGCCATGTCGACGAACAGGTATGCGCCGATCTTGTCGGCGATAGCGCGCATGCGCGCCCAATCCACGACCTGCGAGTAGGCCGAGAATCCGGCAACGACCATCTTCGGCTTGTGCTCGAGCGCGAGGCGCTCGACCTCGTCGTAGTCGATCAGGCCCTGATCGTTCACGCCGTACTGCACCGCGTGCATGATCTTGCCGGAGAGATTCACTTTCGCGCCGTGGGTCAGATGCCCGCCATGCGCCAGCGACATGCCGAGGATCGTGTCGCCCGGATTGAGCAGCGCGAAATAGACCGCCTGGTTGGCCTGCGATCCCGAATGCGGCTGCACATTGGCATAGTCGGCGCCGAACAACTGCTTGACGCGCTCGATCGCCAGTTTCTCGGCGATGTCGACGAATTCGCACCCGCCGTAATAACGCTTGCCCGGATAACCTTCGGCATACTTGTTCGTTAGCACCGACCCCTGCGCTTCGAGCACGCGCGGACTGGCATAGTTCTCCGATGCGATCAGTTCGACGTGATCCTCCTGGCGCTGGCGTTCCGCGGCAATTGCCGCGGCCAGTTCAGGATCGTAGCCTTCGATACGCAGGTTTTTGGCAAACATGGCAAAATTGTCTCTTGCGGACAAAGAAAGTGGATTCTAGCCAGTTCCCGGCCATCCGCCCAATCCATTGCCTATCCCGGTGAGCCCTTCCAAGGAAGAAATGGCGTTCGAGCAGGACCTGAAGCAGGTGCGCCTCCCATCCAGGCCGCAGTATCCGCCAGTCAACCAGACCCGCGCGGAACTGCTGTTCCAGAAAGCCGTTGCGCAGGCCCGCGCCGGGCATTGGCAGGATTCCGGCAGCGGTTTTGCCGAGGCATGGCGTTCCGCGCCCGATCAGCCACGCTCGGCCCAGGGAATGCTGGAGTGTGCCCTGCACCTGGCACGCTCGGGCATCGTCGCCCCGGTGATCGACCTTCGCTCCGCGCAGCGCGCCATGGGGCGCATTTCGATCATCGTCTGCAGCATCGATCCGCGGCGCCTTGCGCGATTGAAGCGCGACCTCGACCGCGTTCTGCGCCAGGAAGACTGGGAACTGATACATATCGCCGATGCCCGCTCGCTGTGCGAGGGCTACGCGCGCGGCCTGCTTCGGGCAGACGGCGAATTGATCGTTTTCTGCCATGACGACATCGGCATCGTCTGCGAGGATTTTGCCGACCGCTTGCGCCGGCATTTGGCGGCGCACGATCTGATCGGGGTCGCGGGCTCGGACTACGCCACCGGCCATTCCTGGCATTGGGCCGGCCCGCCGCACACGGCCAGTTGGGTCAGTTTGCCGCGCCCCGACGGCGCATTGGTCTGCGGCCTGCTCGGCGCGCACGGTCCGATGCTGCGCGATGCGCAGGTGCTGGACGGCGTGTTTCTGGCCGGCCGGCGTGCGGTGTTCGAGCAGATCCCGTTCGATGCGGACACGTTCGACGGCTTCCATTGCTACGACCTGGATCTGAGCTATCGCGCCTGCCGCGCCGGACTGCGGTGCGCCGTCGCGCTCGACTTGCTGATCTGGCACCAGTCCGGCGGCGACTTCGGCGAGTCCTGGCGCCGCTATGCCGATCGCCTGATTGCGAAATTTCCGGAGTTGACGCCGCGCGCGCCGTCAGCGCCATACCGCACCGGCGCGCTCGTCGCCGAGTCCGCGCTTGCCGCGCCGCTGTACGCCTGGATTGCGCACTGGCTTTCGGCGGGACCCTCCGCGATCGACTGAGTATGGTCGCGCTGTTACGCGCTTCCGCCGCGTCGGCGATCACCCGACTGGCCGGCACACCACGATTGCCATGATTCGCGAATCGCTTCTCCGAGTTCGCGCGCATGTTGTTTGACGTCGGCGACACTGGAACGCATGCGCTCGCGCAATTCGAATCGCAGGTCGCGCCGGCGGTCCGCTGCGTCCGCGAGGTCGAGCACGCAACGAACGTAACTGTCGTTGTCCGTGGTTATCAGGTCGTCCAGGTCGAGCGAAGTCAGCAGGCTCGCGGTCTGGCGGCTCACCATCGTGTCGCCGATCCGGGTCACGACCGGCACGCCCATCCACAGCGCATCGCAACTCGTCGCGCAGCCAGAGAACGGGAACGGATCGAGCGCGATGTCGACGTCGGCGTAGGCAGCCAGTGTGTCGGCATGACTGCCGTAACCGAGCAGCTCGAGCCGCTGCGTGGATATGCCATGCGCGGCGGCGCGCGCGATGAAATCTTCGCGATGCCCGGCATCGTCGAATGCGCGCATCTTCAGCTTCAGCACCGCGTTGGGCAGCGACCCG
>DATIEJ010000267.1:0-16965 GCA_035455825.1 Rhodanobacteraceae bacterium | reverse complement strand
CGCGCGCAGGTCGCATGCCAGCCGCACGTGTGGCAATGCAGGACCGGCGCGTAGCCGCGGCGGTTGCGGAAAATCAGCGCCTGCTCGCCGCGGGCCAGGCAGGCGCGCAGCGCCGAGATCAGTTCCGGCGCTAGCCCGTCGTGCAGCGTCTTGCCGCGCAGGTCGATGCAGTGGAACGCCGGCAGGCGCGCCGCGCCGGCGCGCGCGCCCAAGTGCAGGCGCTGGTAGCGTCCGGCCTCGACATTGGCCAACGTCTCGAGCGACGGCGTCGCGGTGCCGAGCACGATCGGCACACCGAGCGCCTTGGCGCGCACGATCGCCAGATCACGCGCGTTGTAGCGCAAGCCCTCGTGCTGCTTGTACGACGCGTCGTGCTCTTCGTCGACGACGATCAGGCCGGCGTTCGGCAACGGCGTGAACACGGCCGAGCGCGTGCCGAGGATCACCTGGACCTGGCCGCGCGCCGCCGCGAGCCAGGCGCGCGTGCGCTCGCCGTCGCTCAGGCCCGAGTGCAGCACGGCGACGGCTCCGGGCAGGCGCTCGCGGAACCGGCGCAGTGCCTGCGGCGTCAGGCCGATCTCCGGCACGAGCACCAGCGCCTGGCGGCCCCCGGCGATGACTCGCTCGATCAGCGCCAGGTAAACCTCGGTCTTGCCGCTGCCGGTGATGCCTTCGAGCAAGGTCGGGGAAAATTCACCGCTGCGCGCCGCGATCGCGTCGATTGCCGCCTGCTGCTCGGCGTTCAGGGCGGGGCCGGCGAGTTGCGTGCGCAACGATTCGCGGCTCGCCAGCCGCACCGGCTCGATCAGTCCGCGCCGCTTCAGGCTGCTGGCCGCGCTCTGCCAGCCCGGCAAAAGGTCGTCGAGGCGCGCGCTGGTCAGCGGTCCGCGCGCGAGCAGGTCGAGCAGTTGCGCCGTGCGCGACCCGGAACGCGTCTTGAACTCGCCTGCAGGCTGTCCGGCCTTCAGCGCCAGGCCGCGTTCGCCGGCATCTTCCGCCACGCGCGGATTGCGCAGGCCAGCCGGCAAGGCGGCGTGCAGGACTTCGCCGAGCGGGTGATGGTAGTAGCGCGAGGTCCAGACCACCGCGTCCATCAGTTCGTCGGTCAGCAGCGGTGTCGGATCGAGCAGCGCCAGCACGGGTTTGAGTTGCTTGTCGGCCAGCTCGGAGTGCGCGGCGATGTCGACGACGACGCCGACGCGGCGGCTGCGGCCGAACGGCACGAGCACCCGGCTGCCGCGCGCGCAGGCGCCTATGCCGGTCCCGGCTGGCGGCAGGTAATCGAATACCTGCATCAGCGGGACCGGAACGGCGATGCGCAAAACGGCGGGCATGGGCGTCAGTTTCCACGTGGCGCCAAAGCGCCATTCGCCGACGAGTTCCCGAGTGGAACCGCGACTTGCACAAGGCTCATGAGGCAAGTGTGAGGAGTGATGGTCAAATGCCGGCTACCAAAAGGGTTTTTCGCTTATCCACAGCCTTTGTGGATAAGTCTGTGGATGAAAGGCGGCGAAGCATCAGGCGGGCGCATGGCTATGCGCCCGAGCTCGGCTTGGTGAAACTTTAACCAGTCTGAAATATATCTTATTAATCAATCGATTACGAATGCAATTCAGGCGAAATTCAGGGTATATTTTTATCCTTGCCGACACTGGCGGCGGCGCGGCCGCCTTGTGCACAACCGCATTTCGCCAGCACCAGAACGGGGTCTTCGGCACGCCTTGTGCAGTCGGCGTCAACGCCGGCCTCTCCAGCGCGTTGTGTGGATTGCTCACCGGGTACTTCGCATATCTATTTCGTATGTCTACTATCGCACTGGAGCTTTCCCGCGAACTGCCGCGCCAGACCGATCGCTCGATGGCGGACCTGACCCAACAGCGCGCGCTCGACGAGTTCCTCAGGGCGATCGAGCGGCGGGCGCTGCGCATGACCGAACTTGCAACCGCCAGCCGCGACGAGGCGCTGGACCTCGTGCAGGATGCCATGTTCGGCTTCGTGCGCCATTATGCCGACAAACCCCAGGCCGATTGGTCGCCGCTGTTCTATCGCGTGCTCGACAACCGGATCAACGACTGGTATCGGCGCCGACAGGTGCGTAACCGCTGGATCGCGCCGCCCGTGAGCGCCGCGGAGGACGACGACGATCCGGTCGTCCAGGCCCCCGATAGCGCCGAGCCCGGTCCGTTGCTGCGGCTCGCCGGAGCGCAAGCCGGCCAGGCGCTGGATCGCGCGCTGCGTGCGTTGCCGCATCGCCAGCGGCAGGCATTTCTGTTGCGCCTCTGGGAGGGCCTGGACGTCGCCGCTACCGCGGTGGCGATGCGCTGCAGCCAGGGCAGCGTGAAGACGCACCTGTCGCGCGCGCTAACGGCCCTGCGCCGCGCTCTCGGGGAGCACTTGTGAACGAATCCGATCCGCAAGCCTGGATTGCCGATGTGCGCGCCCGCCTCGACGAGTCGGCGCACTCGCTCGATGCCGCGACACTGTCGCGCCTGAACCAGGCGCGTCATGCCGCGCTGGCGGCGCGATCGCGCGGCCCGCGCGCATGGTGGCTGCCGGCCGCCGGGTTGGCGGCGAGCTGCGCCCTGGTGCTGGCGGTTGTTGCCTGGTATCCGTCGGCGCATCTGACCGTGCCGGCCACGCCCGCGCATTCGGCTGTGTCCGATGCCGAGATCGCGGCTGACGACGGCATCGAGTTCTACCAGGACCTGGAGTTTTATGCATGGCTCGACGCGCAGGAGCAGGAAAGCGGTGGCTAGGCGCGCTCGCGGCGCGGGTTGCGCATTTCGTCGCCGCGTCACCGCCGGCGACGCTCCCGGCGCCGGCGATAAAAAGCTAAATTGGTACAAATGGACAAGCGCAGATCATCCACGGTCGCGCACGCGGCCGTCATGAACCAGGCAGGCCGGCAATGAACCGCGTCGCGTTCCAGCGGCGATGGTCGGCCGGGCTGTTCGTGTCGTTGCTGGCAACGGCCGGCGGTGGCGCTTTCGCCGCGGACCAGGGCAGTCAGGCGCCGGCAGCGGCGCCGGCTCCGGCACAGCCGATACCACAGTCGATAGCGTGGAACAGCCTGTCGTCCGACGAGCAACGTGTCCTGCAACAGGTGCGTGACAGCTGGAGCCAGTTGCCGTCCGGAGCACAGCAGCGCTTGCAGCGCGCGGCGCAGCGCTGGGCGCAGATGACGCCGGAACAGCACGCGCGCATCGAACAACGCCTGCAACGCTGGAACGAGATGACGCCCGACCAGCGCGCGAAACTGCGCCAGCGTTACGAGAAATTCGAGCAGCTTCCGTCCGAGCAGCAGCAGCGCATCCGTGGCGCGTTCCATCGTTTCGACAGCCTGCCGCCGGACGAACGCGCGCGCTTGCGCGACCAGTTCGAGCAGATGACGCCGGCGCAGCGCGAATCGTTTCTCGACGGCGCGCGGGCCCAGAACCGGGCCGCGATGATCCGCGAATTCAACGACTCGATGCCGCCGGAAGAGCGCCGCGCGACGCGCGAGATGCTGCATTCGCTGACGCCGGAGCAACGCCGCGCGTTTCACCTGGCCTGGCGCAGCCTGCCGCCGGAACAGCGCGAGGCCTATCGCCGCCGCCTGTTGAACATGACGCCGCAGCAGCGCGGCGCGGAACTGGCCGGCGCCGAACCGGCCGCGGAACCGAAGTAGCCCCGGATCGGCAACGTGCGTCGCGGATCCGCGCGTGCGCGCGCGCGGCACCGCTATAATCCGCCGCCTTTACCAGGCGATATTCGCGATGGCTGCAGTGCGGACCGGCGGCTGGACTCGACATGCAAGGGTGGCGCTGCTGGTGTCCGCCTGCCTGCTGGCGGTGTGGTGCTACGCGCCGGCGTTGCACGCCTACTTCGCGCAGGACGACTTCACGCTGCTCGCCCTGGCGCGGCTGCTGCACGAGCCGGCGCTGCCGTTCTACCACGACCATTTCCCCGGCAGCCTGTTCTTCCGCCCGCTCGGAATCTTCCTGTGGTGGTTGACGGTCGCCTGTTTCGACAACGCGCCGCGCGGCCACTACGCGGTGAATCTGCTGCTGCACCTCGGCGTCGTCCTGGCGTTGTATACATTGCTGCAGCGCCTGCGGCGCGATGCGCCGCTCAATGTCGCGTGGGCCGCGGCCTACGCCGTGCACCCGCTCGCGATCGGCACGGCGCTGTGGTTGTCCGACCGCTTCGACCTGATCGCCACCGGCTTTTCGCTGCTCGCGCTTGCCGCGGCGGTCGACTATGCGCAGCGGCCGCGCATCGGCAGGCTTGCCGCTGTCGTGGGCTGCGTGCTGGTGGCGTTCATGGGCAAGGAGATCGCGATTGTCGGCGCAATTGCCGCTGCCGCACTGATTGCGCTGCCCAATCGCGACTGGCCGCTGACCATGAAGCAGCGCTGGACCGCGGTTGCGGCGATTGCGCTCGTGACGATCGCCTGGCTCGGTTATCGGCAGGCGCTGCTGCTCGAGCCGCAGAACGCGCTGCGCTACGCCGGGCCGCTCGTGGCGATGTTCGAGAAAGGCATCGGCCTGTGGCTGCAGATCGGCTTCCAGTACCTGTTCATGGATCCGCGCCAGACCGCTTGGGCGAACGTATTGCTGGCGTTCGGCGGCGCGCTGATCGTCATTGCCGTCGTGCTCACGGCGCGGCGCGCCGGCTGGAAGCGGCCGCAGGCGCTCGGGGTCGCGGCAGCGGTGCTGATTCTGCTGTTCCTGCCGGCGCCGACCCAGGCGCCGGTCGTCGCGGTCTCGACCAGCGCCCTGAGCGAAAAGACGTTCTGGTTCGATCTGATCGGTGAGTCGCGCCTGTACCACCTGAGCCTGGCCGGGTTGATCGCAGCCTTGATGCTGCTGACGACGCCGCGGGAATCCAATGCCGCAACCGGAGCGTTGGCGTGGCGAGCCAGCGTCGTCGCCGGCGCCGGCCTGGTCCTGATGCTGGCGGTGTGGATCCCCGCGTCGCACGCCCTGGCGCACGACTTCGCCAAGCGCTCGCGCGAGCAGATTGCGCCGCTGCAGGCCGCGCACGCGGCGATAGCGCGGCTGCCGCTTCCGCCGCAGCGCTGCCAGATCTACCTGCTCGATGCGGCGTCGATCTGGGGACTGCAGGACATCGGCGATCCGACGATCAAGGCGTCGAGTCCGGAGCCGTCACGGCTCGAGCATTGCCTGGTGCTGACCGAACGCGCGCCATGGGGCAATTTCGTCCGCACCGGCAGCGTCGGCGCGGACGACTACCGGCCGCTGCGCGTGCTCGAACACGGCGGCAAGCCGGTGCCATGGCTGACGCTCGGCAGCCTGCAGGTGGCGTATCTGAATCTCGATGCGGACATCGACGCGCGCACGCTGGCCGGCGCATTCTTTCTCGAATACCGCGGCGGTACATTCGTCGATGTCAGCGAGCAGGTTCGCAGCGGCGCGCGCCCGGTGCAGTTTTTCAACGCGCGGCCGGACGAGAAGTGACCGGGCGCGGCAACGGACTCAAACCGTCGCCACGCTGATCGCCAGCGCCACGAGGATGCCGAGCGTGACCAGGATCGTGTAGCACAGGCCGATCGTCAGATACTTGACGATCGTGAAGAACCAGCCCTGCTTGTACACGCGTTTCTGCATGATCAACAGGTAAATCGGGATCCACCAGGCGAGCACGAAGATCGCCAGTCCGAGCACGCCTTCGAGCCACGGCGCGGCCGTACTGGCCCAGCTGCGCAACACGCCGATCAATGTCAGCAGCAGCAGCGCCAGGAAGATGAAGCTGTGGCTGTGCAGCGCGACCATCAGGTGCTCCATATACAGGCGGCGTTTGAAGATGTAGAAAATCTTCAGCAGGATCGCGAACAGCGGCATCAGGAAAAACAGCACCTGCGGCAGGCTGCTGAAGGCGCCGATCAGGAACGGCTTCGGATCCTTGCGGATGCGCGGCAGGTTGTCGGCCGTGTGCATCGCCAGAGCCGTGAGTTTGGCGTTGACGAAGCGCGGCAGCCAGTCGACCTGGATCGGCGTCGTCTTCGGGTCCCAGCGCTTGCCGTTGAACTCGAAGTTCAAATCACCCTTGGCCTTTTCCGCGTCGACATCCGGCGGCACCGGCGCGCCCTTCGCCTTGGCGTCCTCGACTTTCTCCAGGTATTGCAGGCGCTTGTCGGCGCGCGTGCGGATCTGCTCCTGCGCCTTCTCGATTCCGCGAATCGCCTTCGGGCTGAGTTGCGGCGCAGCCTTGGCCGTGTCGAGCGCGGTCAGCGCTTCGTCGCGGCGCGCGGTCACGTCCGCTGCCGACTGCGCCGTTTCGATATCCTCGGCCGCGTCGGCGCGGACCGTATCCTTCAGATCGAGCGTCGCGTCCAGCGTGATCGATATGACCAGGAACGCAACGACGCTGAGGAAGAAATACAGCCGGAACGGCGTGACGTAACGCACGCGCCTGCCAGCCAGGTATTCGTTGGTCAGGAAACCCGGCTTCGCCAGCAGCGGCCACAGCGTGCGGAAGATGCGCGAGTCGATGTTGAGGATCGTGTCGCCGACATCGGCCATGATGCTGGCCAGGTGCCGAACCATGCCCTTGACCGGCTGCCCGCAGGCGTAGCAGGTCTGGCCGAGCAGCTCGGCGCCGCAGTTCGCGCAGTACACCTTCGGCGCCACGGCCTCGGCAGCGGGCGCGGTTTCTACGCCCGGCTGTGGCGCAAGCGGCTCGATATTTTCGTTATTCATAGGCATCCAGTTTAGCGAACCTGCGCAAAAGCAGGTTGCGAGCTTGCGGGCCGGCCAGGATCAAGATCAAAAGATCCGCCACGAAGGCACGAAGACCACGAAGAAAAAAGCGAAGACAACAACAGGCTTCGTCAGGTTTTCTCTTCTTCGTGTCCTTCGTGTCTTCGTGGTGAATCTTTTTTTGCTTGCAGACGTTTCTTTTCAGAACCGACGTTATGGCCGCGCAACGGTTTCGCGGTGCATTCGGCTAGACTGTACCGCTACGGATCGAAATCGCATGGCGTCCATTCTACGCAAGGACGCGGCGCGCTGGCGCCGCGAAATTCGCGAAACACTCGTGCTGGCGACACCGCTGATCCTCGGGCAGCTGTCGTCGATCGGCATGAATGTCATCGACACCTTGCTGGCCGGGCACCTCGATGCGCGCACGCTGGCCGCGGTCGCCGTGGGCACGAGCCTGTGGTCGCTCGCGATCGTCGCCGCGATCGGCGTGATGCTCGCGCTGCCGCCGTCGGTGGCGCAGCTGTCCGGCGCCGGTGCGCAGGCGCGCATCGGCCCGTTGTTCCGGCAGGCGTTGTGGCTGGCGCTCGCGCTGGGTATCGCGTTGTTCTTCCTGGTGCGCGCGTCGGGAGTCCTGCTCGATGCGATCGGCATCGAGCCCGCGATCGCCAACGAAACGCGCAAGTTCCTGCACGCGATCGCCTGGGGCGCGCCCGCGCTGACCGGCTACTTCGCACTGCGCGGATTCTCCGAAGGCTTGTCGATTCCGCGGCCGACCATGTACTTCGGCCTGCTCGGACTGGTGTTGCTGGCGCCGATCGGCTACGTGCTGATGTACGGCGGGTTCGGCTTGCCGGCGCGCGGCGCGCAGGGATCGGGCATGGCGACGGCCACGGTGTTGTGGGTGCAGTTCGCGGCGTTCGCGCTGTACCTGCATCAGCGCCGGCATTATCGCGACGTCGCGCCGTTCGCCCGCTTCGAGCCTCCGCACTGGCAGACGATTTTCTCGCTGCTGCGACTCGGCGTGCCGATGGGCATCGCCGTGCTCATGGAAGCAGGTCTGTTCGTGGCAGCGGCATTGCTGATCGGTTCGCTCGGCACGGTGGCGGTGGCCGGTCACCAGGTCGCGATCAACGTCGCGTCGGTCGCGTTCATGGTGCCGCTCGGCGTGGCCATGGCGACGACGATCCGGGTCGGCAACGCGGTCGGCCGCGGCGACGCTGAAGCCGCGCGCTACGCCGGTTTCGCCGGCATAGCCGCCAGCGCCTTCACGCAGACCGTCTCGTCGCTGGCCATGGCGCTGTTTCCGCTGGCGATCGCCCGGATCTATACCGACGACGCCGCGGTCGCCGCGATGGCGGCGCAGTTGATGCTGCTCGCGGCGATCTTCCAGTTTTCCGACGGTGTCCAGGTCACGGCCAATGGCGCGCTGCGCGGACTCAAGGACGCAACGTTGCCGATGGCGATCACGGTGTTCGCCTACTGGGGCGTCGGCATGCCGGTCGGCTACTGGCTGACGTTCCACGCCGGAGTCGGCGTGCGCGGCATGTGGATGGGGCTGATCGCCGGCCTGACGGTCGCGGCCGTGATGTTGTTCGCCCGCTTCGCGCGGCGCACGGCGCCGAGGCGCTAGTGCCGGCCGTTGGGCTTGCGCTCAGGCGCGCGTGCCCATAGTTCCGGTGTGTGGATGCCCATGACTGGTGGCGCGTGCCGATGTGCGCGCCATCGGGTACGCTTTGGGCGGGATCTGGAGACTGGCAAAAATGGCGGAGAAGAAGCGCGGCCTGTTCGTCGGCTTGATCGTGGGCTTGTGGAACCTGGTGAATTTCAGCCGGCGGCTGGTATTCAACATCATCTTCGTGTTCCTCGTGATCGTCTTCGTCATTGCGTTTCGCTCCGGCGCCGGCCGGCTGCAGGACCGCACCGCGCTCGTGCTCGACCCCAAGGGCCGCGTCGTCGAGCAGTTCACGAGCGCTCCGGCGCAACGCGCGTTCGCCAGCATGTTCGGCGACAAGGTGCGCGAAGTGCAGCTGCGCGACCTCCTGCAGGTCATCGACACGGCGACGAAGGACACGCGCATCGAACGGATCGTGCTCGTGCCGGACGAGATCGAGGGAGCCGGCATGGCGTCGTTGCGCGAAATCGGCGCGGCGCTGGACCGTTTCGAGAAGGCCGGCAAGGAAGTCATCGCCGTCTCCACCGGCATGACCCAGAGCCAGTATTACCTCGCCGCGCACGCCAGCCGCATCCTGCTGCATCCGGACGGCGACGTGCTGCTCGAAGGCCTCGGCCGCTACCGCATGTACTACAAGGATGCGCTCGACAAGCTCGGCGTCGACGTGCACCTGTTCCGCGTCGGCGAATTCAAGTCGGCGGCCGAACCGTTCATCCGCAACGAAGCCTCGCCGGAGTCCCGGGAAGCCGACCTGTACTGGATGAATGGCGTGTGGTCCGACTATCTGGCCGACATCGGCGCGGCGCGCAAGCTCGATCCGAAGGTGATCGCTTCGCAGATCGACGACTACACGAACTCGATCAAGGCGGCCGGCGGCGACGTCGCCAAGCTCGCGCTCGATCAGAAGCTCGTCGACCAGCTGGCCACGCGCGACGAAGCCGTGCAGATGCTGATCGCCAAGGGCGTGCGCGACCGCAAGACGTTCCGCCAGGTCGACTTCGAGGATTATCTTTCGGTCGTGCAGCGCGAACGCCTGCCGGACACGCGCCCGCGCATCGCCGTCGTCGTCGCCGAGGGCGAGATCGTCGGCGGCGACCAGCCGCCCGGCACGGTCGGCGGGCAATCGACCGCGGAACTGATCCGCAACGCGCGCGAGGACGACCGCGTGCGTGCGATCGTGTTGCGCGTCAACTCGCCGGGTGGCGATGCATTTGCCTCGGAATTGATCCGGCGCGAAATCGAGCTGACCAAGCAGTCGCTGAAACCGGTCATCGTCTCGATGGGCGACGTCGCCGCATCGGGCGGCTACTGGATCGCGATGAACGGCGACCAGATTTTCGCCGAGCCGACGACGATTACCGGGTCGATCGGCATCTTCGGCTTGTTCATGAGCGTGCCCGACACGCTGGCGAAGATCGGCGTGCATACCGACGGCGTCGGCACGACGAAATTCGCCGGTGCGCTCGACATGCGCCGCCCGCTCGATCCGAAAGTCGGCGAGGTCATCCAGAGCATCATCGATCAGGGCTATCGGCGTTTCATCGGCCGCGTCGCCGCGGCGCGCCACAAGTCGCCCGAGGAAATCGATGCGATTGCGCGCGGCCGCGTGTGGAGCGGCGAGCAGGCCAAGGAGCGCGGCCTGGTCGACGAACTCGGCGGCCTCGGCGATGCGATAACCGCGGCGGCGACCGCCGCCAAGCTCGGCGACAACTACCGCGTGCTCTACGTCGAAAAGGAGTTGTCGGCGTGGGAGCGCTTCGCGCTGGGTTTGAGCAGCGACACGGTGTCACGCAGCGCGAAGGCGCTGCTGCCGGAGGCGGCGCGCGCATTGCTCGCGCAATCCGAAGTTGCCGGCCCGCTCAAGCTGTTGCGCGCGCTCGACGGCAACAAGGTCGGCGTGTTCGCCTACTGCTTCTGCGAAATAAGATAGGGCTGAGGGCTGAGGGCTGAGGGCCGTCGCTGGTGCGGCGACGTTCGACGCGGCGCGCGCACTGCGCGCACGATCTGCCGTCCGGTGCCAGGCCCAGGGCCTGGCCCGCGTCACTTGGCCGGCGCGGCGCTCTTCAGCTCGATCTGCACCTGGCTGAATTCGCTGGTTCCGACGTTCTTGACCGCGTGCGTGACCGCGTCGCTCCAGCTCGCGGCGCCGGCCTTGGGCTCCTTGTCCACGGTCTTGCCGTCCGCCAGCGTGATCTGCAACTTGCCGTCGGTCAGAATGTAGGAAACGCTGGCCGGATGCGAATGCATCGGCACCGTTTCGCCGGGCTTGATCTTGACCGCGAGCACGCGCACCTGGGCATTTTCGAGCAGAACCTTGTGCGTGTCGCCGCCGACCTGGACGACGTCTTGAGCGCCGGCCCAGGCGCTGGCGAGCAGGGCGAAGGCGGCAACGGCCGTCGTAAGGGCAGTCCGGGACTGCCGGCGCGTCGGTTGCGAAGTCTTGCAGGAACGCATCATCGTCATCGCATGTCTCCCGTTGAGCGAAGGGCGGCCGGGATAAACCCGGGTTGCAGGGCGACGAAGCCTAGACCGGCGCGAGCGATCCCGGCTATTCGACATTGGTAAACGCCGGGCGCCGGGCTGATTGGCACCGACGAGCGGCTGCAGGCGCGCCGTATGCCGGTGGCCCGCTTTTCCCGCCTAGCCGCCGCCTCCTTCCTGTTCCTTCAGCTTCCTGTCGGCGTCGGCTTTCTGCTGGTCGACGACGCCCTGCACGGCCTTGGCCTTGTCGAGCGCCTTGAGCTGCGTGTCGAATACGGTTTTCTGCGCCGGTTGTGGCGGCGGTGTTGCCTCGGAGACGGTCGGCTCCTTGCTGCGCGAACACGCGCCGAGCGCGAACAGGATTCCGACGCAGCACGCGGTTGCAACGAGTTTCATCTGGCGATCTCCGGCCTGGAACGGGTAAAGTCTGCGCCGTGCGCGCGACGCGCACAAGCGGCGCGCCGCGCACCGCAGGAGCCCTGCCGATGACGACGAATCCTTCCCGCTGGCGCCTCGATGGCCAGACCGCGCTGGTTGCAGGCGCGAGCGCCGGCATCGGCCTTGCGTGCGCGCGCGAACTCGCCGCGCTCGGCGCCGACGTGCTGATGGTCGCGCGCGACGAAGCGCACCTGGAACTGGCGCGCGCGGAACTGGCCGAGGAATTCCCGGAGCGCGAAATCCTCGCGTTCGCAGCCGACCTGGGCGCGCACGAGCCGCGCCTGGAAGTGTTCGACTGGATCGCCGACCTGGACATGCCGCTGTCGCTGCTCGTCAACAACGTCGGCACGAACGTCACGAAGAGCGCGCTCGAATACAGTGAAAGCGAATATCGCGCGATCATCGACACGAACCTGGTCTGCGCGTTCGAGTTGTGCCGGCTCGCGCACCCGCACCTGAGCGAGCATGCGAACGCCGCGATCGTGAACGTCGGCTCGGTGTCCGGCCTGACCCACGTGCGCACCGGCGCGGTCTACGGCATGACGAAGGCCGCATTGCACCAGCTTACGCGCAACCTGGCCTGCGAATGGGCCGCCGACGGCATCCGCGTCAACGCGGTCGCGCCGTGGTACATACGCACGCGCCGCACGGAAACGC
Source organism: Rhodanobacteraceae bacterium (assembly GCA_035455825.1). Lineage (GTDB taxonomy): Bacteria > Pseudomonadota > Gammaproteobacteria > Xanthomonadales > Rhodanobacteraceae > Rudaea. The sequence goes on along the minus strand of DATIEJ010000267.1, from coordinate 5,013 downwards.
AGTTGTCCGATGCCGACTACCTCGAAGAAGTCATCGCCCGTACGCCGATGGGACGCATCGGCGAACCCGAGGAAGTCGCCGCCGCGGTCGCGTTCCTGTGCCTGCCTGCGGCGGCGTACGTGACCGGCGAATGCATTGCGGTCGATGGCGGGTTCCTGCGCTACAGCTTCTGATGTGCAGAGCGGAAGATTGAACCACGGAGAACACGGAGAACACGGAGAGGAGCCAATGCGTCCGGTTTGTTTCGCGCGCCGTTGCGTGCGCAACGGACGTGCTGCCCGGCAAAGATCCAGTGACGTCTGAACGTCTGCCGAACTCCCAATTGAATGCTTTTCCTCCGTGTTCTCCGTGGTTCAATCTTTTGACTCCGGCATTGATAGCCGAAAACGGCTAGTCGCAAGTCACCGCGAGGGCTAGGATTGGCACATGCCGACCAGCGCCTTTCCGCAACTGCTCGATCCGCGCATCTGCGAACAGGTGCGCCTGACGCGCGATGCGCGCTTCGACGGCCTGTTCTTCATCGCCGTGCGCTCGACCGGCATTTATTGCCGGCCGATCTGCCCGGCGCCGACGCCAAAAGCGCACAATGTGGAATATTATCCAAATGCCGCCGCGGCCGCCGCGGCGGGGTATCGGCCGTGCCTGCGCTGCCGGCCGGAATCGGCTCCAGGCACTCCGCTGCGGGCGCGCAGCGCGCTGGTCGCGGCCGCATTGCGGCTGATCGAGAGCGGGCTTCTCGATCGCGGTTCGGTTGCCGATCTTTCCGCGCGCATCGGGGTCGGCGAACGCCACCTGCGCCGCCTGTTCGTCGCCGAAATCGGCGCCGGACCGCTCGAGATCGCGGCGACACGGCGGCTGCTGTTCGCGAAGAAGCTGCTCGGCGAGACGAACCTGCCGATCACGCAGATCGGCCTGGCGGCCGGCTATGGCAGCCTGCGCCGCTTCAATGCCGCGTTCCGCACCGGCTACGGCCGCTCGCCGCGGGCGCTGCGGCGATCACGTGTCGATGCTGCGACCGGTGCGTTGACGCTGCGCCTGCCGTATCGCGCGCCGTACGATTTTGCCGCGCTGCTCGCGTTCTTCGCGCGCCGCGCGATACCCGGCGTCGAAACGGTCGATGCGACCAGCTACTCGCGCCGCTTCTCGCTCGGTGGCGAAGCCGGCAGCCTGCGCGTAACGCAGAGCCCCGGCGCGGATGCGCTCGCACTGACGATCGCGTTCCCGCACGCCGCGCCGCTGCAGGACATCAGCGCGCGCGTGCGCCGCATGTTCGATCTCGACGCCGACATCGCCGCGATCAACAAGCGCCTGGGCGCGGACCGCACATTGCGCGCGCTGATTCGCCGTCATCCGGGCCAGCGCCTTCCGGGCGGCTGGGATGGTTTCGAAATCGCGATTCGCGCCGTCCTCGGCCAGCAGATCAGCGTCGCCGCGGCGCGGACGCTGGCGCAGCGCCTGGTCGAACGTTTCGGCGTCGAGGTCGCGGCGGAAGGTGGCGCGCGCGTGCAACTTTTCCCGGCGCCGCAGACGCTGGCCGACGCCGACCTGACCGGCATCGGCCTGACCCGGCAGCGGGCCGCGACGCTCGGCGCGCTCGCCCGCGCCGTGTGCGCTGGGACCGTGAGCTTTCGCCCGGAGCAGTCGCTCGATGAGTTCGTTGCCAGCTGGACGCAACTGCCGGGCATCGGCGCATGGACCGCGCATTACATCGCGATGCGCGCGCTGAGCGAACCCGATGCGTTTCCGGCCGCCGACCTCGTGTTGCGCAAGGCGGTCGCGCCCGGCGGGCCGATCGTGTCGACCGCGGCGCTCGAACGCATGGCCGAAAACTGGCGGCCGTGGCGCGCCTACGCCGTGCTGCACCTGTGGCGCAGCGCATGAGGGCGTGGGAAAATCCGGCGCATTCGCGGCGGCCGGCCGTGACTGCCGGCTCGCTCGAGGCTGCGGGTGGGCGGATGATCTACGACTACGTCGAATCGCCGATCGGCAAGCTGCTGCTCGCGGCGGACGACAGCGGTCTGCGTTACATCGGCTTTGAGCTCGGCCGCCATCCGGTCTGGATCGGTGACGACTGGCAGCGCGACCACGCCGCGCTGAGCGCCGCGCGCGCGCAACTCGACGCCTACTTTGCCGGCGAGCTGATGCAGTTCGACTTGCCGCTCGCAGCGCAAGGCAGCGAATTCGATCTGCGCGTCTGGAGCGAGTTGCAGCGCATCCCGTACGGCGCGACGCTCAGCTATGGAGAACTGGCGAACCGCGTCGGCGATCCGCTGGCGGCGCGCGCGGTCGGCGCAGCGAACGGCCGCAATCCACTGCCGATCGTCGTTCCGTGCCATCGCGTCATCGGCGCGAACGGCAGCCTGACCGGTTTCGGCGGCGGCCTGGCGACGAAGAAGTTCCTGCTCGAGCACGAACAGCGCTACGGGACGTTTGCGCTGACGCCGTAGGACAATCGAAACCACTGAAGCCCGAGCCGTCGTTCCCGCGAAGCGGGAATCCAACTTGATCTTGTTCCGTTGATCAGAAAGCAAGATGGATTACACGCCGCTCCCACGGCGTGCCCTTCGGGCCATTCGCTGCGCGAATGTTCGCTTCGGCATCCTGCCTCCGCAGTCCCGCGTTCGCGGGAATGACGACGCCAAAAAGGTTGAAACCGCGGTGCGCGCCTAGTTCGGGCAGCCGCCCAGGTCGTTCTCGATATCCGCGACCTCGGCGCCGAGCCGGGCCTGTTCGTCCTTGAAGCGCGCGCGGGCGAGCTTGTCGTTGGTCTGGTCGAGTTGCTGGTGCAGGACGTCGCAGGACTGCTCGGGATTCAGCGTCACGCACTCGTCCTGGACCTGCACGTAACCGGCTCCGACCGATCCGCGCGGGGATGTGTCGACCGGTGTCTTGCTCATCTCCGGCGCAGACATGCGATTCGTCGCGCCGGGAGCGTACGCCTCGGAGAGCGTCTTGGGCGGGTAACCGAGCACGCCGAGCGGCACCAGGCGCGGCGGCGGCGCGCCGTTGCGGCTGATGTAACGCGAACCGTCCTCGGCGTTCATGCACAGCCACAACGGCGGCAGTGGCTTCAAGGGCGGCTTGATCCGGGCGGGCACCGGAGAAGGCGGCGGTGGAGGCGCGGCAGGTTCGGCGGGCGCCGGTGGCGGTGGCGGCGCGTATTCCGACTCTTCGGCGATGTGGACGGTCGCCTCGCTCGTGCCACGCGCGCACGGCTTGTCCTGGAACGCCACGTCGCCTTGCGCGTTTGTGCATTTGTAGACTTCGCGCGCATGCGCGGCGGCGCACAGGGCGAACAGCAACGCTAAGCAGGCGAGTCGGATCGGCATCGGCGTGCCCCGATTGTAGCGCAGGAAACCCTGATTGCTGCTTGATCTGTCCGGCTTTCAGCTCGAATGTTAATTGCCGCTTTCGACTTCGCTGGCCGCACCCGCTACGCTTCGCGGCTCCGCCCCGACGATAGTGCCTGCACGATGATCGACCTGTTCAGCGACACCAAGACGCGCCCGACCGCGGCCATGCGCCAGGTCATGGCCAATGCGGAAGTCGGCGACGAACGCGCGAACGAGGATCCGAGCGTCAATCGCCTGGTCGAGCGTTGCGCGGCATTGCTCGGCAAGCCGGCCGCGCTGTTCCTGCCGTCCGGCACGATGTGCAACGAGATCGCTCTGGCCGCGCACTGCCGACCCGGCGACGAAGTCATCTGCGATGCGACCTCGCACATCATCAGCGCCGAAGGCGGCGGCCCGGCCGCGCTGGCCGGCGTCATGCTTAATCCGATCACGAGCGCGCGCGGCGTGTTCAGCGCAGGGCAACTGCGCGAGAAGATCCATCCCGATGTTGCGTCCGCGCCGCGCCAGCGCCTGGTCGAGGTCGAGCAGACCGTGAACTTCGGCGGCGGCACGGTCTGGCCGCTGGCGGCGCTGCGCGAGATCGCGGACATCGCGCACGCCGCGGGGCTGGTCACGCACCTGGATGGCGCGCGCCTGTTCAATGCCTGCGTCGCCAGCGGCGTCGCGGCCGCCGACTACGCCGAGCGCTTCGATTCGGTCTGGATCGATTTTTCCAAAGGACTCGGCGCGCCCGGCGGCGCGGTGCTGGCGGGGCCGCGCGACTTCATCCATGAAGCGACGCGCCTGAAACTGCGCTGGGGCGGCGCGATGCGCCAGAGCGGAATCATCGCCGCGGCCTGCGACTACGCGCTCGATCATCATGTCGCGCGGCTCGCCGACGATCATGCGAACGCGCAGCGCCTGGCTGCCGGTATCGCCGCGATCGAAGGTCTGCGCATCGATTGCGCAACGGTCGAAACGAACCTGGTCTATTTCGACGTCGTTGCCGCGGCCTGGGAACCGCAAACCTTGTGCGCGGCGCTGCTCGCACGTGGTGTACGCATGAGCCCGATGGGCGGGCCGCGCTCGATCCGCGCCGTGACGCACCTCGACGTCAGCGCTGCCGATATCGAAACGGTACTTGGAATCCTGCGGGAAACGTTGCGGCGCGATTGAGACGCGATCAGTACCAGCCGACGCGCAATTGCAGGTCGGGCGACTGCGCGCCATGGCCGCGGGCGAGCCACTCGTCGACACGCTCGGCCGCATCGGCGCCCCAGAACAGCTCGCTGCCGATGCGCACGCACGGTGCGTTGCGCACGCCGATTGCCAGCGCCGCTTCGGTGTTGAGCCGCAACTGGTTGCCGGCCTCCGCGGATTTGATCGCGGCTTCCACGTTGGTAATGCCGAGCGCGTGGCCGACATCGACCAGATCCGTCGTCATCGACCCGGCGCGGCCGTCGCGCCACAGGTGGCCGAAGATGACTTCGACTGCGTTCCACGACGAACTTGCAGCGATGCACAAACGCAGCGCAGCGGCGGAGTTGAACGGATAGCCTGGCGGAAACTCGAGCGAGACGCCGGCGGTTTTCGCGCGCCACTTGATCAGGCGCGCCGCCGATTCGCTGATGTTCGCGGTTTCGGCCGTTTGCGAGCCCTGGCTTTTGAGCAGCGCACGCAG
>DATIEJ010000266.1:0-23491 GCA_035455825.1 Rhodanobacteraceae bacterium | reverse complement strand
TGCGCGTGAACGTGCGCCGGCCCATGGCCGCGGCACTCGCCCAGTCGTTCAGCGCGTCGTGCTGTGAAGGGTCGGCGAGGATCGCCTTGCAGATGCGCGCGAGGCGCTCGTTGATCGGCATCGGCACCGACAGCGGAATCCGGCGCGCGCAGCGGATCTCGTCGAGGATCAGGTCCATGATGCGCTGGTCGCGGCCTTCGAGGTTGTATTCGATCGGCAGATTGCCGGCCTCGAGGATCAATTCGCGCAGCAGGTTGGAGACTTCGATGACCTGGCAATGTTGCGGCAGGTCGGGCGCGGCGTCGCAGGCAATATACAAGGTGCGCAGCAGGACGCGGCCGCGGCAGCGCACTTCATGCTCGACGCCGGCGGGAATCCAGATTGCGCGCTGTGGCGGCGCGACGTAGCTGGCGTCGTGCGTGCTGAGGATCGTCACGCCGGTCGTCGCGTAGACGAACTGCGCGCGAACATGGCTGTGCGGAGGATCGAAGAACCCGTGCGGGTAGTCGTCCATCAGCACGGCAACCGGGCGTGGCACAAACTGATAGTCGATGCTTTTGTTGCTGCGACCCATGTGGCCCACGCTAGACGATGAATGGTCTCCTCGCGACAGCGAATCCTGGCCCGCGGACTACAGTTCGGTAGCGATTCGATTCCCGGCAAGCATACAACGGAACGTCATGCGATCGTCACACCAGCACGCTCAGCGAGTCATACCGGCCGTGGCGCCGCAATCGGCGCAGGAACGCTGCGCATGACCGCCGGCCCGATGCTGCCCGCCGCGGACCAGGCTGATTCGACGCCGGGCGACCCGCTCGATCCGCAGATTCGCCAATTCGTTTCCGCGATGGCGCAGGCATGGACGCGCTATCCGCCGGCTCATATGTTGTCGATCGTCGAGACGCGCCGCATCGCCGAGGAAATCCGCGAACCGTGGCGCCGCGGCGGCCCGGTCATGGCCTCGATCGATGAACGCAGCGCACCGACCGCGCACGGCGACGTGCGCGTGCGCATCTACCGGCCGATTGCCGCGGACACGATCCAGCCCGCGCTGATTTACCTGCATGGCGGAGGCTGGACCCTGTTCAGCCTCGACACGCACGACCGCGTGATGCGCGAGCTTGCCGCACGCGCTCGAGTCGTCGTCGTCGGCGTGGACTACGCGCTGTCGCCGGAAGTCAGGTTTCCGTTCGCATTGCGCCAGGTCGAAGGCGTCGCGCGCTGGCTGCACGCGAGGGGCGAAACCTTGGGCATCGATTCCTCGCGCCTGGCCATCGGCGGGGATTCGGCCGGCGCGAATCTGTCGGCCGCCACCTGCCTGCTGTTGCGCGACAACGGCATGTCACACGTGCTGAGCGGCATGCTGCTGCATTACGGCTGTTATACGAACGAGCTTTCCGAGCAGGCCATCAGTGGTTACGGCGCCGAGGGCAACCTGCTCACGAGCGACGAGATGGCCGGCTTCTGGAGAAACTATCTGGGCAAACCCGAAGATGCGCTCGATCCGCTGGCCACGCCGCTGCGTGCGCGGCTCGAAGGCTTGCCGCCAGCCTGCCTGCTCAGTGCGCAATGCGACGTGCTGGCCGAACAGAGCGTGGCGTTCGCCGCGCGCCTGCGCGCGGCCGGCGTGGCGGTCGTGGCGAAGGAGTACGCCGGCGCGACGCACAGCTTTCTCGAGGCCGTCTCGATAGCGGCCGTGGCCGACGAGGCGCTGCGCGATGGCGCGAACTGGCTGCGTTCATGTCTCGGCGTCGACGAAGGAGCCTGATGGCCTGTATCGCGATGCATGAACGGCCGGCGTTGCGATGGCCTGAACGCGACGATTAAAGACCCCGTTGCGCATGCGTCATTTGGGGGATCGGAACAGATTAAATCGGCACACGAAATTCCGCCGGAGGCGGCTGAACGGGAACACGGAACGCCGGCAAGACCTGACAGGCGCCGGTTTCCGCACGCATCACCTGTAACTCACATGTATTGGGGTGACCTATGAATATTCGTGAAGTCCACAGCGCGGACAAGTTCGGCAAGAGAACGCTGCTGCACATCGGCCTGACGCTGGCGCTGATGAGCCACGCCGGCCTCGGCATGGCCGAAGGCGACGCCGACGCCCAGCCGGCGGACCAGCAGGACGCCCAGTCGCTCGAGGGCATCGTCGTTTCGGCGCCGGACTACGTGCCGCGCGAAAGCAACGCCGCCTCGAAGATGAACGTTCCGCTGATCGAGACGCCGCAATCGATCACCGTTATCCCGCGCGACCAGATCGATCTGCTCGACTGGCAGAACCTGAGCCAGGTCGTGCGCTACACCTCCGGCGTGATCGGCGAAAACTACGGTCCGGATCCACGTTATGACTGGCTCACGTTGCGCGGCTTCTATCCGCCGGAGTACATCGACGGGCTGCAGGGCCCGATCGGGTCGGTCCAGAATGTCGGCCTCGATCTCTACGGCTTCCAGCGGGTCGAAGTGCTCAAGGGACCCTCGTCGACGCTGTACGGGCTTTCACCTCCCGGCGGCATCATCAACCTCACGAGCCGCCGCCCCGAAGCGCAGTTCAGCGGCGAAGGCCAGTTCCAGGTCGGCAGCTACAGCGACGTGCAGGTGGCCGGCGACGTCACCGGCCCACTCAACGACGAAGGCAGCGTGCTCGGGCGCGTGACCGCGCTGTATTTCGACAAGGGCACGCAGGTCGACGGCGTCGACACTAACCGCACCTACATCGCCCCGTCCCTGACCTGGATATTCACGCCGAATACGAACATTACGTTCCTGAGTTACTTCCAGCACGACGACGTCTATGGCGACGGCGGCGGCTTCCTGCCGTCCTACGGCGTGATCAAGCCGAATCCTCTCGGCGAAGTGCCGACCGATACCAATCTCGGCGATACCGACTACAACCATTTCAAGCGCGACCAGTACGGCGTCGGCTACGACTTCAACCACAAGTTCAACGACACCTGGCGCTTCGAACAGAACCTCAAGTACTTTTCTTCCGAGGTAAAGATCCTGCAGGTATATGGCGCGGGTCTGGTCGATGCCGATTTCAACGGCGTGCCCGACGACTACCACACGGTCAACCGCTACAACTTCCCGTTCAACGAGAACACGAAGTCGTTCAACGTCGACAACCGCGTCGAGGGCAAGATCGACGGCGACACGGTCAAGCAGCGCCTGCTGTTCGGCCTCGACTATCGGCGCTACACCGAGAACTCCGAATTCGGTTTTGCGCTGGCGCCGACGATCGACCTGTTCCATCCGGTCTACGGCGTGCCGATCACGACGCCGACATCACTGTTCCCGTACGTCCAGGAAGTGCAGAAGCAAACCGGCCTGTACGCCGAGGATTCGATGAAGGTCGATCACTGGGTCGTCACGCTTGGCGGACGCTACGACCACGTCGACCAGACCAACTCCGGCGCCGACGAGACCGACAACAAGTTTTCCTATCACGCCGGCGTGAACTACCTGTTCGACAACGGCGTTGCGCCGTACGTGTCGTACGCGACCTCGTTCCTGCCGGTGCCCGGCGCGGACTTCAACGGCAACGCATTCAAGCCGTCCGAAGGCAGCCAGGTCGAAGGCGGCCTGAAGTGGCAGCCGGCCGACCTGCCACCGGGCGTGCGCGCCCTGTTCACGGCGGCGGCCTACGACATCACCCAGAAGAACGTGCTGACGCCGGACCCGGATCCGCTCCACCCGTTCTTCAGCGTCCAGACCGGCGAAGTCGAGGTCAAGGGCATCGAACTCGAAGCCGTCGCGCGCATCAACGAGCGTTGGAGCTTCAATGCGGCCTATACGTACACCGACTCCGAGGTGACCAAGAGCAACGGCGCCGACCTGCACAAGCAACTGACGGTCGTGCCGAAGACGCTGTTCTCCGGCCTGGTCGATTACACGCAGCAGGAAGGTTCGCTGGCCGGCCTGGGCGGCAGCCTCGGTTTCCGTCATGTCGGTTCCGTCTATGGCGATACGGCCAACCAGTTCCAGACGCCGGGCGTGACGTTGTGGGATGCGACGCTGCACTACAATGTCAACCTATGGGTCATGCAGTTGAACTTCTCCAACCTGTTCGACGAGGAGTACGTGTCGCGCTGTTCGTCCGACGCGCAGTGCTTCTACGGCCTGCGCCGCGTGATCACGGCAACCGTCACGCGCAAGTTCTGAGCACGCCGCGCGCGTCATGAAACTCGCGGCAGCCTTGCTGGCAATCATCGGGGCTGCCGCGCCGCTTTCGGGCCCGCTCGCCAAGGACAAGGACGACGAACACAAGCACCGCGACCACGAGCAAGGCCCGAAAGCGCCGCTGCCGTGGAAGGCCGATCCGTTCCCGAGCACTTATGCGCCGCTGCCGCGCGTCGATACGCTGATCGTCGACGCGACCGTGCTCGACGGCGCGGGACATCGCTTCGAACACGCCAGTGTGCTTCTGCGCGACGGCAAGGTCGCAGCGGCCGGCACGCAGATCACGGCGCCGGCCGGAGTCAAGACGATCGATGCGCACGGCCGCTGGGTCACGCCGGGCATCATCGACGTGCATTCCCACGACGGCGACTTTGCATTGCCATTCACCTCGCTCGACCTGGCAACTGGCGACACGAACGAGTCGACCGATCCGAACACGGCGAACGTCTGGGCCGAACATTCGATCACCGTGCAGGATCCGTCCTTCGCGCGCGCGCTCGCCGGCGGCGTGACGACGCTGCAGATACTGCCCGGCTCGAGCAACCTCGTCGGCGGACGCAGCGTCGTTGTGAAAAACGTGCCGGCGACGACGGTGCAGGCGATGAAGTTTCCGGGCGCCGCCTACGGCATGAAGATGGCCTGCGGCGAGAACCCGAAGAACACCTACGGTTCGAAAGGACGTTTTCCGTCGACGCGCATGGGCAACGTTGCCGGCGTGCGCGCGGCGTTCGCCGACGCCGCGGCCTACCGCAAGAAGTGGCTCGACTACGAGTCCGGCAAGGAAGACAAGCGGCCCGACGACGATCTGAAAAAGGACACGCTGGCCGGCGCGATCGACGGCGACATTCGCGTGCAGTGGCATTGCTACCGCGCCGACGACATGGCGACGCTGTTCGACGTGGCGAAGGAAGCCGGTTTCCACATTGCCGCGTTCCACCACGCGGTCGAGGCCTACAAGATTCCACAGCTGTTCGTGCGCAACAACACGTGTGCCGTCGTCTGGTCGGACTGGTGGGGTTACAAGATGGAAGCGCTCGACGGCATTCGCGAGAACGCGGCGTTCGTCGATGCGGGCGGCGCATGCGTGACGCTGCATTCGGACTCGCCGTGGCTTGGCCAGCGCCTTGCGATCGAGGCCGGCAAGGCCTACGCCGCGGGCCGGCGTGCCGGACTCGACCTGGCCGAAGAACACGCGATCGCATGGGTCACGTCGAACCCGGCGAAAGTTCTGGGTCTGGATGCCGCAATCGGCTCGCTCGAGCCGGGCAAGAATGCCGACGCGGTGATCTGGTCCGGCGATCCTTTCAGCGTCTACACGCATGCCGACCAGGTGTTCGTCGACGGCGCGCTCGTCTACGACCGCACCGATCCGGCGCGCCAACCGCGCGCGGACTTCGAACTCGGCCAGCCGGCGATGATTGGTGTGCCGCGATGAGGCGCTCCGGTGGCGGAGAGGCTTGTTTTTTTAACGCGGATGAACGCGGAATTGCGCGGATTTTCGCGGATAAAGCAAGAGACTTTTTGAAAAAGGGTCTTTCGCTCTATCCGCGCAAGTCGTTTTTCCCATCCGCGTCAATCCGCGTTAAAAGGCAAGCCGTCCAGACTGTCGCTACGCTGGCTCTGCTGAGTGCCGCAAGCGCAGCGGCAGCCGAGACCGTGGCGATCGTCCATGCGAAGGCATGGACACTGACTGACGGAACCAGCGCGCCGGTCGACGATGCCACGATCGTGATTCGCGACGGCCGCTTCGAGTCGGTGCAGGCCGGCGGCGCGGTGCCCACCGGCGCGCGCGTCGTCGATGCGCACGGACACGCCGTCACGCCCGGGTTCATGAATGCGGACACGCATCTCGGCCTCGTCGAGGTGTCCTCGCTCGACGAGACTCGCGACTACGGCGTCGACAGTGGCCCGCTCGGCGCGGCGTTCGACGTGCAGTACGGCCTGAACGCGAATTCGGTGTTGCTGCCCAGCGTGCTCGCCGATGGCCTGACGCGAGCCGTGACGAGTCCGGCGTCGGCATCCGACGCGGCACTGTTCGGCTTCGGTGCGGTCCTGCACATCACGCCCGGCGCCGAACTCGTCGATCGCGCCCAGGCGGCGCTGTACGCCGGAGTCGGCGGTGGCGCAGCGAAGAAAGGCGGCGGATCGCGCAGCGCCCAATGGCAGTTGCTGCGCAATGCGTTCGAGGAGGGCAATGTGTACACGCCGAAGAACGCCGCCGCGCCGCGCGACCAGTTGCAGAACTCGGTCAACGTCGCGGCGTTGCACGCGGCGCTCAACAAGCGCATGCCGCTGGTGCTGCAGGTGTCGCGCGAATCGGACATCCGCCAGGCTGTGCGCCTTGCCGACGACTACCACTTGCCCTTGATCGTGCTCGGTGGCGCCGAAGCCTGGCGCTGCGCCGACTTGCTGGCCGCGCACAAAGCCGCGGTCGTCGTCGATCCGGAAGCCGACCTGCCGTTCAATTTCGACGAACTCGGTGCGCGCGCCAACAGCGCGGCGATCCTGCAGCACGCCGGTGTCACGATCGCGTTCACGGTTTCCGGCAACACGATCCATCTGAGTCACAACGCCGGCGAAGCCGTGCGCGAAGCAGCCGGGCTCGCCGTCGCGAACGGGTTGCCTTACGCCGAAGCGTTGAAGGCGCTGACGGTAAACCCGGCGCGCATCTTCGGCATCGGCGATCACTACGGCAGCATGACGCGCGGTTTCGACGCCGACCTCGTGATCTGGAACGGCGATCCGCTCGAGCCGTCGAGTGCGCCGGAACTGGTCATGGTCAAGGGTATCGAGGCTTCGCGCGTGACGCGACAGACGTTGTTGCGCGACCGCTATGCGCCGAAGAAGACCGGCGATGCGTGGCCGCCGGCGTATCGCGATTGACGAGCGTTACGACGGGCATGCCGACGATCCGCTCTGCTTTCCCTTCTCCCCTCGGGAGAAGGTGGCGCGAAGCGCCGGATGAGGGTTCGGTTGGACTCAAGCGTCGCAGCACTCCCGGACCCTCATCCGCCTGCCGGCACCTTCTCCCGAGGGGAGAAGGATTCCTCTTCAAGCGCTTCATCTTCGTCCTGGCAATATATCTTGCTGTCGCGTTCACGACGCCCGCGTCGGCAAACACACAGGCGCTGGAAAATCCAAAGAACGATTCGGCGCAGTCCACGCTTCCGCTCGTCCCCACGCGCCACATCCGTTTCGACACCGACGAAGGCACCTGGATTTCGCTCGACGTGTCGCCGGACGGCCGCACGCTCGCGTTCGAACTGCTCGGTGACTTGTATACATTGCCGATCGGCGGCGGCGAGGCGCGAGCGATCACGCGCGGCCTGGCCTTCGATTCGCAGCCGCGCTATTCGCCGGACGGCAAGCGCCTGGTCTATCTGAGCGACCGCACCGGCAACGAGAATGTCTGGATAGCCGATGCCGATGGCCGGCACGCGCGCCAAGTCTCCCTGCTCGACGACAATGCCGTGCTGATCTCGCCGGCGTGGTCGGCCGATGGAACCTCGATCTATGTCTCGGAATTTCGCCCGGACCTGACGGCGTTCGAACTGTGGCGCTATGCGGTCGACGGCGACGGCCACGGCGAACGCGTCACGCGCGGCAAGACGTCGGACAACCAGCCGAAGGATCAGCGCTTCAGCGCACTCGGCGCGGTTGCTTCGCGCGACGGCAAGTCGCTCTGGTTCGCTGGCCGCTACGGCACGTTCGACGAAGACATGACCCTGCCGATGTGGAACATCGAGCGCCGCGACCTGGCGACGAGCCAGGACGAAACGATCGTCACGAATCAGGGCAGCGCAATGCGACCGGCGCTTTCGCCGGACGGCAAGTCGCTGGTCTACGCGGCGCGCTTCCGCGGCAAGACCGGCTTGCGCGTGCGCGACCTCGTCAGCGGCGCCGATCGGCAGCTGGTCTACCCGGTGCAGCACGACGACCAGGAAGGCCTGCCGTCGCGCGATCTGATGCCGGGCTACGCGTTCACGCCCGATGGCCGCGCGCTGATCGCCGCCTTCGGCGGAAAGATCCATCGCGTCGAGCTGGCCGATGGCAAGGCCAGCATCATTCCGTTCCGCGCACAAGTCGATCTCGATATCGGTCCGTCGCTGCGGCGCTCGTTCAAGGATGACACCGGAGCGGTAAAGGCGCGCCTGATCCAGGCGCCGGTCGCTTCGCCGGACGGCAGGCGCATCGCGTTCTCCGCGCTCGGCCGCGTGTATACAATGGAACTCGCGCCGGACGCGCGTCCGCATGCGCTGACACCCGCGGCCGTTGCCGCATTCCAGCCCTCGTGGTCGCCGGACGGAAGATCCGTCGTTTACGCAAGCTGGACCGCTGCCCAGGGCGGACAGATCTGGCGCATCGGCCGCGACGGCGGCACGCCCAAGGCGCTGGCCGCTGCCGGCGCCTACTACACGAGCCCGGTCTTCACGCCGGACGGCGAATCGATCGTCGTCCTGCGTTCGAGCAATGCCGAGCGCATGCACACGTACATGGAGTATGGACCGCTGCGGCAGGCGGACCTCATTGCGTTGCCGCTGCACGGCGGCCGCGAGCACAGGCTCGCGAGCGGGCGCATCGGCGGCGTGCCGCACTTCACGACGGATCCCGCCAGCGTCGCGGTGATGTTCGACGACGGCTTGAATGCCGTGAAGCTCGACGGCTCCGGCCGGCGCAAACTCGTGTCGGTGACGGGCCCCGGATTCTATTTTCAGGAAGGCCGCGTGCCGGTCGATGACCTGCGCATCAGCCCTGACGGACACTGGCTGCTCGCGCACATCGTCGAACAACTCTACTTGTTGCGGATGCCGGCTGGCGATGCGCCGACGCTCGATATCGACGCGCCTGCGGTCGAACACCGCAAGCTCACGAATGTCGGCGCCGATTTCTTCGGCTGGGCCGACGGCGGCAAGGCGATCACCTGGGCAGTCGGCTCGACGTTTTATCGGCAGCCGCTCGCAAGCGTTGCGCTCGATCCGGCCGGCGTGGCCGGCGCCGGCGCGCGGCCGCAAAGCGGACAAGACGGCGTCGCGGCGTTCCCGGCGATCGTCGAAGTCCCGCGCGACCTGCCGCGCGGTCTTCTGCTGCTGCGCGGCGCCATGGCGGTCACGATGCGCGGCGACGAAATCCTCGCCGATGCCGATATCCTGATCCGCGACAACCGCATCGCCGCGGTCGGCAAGCGCGGCGAGATCGACGTTCCGCGCGAGGCCGCGATCCGCGACGTCTCCGGCAAGTTCATCGTGCCGGGTTTCATCGACACGCACGATCACTGGGCCGAGATCCGCCGCGGCGTGCTCGACCTGCAGAACTGGAGCTTTCTTGCCGATCTGGCCTACGGCAAGACCGCGGGACTGGATCCGTCATCGCTGAGCATCGACATGTTCGCGTACCAGGACCTGCTCGACGCCGGAATCTCGCTCGGGCCGCGCGTGTACACGACCGGGCCGGCGATCTTTTCCTACAACGGGTTCACGAGCCTGCAACAGGCCAAGGACGTGCTGTCGCGCTACACCGATCACTTCCGCACCGGCAACCTCAAGGAATACCGCACCGGAAACCGGCGCGTGCGCCAATGGGTGGCGATGGCGGCGCAGGAACTCGGCATGCAACCGACGACCGAAGGCGCGCTCGACATGAAGCTCGACCTGACCCAGATCATGGATGGTTTTGCCGGCAACGAGCACGCCCTGACCGCCGCGCCGCTCTACAAGGACGTGATCGAACTGCTCGCGCAAACGCGAGTGAGCTACACGCTGACCTTGCAGATTTCGCACGGCGGACCACCGGCGCAGAACTACTTCATCGAGCGCGATCAGCCGCAGGACGATGCGAAGCTCGCGCGGTTTTCGCCGCCGTTGCTGGCCGAGAAGAAATTTTCGCGCCGGCACTGGTACGCGGCCGACGAATATTTCTACGCGCAGATCGCGCATGGCGCGGCCCAGGCGCAGCGCGCAGGCGCGCTCCTCGGCGTCGGTTCGCACGGAGAGGTGCCCGGATTCGGAATCCACTGGGAAATGCAGGCCTACGCAGCGGGCGGCATGACGCCGCACGAGGTGCTGCGTGCGGCGACGATCGGTTCGGCGGAGACGATCGGCCGCCAGGACGAAATCGGCAGCCTGGCCGCCGGCAAATATGCCGATCTCGTGATCCTTGAAAAAAATCCGCTCGACGACATCCGCAACGCGTTGGCGATCACGCAGGTCATGAAGAACGGACGTCTCTACGACGCGGCGACGCTCGACCAGGTGTGGCCCGAACACAAGCCGCTCGCGCCGCAATGGTTCTCGCAAGATCGCAAGGAAACCGACGCTGCCGCGACGAAGTGAAGACGTTGCGGCCGGATAACAATTGGCCCCCGCCTGTGCGGGAATGAATCAACATCGGGAACGCGCCGTTCCCGACCGAACCGGAGTTTCGTCATGACACGCATGAACAGGTTGCTGCTCGCCGCATTGCTCGCCGCGATGCCGGCATCCGGCGCTTTCGCCGACCCCGAGAAGATGATCGAGATCTATCACATCGCCCCGGGCAAACAGGTGCAATTCCTCAAATTGATCGCGCTGTACGACCAGGCCAATCTGCAGGCCGGACTGCCGGCGCGCGAACTGTACGTGCACTCCGATGGCGCATCGTGGGATTTCCTGCTGATCCAGGACGAGGACGTCGAGCCGGCCAAGGCGAAGGTCCGGAACGAGGCGCTGAAGAAACTCGGCGCGCCGACCGGCGCGAAATTCTGGGTCGCGATCCGCGAAACGATCGCCGAGCATACCGATACGGTGGCGACCGGCCCGACCAGCGCGGGCGACTGGCTGAAGAAACTCGGCGATTGAGGCAATCGCTGGCGATTGCTGCTCGCCATATTTGTCGCTGTGACTTGTTGCGCGCGATTTAACGCGCCGACAAGTTCGACACAGCCGCATGGCAATGCGGCCGACCCGGTTCGATCAGGACGAAGGAGCGTGTGGCGAAGGGCCGCCGGCGCCTTCGGGCGCCGATGTCGACAGCGCGGTGCGCTGCGGATCGGGCCGCTTGTGCCGCCGCGCGAGCACGGCGATCGCGATGGCGCCGGCGATCAGACCAACATGCAGCGTGGCCATGCGCCACAGCAGCAGCGCGGTCGCCAGGACCGGACCGGGCACCCACGCGATCAAGGTCGCGCTCAGGCCGAGTTCGGCGCTGCCCGCGCCCGCCGGCATGCCGGTAAACGACGCCGCCTGCAGGACGAATACCTGGAGCAGGAAAATCAACGGAAACGAAACCGGATAGCCGAGCAACCGCAAGGCCAGCCACAGGATGCCGTAGCGGGTCAGCTGTTGCAGCACGGTCAGCGCGAAGATGTAGAAAAGGAACAGCGGGCCGGCCGCGAGCACCAGCCGCGCATCGGCACGCATCCGTTTCAGGAACTCGGTCGCGGCGTGCTGCACGCGCGCCAGGCGCGGCCAGCGGCTGCCGAACGAAATCGATCCGAGCCAGCGTGCCAGGCGACCGCGCGCCAGCCAGGCAACGAGCGCCGCCAGCGCGATCAGCGCGCTCGTGGCCAGTGCGACCGTGCTCAGGCTGCGCGGCACATCGGACCAGACCAGGCCGAGCGCGCCGAGCGGCAGCGCCACGACGAAGAACAGCACGTCCATGCCCTGGTCTGCCGCCGTGACCGCGGCGGCGCCGCTGGCCGAGGCGCCGGCGCGGCGCAGGTAGTACACGCTGGCCGCGTAGCCGCCGACGCCGCCCGGCGTCGTGATGAAGGCGAAGTCGGTCGCCAGCGAAATGCCGGAACAGCGCAGCAGGCTTGCGCGGGCGCCGAGCTGGTGCAGCAAGGCCTGCAGCTTGAACGCGCGGCCGGCCCAGCTCGCGACGATCATTGCAAAAATACCAATGTATCCTTGTATAGAAAAATGCAGGGCCGCGAGCAGGGCATCGCGGCCGCCGAGTACGATCGGCACGACCAGCGACGCGACAACGGCGAGCGCGATCAGCAGGCGGCCGACGCGCTGCGCGTGGCGGATCGCCGCCGGCGTGGCGGCTTTCGGCCCGCCTGTCACGATGCCAGCCTTTTCTCCCCGGCCAGATAGCGGGTCCTGAGCAGGATGTCCCACAGTGGCGTGGTGACGCCGAAGTTGCTGTGCGGGTGGTAGTGATGGATGTGATGCGCGGCGGCCCAGCGCCGCGCCAGCGGGCGGCGAAACCGCACCGTGTGGAAAATCGTGTGGGTCAGCCCGTAGGCGGCATAGCCGGCCGCGATGCCGCCCGTGAGCAGAAACGCAACCGATGCCGGCAACACGATGCTCAAGGCGCCGGCCAGCAGGAGGGCGATGACGGGAGGCAGGAAAAACGGCAGCGCGTCGTATGCCTGCGGTTCCTCATGGTGCTTGCGGTGGCCCTGTTCGAGCAGTTGCACAGGACCGTGGAACAGCCAGCGGTGGAAACAATACTCGACGAAGCTGAACAGGACGAGCCCGAACAATACGATCGAAATGCCCACGGCAGGAGTCAGGTCGTTGCTGCGCAGCCCCAGGTACACGAGAACGCAAGCGGCGAACACGTCGGCCGCGAGGCCGGCACGGGCGTTCGCGCGCGTCGTCGACATTCGTTCGATTGCGCGCAGCGGGCTTTGCCATGCAGGCGCAACAGCGGATTGCGAAGGCGCAGCCGCTTCTTCGGCGTGTGGTAGATCGGCGCAGTCCCCGGTGCGGTCAGTGCTGTCTGTCATGGGTGGTTCTTGTCGCTCCAGGTCAAGTTTCCCGCAGGCAGGGGCGGCCTTGCGCTTCGCATCGGCAGATCGTTGGACGCAGCCAGCCGCACGCAAACGCAGCGCAGTCTACGCAGCAGATGTTGCGGCCTTCTCAAAAAAGACAACGGTCCGGCGCCGGCCAAGTTTTCGACACGCCCGTAGAGGCCGCTGCATTTCCCGGAAGGGCACGTCGCATGCGCGCACTGCCGGAGTTGCGCCAGCCGGGCTGGCAAAACCCGGCGCCGTGCGGATTATCGCCGA
The DNA here is from genome assembly GCA_035455825.1 of Rhodanobacteraceae bacterium. GTDB lineage: Bacteria > Pseudomonadota > Gammaproteobacteria > Xanthomonadales > Rhodanobacteraceae > Rudaea. Next base: position 10,317 of record DATIEJ010000266.1, on the reverse strand, counting down.
TCCATGCCCAAACGCACGCGTCGGCCGTCAGTGATGCCCGAGCAGGAACAGAACGAGCCACAGGGCCAGGACCGCTGCGATCAACAGCGATATGGCCGATGTCTGCTGCTTGGGTGGGTCGCTCATGTTGCGTTCGTTCTCGTTGCTGAAGCCTTTGCCTGCCGCCCGAGTGTCGGCCGGCGTGCGATGGGCGCGCCGGTCGAATGTCGCGTGCGTCGCGCGCAAGCCCGATGGCGTGCGCGCGATAGCCTGGCTCAGGCTCAGGCGTGGGCCCGGCAGAAGGCGCACCGGTCGGCGGTTTCGGAACAAGGCCACGAGTGACTCTCTGCCTGGGGCCTTCCGTAGCAGCAAATAGCGTGCCGCTGCCTGAACCCAACAACCGGCGTTCCTCATGCGCCTGTCGTGATGTCCGGGACCCATGCCGGTGACCGCCTGCGGCGATCCAGCGCCGCAGCGCGGCAGCTGCGCCTGCGAGCCGGGTAAACTGGGCCCGTGTGGTACAGGGGAACATGTCGCCATGAGTGTCAACAGCAGCGATCTGGTCAAGCTTTACCCGCTCGACAAGCTGCGCCCGGAAAATCTCGAGCAACTCGCGCGTGAGGCCCATTCCGACGAGGCCGGCCGCGGCGCCGTGCTCTTCGAGGCCGGCGACAGCGACGAACAGACGATTTTCCTGCTTTCCGGCCGGGTGCGCGGCGTCTATCCGGACGGACGCAAGAAGGACATCGACGCGAGCACATTGCAGGGCCGCTATGCCCTCGGCGATCTGCAGCCGCGCCGGTTCACCGCGACGGTCACGTCGCTGAGCGCGGCGCTGATCCGCATCGATCGCCGCTACCTGGAAAAGATCCAGACCTGGGACCAGCTCTCGCGCGCCGAGAACTTCCGCCACCACGACCCGTCGCCGGAAGCCAACCGCTGGGTGTTTCGCCTGTTGCAGTCACGCGCGTTGCACAAGCTGCCGTCGGGCAACATCGAGCGGATGTTCCAGCAGTTCGAAGAGATCGAGGCCAGTGCCGGCACGGTCGTCATCCGCGAAGGCGACGCCGCGGATTTCTATTACGTGATCAAGGATGGCGCCGCATCCGTGACGAAAAGACTCGAGACCGGCAGCGCGGTCGTCGCCTACCTCGTGCGCGGCGACACGTTCGGCGAAGACGCGCTGCTGGCCAGCACGCTGCGCAATGCCACCGTGACGATGATCAAGGACGGCAAGCTGATGCGCCTGTCGAAGAAGGCGTTCGAGGAGGTCATGAAGCCGCCCGCGGTCGACTGGCTGTCGCCCGGCATGGCTTCGATCATGGCACGGCAGGGCGCGGTCGTCGTCGATGTGCGCATGAAGGAAGAGCACGCCAGGCGCGCGATCAGGGATGCGATCAGCGCGCCGCTGCACACGCTGCGCGAAACGGTCGCAAACTTCGACAAGGCGAAGAGGTACATCGTCTACTGCAACACCGGCGAGCGCAGCGCCGCCGCCGCGTTCATCCTCGGCAAGCTGGGTTACGAGGTTTATGCGTTGCAGGGTGGTATATCGGGGATGATCCGGCAGATCGAGAAGAAGGCCTGACTGGCAGGGGTGCAAGGCGGAAGATCGAAAGATCCACCACGAAGACACGAAGAACACGAAGGAAGAGCCACAAAAAAACAGGAGGCGCGCTGAAACTGCCTCAAGAGATTTCGTGTGACGTGGTCCTGCAGGGCAACGGCACCTTCGTTCGCTGCTGTTCTTCGTGTTCTTCGTGTCTTCGTGGTGAATCTTTGTTTTTCTTCCTTTGCGCTTTAAGGCATGCGATCGCCGCCGATCAGCACGACGTCGGCCGGGCGGCGTGCGAACAGTCCGACGCAGACGACGCCCGTGATCTGGTTCAAATCGGCCTCTAGGGCGACCGGATCGGTGATGCGCAGGTTGTGCACGTCGAGGATCCAGTTGCCGTTGTCGGTCACGGTCCCGTCGCGCCATACCGGCTGTCCGCCGCGGCGCACGATCTCGCGCGCGACGTACCCGCGCGCCATCGGGATTACTTCGACCGGCAGCGGAAAGCGGCCGAGCACGTCGACGCGCTTGCTCGCATCGATCATGCAGACGAACTTGCGCGACGCCGCGGCGATGATCTTCTCGCGCGTCAGCGCGGCGCCGCCGCCCTTGATCAGGCATTTGTGCGGATCGCACTCGTCGGCGCCGTCGACATACAGCGCCAGCTCGCCGACGCTGTTGAGGTCGACGACCGGGATGCCGAGCTGCTTGAGCAACGCCGTGCTCTTTTCCGAACTCGACACCGTCGCCTGGATGCGGCCGCGGATCTTGCCGAGTTCATCGATGAAGTGCGCGACCGTGCTGCCGGTACCGACGCCGACAACGCTGCCCTCCTCGACGTAGCGCACCGCCTGTTGCGCGGCCAGACGTTTCTGTTCTTCGGCGTTCATGCGATCTCCGGACCTTGGACTGGGTGCCTCATTCGAGACCGAGGACAAAATCCCACTCGGACTTCGTGACCGGCATGACCGAGAGCCGGTTGCCGGGCCGCAGCAGGATCATGCCGTTGAGCTCGTCGTGCTGCTTGAGTTCGGTCAGTGTGATGACGCGCTTGAGCTTGCGCCTGTATTTGACGTCGACCATGAGCCAGCGCGGCGCGTCGCGCGGACTGCCGGCGTCGAAGTAGTCGCTCTTCGGATCGAACTGGGTCGGATCCGCATAGGCCGACGTCGCGACTTCGGCGATCCCGGCGACGCCGGGCACCGCGCAGCTGGAATGGTAGAACAGCACGCCATCGCCCTTGCGCATGCCGTCGCGCATGTAGTTGCGCGCCTGGTAGTTGCGCACGCCGGTCCACGGCTCGCTCTTCCTGCGCTTCAAGTCGTCGATCGAGAATTCGTCGGGCTCGGTCTTCATCAGCCAGTAGTTCATCGTTCCACCTCAGTGCTCCGCGACCGTGCAGTCGATCAGTTCGCGTTCGGTTGCGACAAAATCCATTCGTATATCCCAGCCTTCGGCCGGCAGCAGCGGGCGTTCGCAGAAACTGTAACCGATCCCGACCAGAACCGGCCTCGCCGGGCGCGGCTGGCCCTGCAGGAATGCGAAGCTGCGGTCGTAGTAACCGGCACCGGTGCCGAGTCGATGGCCGCGGCGGTCGAACCCGAGCAGCGGAACCAGGACCAGGTCGAGTGCGTCGGGATCGAGCCGGTCGGCGGCCTCGCATTGCGGTTCCGGAATGCCGTAGCGGTTGGCGCGCACGTCCGCGCCGACGCGCCAGGGCGCAAAGCGCAGCCGGCGCTTCTGCTCGAGCACGGGCAGGTAGTAACGCTGGTCGCGTGATGCCAGCGCACCGACCGCGACGTGCAGCGGCAGTTCGCCAGCGACGGCCCAGTATCCGGCGACGCGCTGGTCGACGATGAATTCGGGGAGCTGCTCGAGTATCGCGGCGACGCCGGTCGCGGCGGCGATGCGCTGTGCCGGAGTCAGGCGCGTGCGTTGCGCGCGCAATTCCTCGCGCAAGGCGCCGCGATCATTCACGTCCACGCGCTGAATCCAGACTCAGGAGAAAGATGGAGCGCCTCCGCGATGCCGGTGCACGCCCAGACGACCTTGATCCCGAGGATCAGGTGGGGTGGCTCGCTTGTCTTCAGGCTTTCCGCTCGAGGCGGACTTGCACACGGACTTTCAGCACTGCCATCCCGGGGTCGTATGTAGGAGCAAGGCAATATTGTTTGGACACGCTGTCGCGCATCGCAGAGAACGCCGAGTCATTTTAGTCTTGGTGCGAGTGCCGCATCAAGCTTCATGCGCATCGCCTGCAGATGTTGTGCCATCGTGCCGGATGCCGATTCGTTGTTCTGGCGCGCCTGCAGCAGTTCGTGCGCGATGTTCAGCGCCGCCATCACGGCGACGCGATCGAGGCTCTGCGTGCGGCTGTTGCCGCGAATCTCGCGCATCTTGCCGTCGAGATAGCCGGCAGCGGCGATCAGGCCAGCGCGTTCATCGGCGGTGCAGCCGATCAGGAATTCGCGATCCAGAATGTTGACGGCGACCGGCGTTGTTTCACTCACGCGTTGTTCTCCAGCGAGCGCAGGCGCGCGATCATCGCTTCGACGCGCGAACGCGCCTGTTCATTCTTGGCGAGCAGGTTCGCGCGCTCCGCGGTCAGTTGTTCCTGACTCACGCGCAGGCTGCGATTCTCCTCGGCCAACCGGTGACAAAGCTCGAGCAGACGATCGAGCTGCCCGCTGATCTGCTGCAATTCCGCCAGCATGGAATTCCCCTCTGACATGGCCGGAACTATAGGCGGCTGCCTGATGGCGGTCAACGCGTCAGGCCGGCGCCGGTTGCGAACGGCTGCGCTGGTGGCGGGTCAGGAACGCCAGGCAAGCCTCGGGTTCGAGCGGCGCGGAGAACCAGAAGCCCTGGATTTCGTCGCAGCCGCGCAGGTGCAGGTATTCGAACTGCTGCGCCGTTTCCACGCCCTCGGCGACGACATTCAGGCCGAGCGAGTGGGCCATGGCGATGATCGTCGCGGTGATCGCCTCATCATCCGGGTCGGTCGTGATGTCGCCGACGAACGCGCGATCGATCTTCAGCGTGTCGATCGGCAGGCGCTTCAGGTAGCTCAGCGACGAGTAGCCGGTGCCGAAGTCGTCGATTGCCAGCATCACGCCGATCGCCTTGAGCTCGTCCAGCGTGCCGGCAGAGCGCTCGGCTGCCGCCATGACGACGCTTTCGGTCAGCTCCAGCTCGAGGCGATCGGCGCGCACGCCGTGACTGGCGAGCACCTGCGCCAGCCGGCTGGTCAGTTCGCCGCGCAGCAGCTGCAGCATCGACAGGTTGACCGCGACCGTGAGGTGCGCGAGGCCCCCGTCGTGCCAGCGCCGCAGCTGTGCGCAGGCCGCGTCGAGCACGAAGTCGCCGATGCTCATGATCAAGCCGCTTTCCTCAGCCAGCGGAATGAAGATGCTCGGCGGGATTTGGCCGAGCTCCTCGCTGTGCCAGCGCAACAGCGCTTCGACGCCGGTTATCGCGCCGGTATTGAGCGACAACTTCGGCTGGTAGACGACGCTGAACTCGTTGCGTTCGAGTCCGCGGTGCAGCGCGGCGATCAGGTTGGCGCGCGAACGCGCGGCCGCGTCCATCGCCGGCGCGTACATCATGTACGTGTTGCGCCCGCTTTCCTTGGCCTGGTACATCGCGGTGTCGGCGAACTTGAGCAGCTCGTCCGGCGCCTGGCCGTGGTCCGGGTACAGGCTGATGCCGATCGACGGCGAAATCACGACTTCCTCGCCGGATTCAAGGTGCAGCGGCACGACGAATGCGTGCAGCAGATCGCGTGCGCAGGCTTCGGCGTCCTCGGCCCGTTCGACGTTCTCCAGCACGACGGTGAATTCATCGCCGCCGATGCGGGCGACCGTATCGGTCAGCGCGACGCGTTCGCGCAGGCGCGCGCCGGCCGCGCGCAGCGTGCGGTCGCCGGCGGCATGGCCCATCGAATCGTTGATGTGCTTGAAGCGGTCGAGATCCAGGAACAGCACCGCCACGCAGCGCCGGCGCCGGCGCGCGCGCACGATCGCCTGGGTAAGTCGTTCGCTCAGCAGGGCGCGATTGGGCAGCCCGGTCCTCGGGTCGTAGTTGGCCAGGTAGCGCAGTTCCTGCTCGGCGCGTTTGCGATCGGTAATGTCGTTCATCACGCACACGTAGTGCGTGCGCGTGCCGTCGCTGTCGAGCACGGCGCTGATCTCGAGCCAGCAGAGGAATTCGGTGCCGTCATGGCGCTTCTGCCACAGTTCACCGCGCCAGTGGCCATTGCGCACAAACTGGTCGCGCATCGCCTGGTAGTACTCGGGCGGATGGCGGTCGCAGTCGAGCAGGGCGGCGGACTGGCCGATCGCCGCGCTTTCGTCGTAACCGGTCATGCGCGCGAACGCGCGATTGATCGAGGTGAAACGGAATTCCAGGTCGGTGACGCAGACCGCTTCGGTCATGCTGTCGATGACTTCGGCCGCGATACGCCGCTCGCGTTCGGCCGCGCGCGACGACGAAACGTCGCGTACCGTGCCGCACATGCGCAGGGCCTTGCCGTCCTCGTCGTACTCGACGATCTTGCCGCGCACGTGCACCCACAGCCACTGGCCGTCGCGGCCACGCAGGCGGTGCTCGGACTCCAGCTGGCCGGTGCGGCCGGCGAGGTGGTCGGCGATGCGCTCGTCGAGCGCGGCGCGATCGTCGGGATGCACGTTCGCGTCGATCCAGCGGCTGGTCGAGGCCGGGCGGTCGGCCGACACGCCGCTCAGGATGTCGCCGACGCCGGTTGCGACGAGTTCGTCCTGGCGCAGGTCCCAGTCCCAGAATTCGTCGCCCGATCCCCACAGCGCCAGCCGCAGGCGATTCTCGCGCTCGGTCAGCGCGCGGTGGTGGGCGCGTTCCTGTTCGCGCCGGCGCACATGTTCGTGCGACATGCGCGCGATCGCGAGCAGCGCGAGCGCGGTGTACAGGGCGAGCATCAACGGGCGCGCCCACCACACGCGCTCGACGACCAGGCCGACGCTCGCGCTGCGGTCGTTCCAGACGCCGTCGTGGTTGCTGCCGCGCACCTCGAAACGATAGTCGCCGGCCGGCAGGTTCGTGTAGGTGGCTTCATGCCGCGTGCCGGCGCGCGTCCACGCATCGTCGAAACCGTACAGGCGGAAACTGAATTCGTTGCGCTGCGGCGCGGTGTAGTCCAGGGCCGCGAACTCGAAGCGCACGACGCGGTCCGACTGCGACATGACCAGGTCATCGCCGCCCGGCGGTATCCGGCGCGCGCTGCGATCGACCTGGATCGCGGTAATCGCGACCGGCGCCGCGTAGCGGCTCAGCTGGATCGACGCCGGATCGAGCAGGTTCAGGCCGTCGCCACCGCCGAAAGCCAGTTCGCCGTTGCTCAGTGCCAGCGCGGCGCCGGCATTGAATTCGAGTCCCTGCAGGCCGTCCTTCAGCGAAAAGTTGTGGAACAGCTCATGCTCGCGGTCGAACGACGAGATGCCGCGGTTCGTGCTCAACCAGAGCACGCCGTTGCGATCCTCGAGCAGGCCGTTGATTGCCGCGCTGGCGAGGCCATCGCGGACCTGGAAGTGGGTGAAGTGCGCGCCGCCGCGGCCCGGTTCCGCGTCGAGCCGGTTCAGGCCGCTGCGCGTGCCGATCCACAGCGTTCCGTCGCGCGTCTGCAGCATCGCGCTGATCGCATCGCCCGACAACGAATGCGCGTCGCCCGCGTCCGAACGGAAATTGCGCATCGATTTCGCGCGCGCGTCGTACAGGCTCAGGCCGGCGAGCGTTCCGATCCAGATTCGCCCGTCGCGATCCTCGAGCAGGCTGAGCACGCTGTCATGAACGAGGCTGTCGTCGGCGTCTTCGTGGCGAAAATACTCCCAGCGCTTTTCGTCGGGCCACCAGCGCGCGATGCCCGAATCCGCCGTGCCGATCCACAGGCTGCCGTCGTGTGCCGGCAGCAGGGCGCTGACATGCGGCGACGGCAGTCCGCGCGTGCGACCCGGATCGATCGGCAAAGCCGTTGCGTGGCGCCGCTCGGCGTCGAGCCGATGCACGCCGCGATCGCTGCCGATCCAGAGCGCGCCGCCGTTCGCCGCGCGCAACGCGGTGATCGACGGCGGTGGGCCGGACGCCGGAGCGGATGACTGCGCGACTACGTCGTCGAACGAATCGAACTTGCCGCTCGCACGGTCGTAACGCCGCAATCCGTCTCCATGCGTGCCGAGCCACAGGTAGCCGTGTTCGTCCTCCCAGATCGCGCGCACATCGTTGCTGGCCGACTCGATCGGCTCGGCGCTGAGGTCGGCGACGTACCGGAACGTTGCGCCGCGCGGATCGACCGTGGCAAAGCCGCGAGTCGTGCCGCCGATCCACAGCAGTCCGGAGCGATCCACGAACAGCACGCCGTTGTTGTTCTCCGGCAGCGAGCCGGGCATGTCGGGCTCGCGCTGCAGGGTTTCGCCGGCGCCGCTGCGCGCATCGACGATGGCGAGCCCGGCGCCGGCAATCGCCAGCCACAAACGGCCGCTGGCATCCTGCACGATGCTGCGCACGTCGGCGTCGCGTGACACATCGGCCTGCTGGCTGTGCGGCCAGAGGCGTTCGGCGCGATTGGCCGCGGCGTCGACCCGGAACAGGCCGGACCGCGTGCCGGCGAAAACCACGCCGTCCGCCGCGACGAACAGCGCCGTTGCGCTGCCCAGCGCGTCGGCGGCGATCGCGTCCGCATGGTCGCTGCCCGGCGCGATACGCAGCAGGCCGCTCGTCGTGGCTGCCCAGAGCGTGCCGTCGGCGGCGCAGGCCAGCGCCGACACCTGGTCATCGCCTTGTGCGCTGTCGAAGCGGAACAATTCGCGGCGGCTGCGATTGTCGACGTCGAACAACTCGATGCCCGCGGCCGTGCCGAGCCACAGGCCGCGCCGGCGATCGAATGCCAATGCCTTGATTGCGCCACGGCGTTCGCGATCGGCTGTGCCTTCCGGCAGCACGGCGCGGACGACCTTTCCGCTCGCCGGGTCCAGACTCGTGATGCCGGCAGTCGCGCTGCCGAGCCAGAGACGGTCCTGGCTGTCCTGCGCGATCGCCGTGATGAAGTCGTCCGGCAGACTGTTGGCGTCGTCGGCGTCGTGCTGGTAGAGCTGGTAGCGATAGCCGTCGTAGGCATTCAATCCGCCCTGCGTGGCAATCCAGATGATGCCGTCGCGGTCCTGGAAGAACGCGTTGACCGTGTGCTGGGCCAGCCCCTGATCGTCGCCGCGCGCATCGATGAAGAAGCGCCGTTCCTCGGCCCATGCGCCGGCGAGCACGCACAGCAGCAGCCAGCCGGCCAGAATCCGCATGCGTGCCGCCGGCGAGCGCAGGAGCGTGCGCTTCGCGCCGGGCACACGGCTGCGCGCGTCCCCGGCGCGTTCGTGGCTGCCGTACTGCGTGCTCCGTTCAGAAAAGGGCATGCGGGTGCGGGTCCGTGGGTCGCGGCGCGCTGGATTCTGCAGTGTAGGGAAATGCCGGACGCGCTGCCAGACGCTGCGCCGCCTCGCGGCGCTGGTACAATGACGGCCATCCGTCATGGTGCGATCCGGGTGACATCAACCCTGCCAATAACGCATGCGCAGCTCAGCCAGTTGCTTGCGAGCCTGCGCTTCGGCATTGATCCGAGCGACCTGCACGGTTCGTTGACCGGGTATCTGTGCGCCGGCGGCCGTGCCGACGCGCGCGGCTGGCTCGCGGCGCTGGAACTGCAGCCGGACGACAGCGCGGCCGCGGCGAAGGCCGACACCACGGTGCTGCAGCAATTGTTCCGCGAATGCTCGGCCTGGTTGAGCGACCCGGAGCTGCGCTTCGAACCGCTCCTGCCGGCCGCCGAAACGCCGGTCGACGTGCGCGCCGATGCGCTGGTCGAATGGTGCCGCGGTTTCCTCGGCGGCGTCGGCCTCGCCGGTGCCAGCCAGACCACCGGCCTGTCGCCCGACGGCGCCGAGATCCTGCGCGATTTCAGCACGATCGCGGGCTCGCGTTTCGAATACGCCGACAGCGAAGAGGACGAAAGCGCGCTGGCCGAAGTCATCGAATTCATTCGCGTGGGCGTGCTGCTGCTGCATTCGGAGCTGACCGCCGACGCGCCGCGAGCGCGGGCGACGTTGCATTGAGAGCAGGGCTGAGGGCTGAGGGCCGGGGCTGCGTCGCAGGACGAATGCTCCGGATCACATTGACTGGAAATTGGTAACCCAAGACATGCGAAGTGCTTCAGCTTTTGACTCCCGCCCTCGGCCCTCAGCCCTCAGCCCTGGCTCTTCACCGTGATCGACCGCAAGGAGTACGCACGCCGCCGCAAGCAGTTGATGCGAATCATCGGGCGTGATGCGATCTGCATCGTGCCGGCGGCGCCGGAGCGGTTGCGCAACAACGACAGCCATTATCCGTACCGGCAGGACAGCGATTTCCATTACCTGACCGGATTTCCGGAACCCGAGGCCGTCCTGGCGCTGATTCCTGGACGCAGCCACGGCGAAGTCATCCTGTTCTGCCGCGAGCGCGATGCCGAACGCGAGGCGTGGGATGGCGCGCGCGCCGGGGCGGAAGGCGCGGTCAGCGACTTCGGCATGGATGACGCATTTCCGATCGCCGATATCGACGACATCCTGCCCGGCATGATCGAAGGCCGCTCGCGCGTCTACTACCACTTCGGCCGCGACGCGGATTTCGATGTCACCGTGATCGGCTGGGTCAATCACGTGCGCAGCCAGGTCAAGCGCGGCGCGCGCGCGCCGCACGAATTCGTCGCGCTCGGCCACATCCTGCACGAC
>DATIEJ010000265.1:0-6535 GCA_035455825.1 Rhodanobacteraceae bacterium | reverse complement strand
GCGAGCCGTGAATCGCGCAACGTGCCGACACGGATCGCCAGGTCGTAGCCTTCCTCGATCAGGTCGACGAAGCGGTTCGACATGCCCAGTTCAAGCTGCAGTTGCGGATGCCGCAGGAGAAAGTCCGGAAGCACCGGAATCAGATGAGTCAGTCCGAAGCCGCTCGGCACGCTGATGCGCAGCGCGCCGCGCAGTGCGCTGTGACGTTCCGCCACTGCCGCTTCGGCGTCGGCCAGTTCAGTCAGCAGGGCTTCGCAGCGCGTCGCGTGCGCGCGGCCGGCCTCGGTCAGGCCGACGACGCGGGTGCTGCGCTGGAGCAGGCGCACGCCGAGCCGCGTTTCGAGTGCGGCCACCGCCCGGCTCACGGCCGAGACGTTGACGTGCAGCTGCGTTGCGGCGCGCACGAAGCTGCGCTGGCGCGCGACCTCGACGAAGGCGGCAATCTCGTTGAGCCGGTCGGCCAAGGCGAATTCCTATTATTGCAATATCAGCAATAGTGGTTTGCTCGCCAGCCAGTTTATCGCAAATCCGTTCCGGCCTAGAGTGTCGCCCTGATGCAGCAGTCGATGCAGGAGACGAGCATGAACGGATCAACTTCCCTCGCGGTGCCACTGGCTCCAGTGCGCCGGCGGGCGCAGTCCACGAATTCCGCGGCGTTTGCCAGCGCGGCGTTTGTCGCCGTCTGGTCGACCGGCTACATCGCCGGCAAGTTCGCCCTCGCGCATGCCGCCGCTTTCAACCTTCTGACCGTGCGCTTCCTCGGCGCGGCCCTCGCCTTCGCGTTGCTCGCGATTGTCGCGCGCGCGTCGTGGCCTGGCTGGCGCGCCGCGGCGCACAGCGCGGTCGTCGGCGTACTGTCGTTGGCGCTGTCGTTTGGCGGCGTCTACCTTGGCGTGGAGTGGGGCGCGGAAATCGGCGTCGCCGCACTGGTCGTCGGCGCGATGCCGCTGCTGACCGCCGCCATGGCTCCGTGGTTCGGCGAATGCGTGAGCGTGCGCCAATGGTTCGGACTTGCGATCGGGCTTGCCGGCGTGCTGCTGGTGCTTGCCGATCGCCTGCACATCGGCGCTGCGCCGCCGAGCGCGTATCTGATGCTGATCCTGGGCCTGATCGGAATCAGCGTCGGGACGCTTTACCAGAAGCGCCACGCCAGCGCGATCGATCCGCGTGCCGGGCTTGCCGTGCAACACGCCGCCGCAGCGCTCGCCGTGCTGCCGTTCGCGATGCACGAGGACCTGCGTCTGGACGGCACGATGGCGCTGGCAGCGAGCGCGGGCTGGCTGATCGTCGTCAACTCGGTCGGCGGATTCGGCTTGCTGTTCCTGCTGCTGCGCCGTGGCGCCGCGAATCGGGTCGCGCAACTGTTCTTCCTGATTCCGCCCGTGACCGCCGTCATGAGTTACCTGGTTCTCGGCGAGCAGTTCACATTGCTCAAGCTGCTTGGCTTCGTGGTCGCCGCCGCGGGCGTGTTCATCGGCACCCGGCCGCCAGCCGCACGGTCCGCCTGACCCGCAACATCGGTATGCTTGGTGCCCCGAGAGGGCAGGGCAATGCAGAACGCGCTAACGCAAATGCTCGCGTGCGAGCATCCGGTCATCCAGGCGCCGATGGCCGGCGGCGGCGATACGCCGGAACTCGTCGCCGCGGTCGGCAATGCCGGTGGCTTCGGTTTCATCGGCGCGGCCTATCTGACGCCGGCGCAGATTGCCGACAGTGCGCGGCGCGTGCGCGAGCTGACGCGGCGCCGTTTCGGCATCAATCTGTTTGCGCCGCTTCCCGCGCGGCCGGAACAGGACCTCGATGCCGCAATCGCGCGCCTGGCGCCGTACCACGCGGAGTTGGGACTCCCGCCCCCGACCAGGCCGCAGTTGCCCGCCGATCAGTTCGACGCACAGCTCGCTGCTGCCCTCGACTCGGGTGCGGCCGCGATCAGTTTTACGTTCGGCCTGTTGCCGGCGGCGGCAGTCGCGGCGATCAAGGCGCGCGACGTGCCGCTGATCGGCACCGCGACAACGGTGGCGGAGGCGATCGCGCTGCGCGCTTCCGGCGTCGACGCAATCGTCGCCCAAGGCAGCGAAGCCGGCGGCCACCGCGGCACCTTTCTCGGCGATTTTGCCGACGCGCAGATCGGCACGCTCGCGCTCGTGCCGCAGATCGTCGATGCAGTCGGCCTGCCGGTCGCGGCATCCGGCGGCATCATGGACGGTCGCGGCATCGCCGCGGCGCTTGCGCTCGGCGCCGGCGCCGTGCAGCTCGGCACGGCATTCCTGACCTGCCATGAATCCGGCGTGCCCGAGGTGTATAAAAGTGCAATTCTGCAGGCCGGCGAGAATGCCACGCGGATCACGCGCGCGTTTTCGGGCCGGCCCGCGCGCGGCATCGTCAACCGCTTCATGGAGGAAGTCGACGCCGACGGCGGCCCGATCCCGGCGTTCCCGATCCAGAATGTCCTGACGCGCGCGCTGCGCACGGCCGCGGCCAGGCAGGGGCGCGCCGAGTTCCTGTCGCTATGGGCCGGCCAGGGCCTGCGCCTGGCGCGCCGCGAATCGGCGGCAGAGTTGATCGGACGCTTGCGCGACGAAATGCTCCGGACGATTTCGCTGCTGCGGGAACAGTAACCGGCCCGCAACGACGGCCGTTGCCGAAAACACGCCAGAACGAACAGGAACCGCCCGGGATAATTGCACGGCGCGTTGTGATCGGGTCCGCGACCTGATCGTCTGCTTCTCAGGTATATTGCGGAAAGAGCCGCATGACCGGTCGCGCGCAGCACTTGCTGACTGTGCGTCCCAGCATTGACCGGCGAACAGGATTGCCGCACGCGCCATTTTTTCTCGGGAGAGGGGATGAAACGTTTCTTGTCGGGGCTGCTCGTTGCGGCATCGTGTGTCGTGAGTCTCGCAGCCACTGCGCAGGTACCCACGGAACCGGACGCAAGGCGTCCGCAACCCGCAGCGCACGGCAAGCCTGCCGAAATTTCGATGAAGCGTGCCGGCAGCACGTCGATCGACCTGCGACAACTGCCACCCGGCGCGATCAGGAAACGCGAGCGCCCCGAACGCGAGGGCCCGGAGCCGAATCCGATAGAACTGCCCGGCAGCATTCCGGTGCAGCGTGCCGCGCCAGCAGGCGGACCAAGCGCTCCGGCGCCGGGACCATCGGCGAATTTCGCCGGCCTGGATTTCAACAACTGGGGCGCCGGGCACCCGCCGGACACCAACGGCGATGTCGGACCGACCTACTTCATCGAGACCGTCAATACCTCGATCGGCATCTACAACAAGTCGACCGGCGTGCGCGTCGCGGCGTTCACGTTCGACACGTTCATGAGCCAGGGCAACTTCGGCAACCTGTGCGACACGGACAACTTCGGCGATCCGGTCGTGCTCTACGACACGTTCGAAGACCGCTGGGTGATTTCGGATTTCGCGTTCCAGCTCGACGCCGGGCAAAACGTGGTCAATCCGCCCGGCAACTTCCAGTGCATCGCCGTTTCCAAGACCGGCGACCCGGTTGCCGGCGGCTGGAACTTCTATTCGATCAACACGACCGGCGGCCTCGGCGATTATCCGAAGTTCGGCGTCTGGCCCGACGGCATCTACATGTCGGTCAACATGTTCGACTACGCTGCCTCGGGCAGCTTCCAGAACGTTCGGCTGTACGCATTCAACAAGGCGCAGATGTACGCCGGGGCGCCTGGCGTGCAAGTCGTTTCGTTCGATGCGCCCGCCGACGAGTTCACGCTGCTGCCGAGCAATGCGCGCCTGCAGACCGGGACGCCGCCAGCCGGCAGCCCGAACTACTTTGCCGTCGTCTGGAACTTTCTCAACGTCGTCAGCGTGTACAAGTTTCACGTTGACTGGAACAGTATCTCCACGTCGACCCTGACCGGCCCGTTCACGTCGTTGACCGCGACGAGCTGGAGCCAGTTTTCCGGCGCGAACGGCGATGTGCCGTCGCCTGCCAATGCGCTCGACACGCTGTATCCGCGCCTGATGGTGCAGAACCAATACTCCAACATCGGCGGCGTCGAATCGCTGTGGGACAGCCACACGGTCGGCGCATCGGGAGCGACGTCGGCCCAGGCTGGCGTGCGCTACTACCAGGTCAAGGTCACCGGCGGCACGATCGAAGCAAATGCGACGCAGGCCTTCACGTTCAGCCCGGACGCAACCGTGCACCGCTTCATGCCGAGCGTCGAGGTCGATCGCGCCGGCAACATGGCGATTGGCTACAGCGCATCGAACGCCTCTTTGAATCCCGCAATACGCTACGCGGGCAGGCTCGCGGGTGATGCCGCGAACGCGATAACGCAGACCGAAACTTCGCTGATCGAAGGCACCGGTTCGCAGAACTCGACCAACCGCTGGGGCGACTACAGCTCCATGTCCCTGGATCCCGACGGCTGCAGGTTCTGGATGTCGAACGAGTACTACGCCGTGACCGGCGGCAACTGGCAGACGCGCATCGGCGCATTCAAGTATCCAGCCTGCACGCCGGTTTCGACCGGCAGCGTGCAGGGAACCGTGACCGCAACCGCCAGCGGCGCGCCGATCGCCGGCGCCACGGTGTCGCTCGGCAGCCGCAATACGACGACCGATGCCGGTGGCGCATACACGTTCAGCGCAATTCCGACCGGCACTTACCCGTCGCTCAGCGCGGCTGCCGCCGGTTATGCGACCGGCACCGTGTCGAACGTCGTTGTGTCCGACGGCAGCGCAACGACCAAGGACTTCTCGCTGGCTGCCGCGCCGGCGAGCGCCTGTCCGGTTGATACGACGCAGGCCGATTTCCAGCTCGGCGTGCCGACCGCTGTGGATCTTACGACTGCGCCCGGATCGGTCACGCTCGTCAACACGCCGACCATCAATCAGCAGAACACGACGCTTGGCGGCTTCGGCGTCGCCATCAATTCCACGGCGTGGGGCGGCCAGACGTTCACGCCATCGGCCAGCGGAAAATTGACTCAGGCCGACATCAACCTGTTCTGCAGCAGCTGCACCGGCACCACGCCGAACCTGACCTTGAGCCTGCGGGCCACGAGTGCAGGCCTGCCGACCGGAGCGGACCTCGCGTCCGGCACGATCACCGGGTTCAGCAGCGGTTCGAGCGGCTACTATTCGGTTGTTTTCGCCAGCGGCCCGACGCTGAATGCGGGCACGCAATACGCGTTGGTGATCCGGCCGGTTTCGAATCCTTCCGCCGGCACGTACGCATTGACGCGCAGCGGAACGCAGACCCAGGGCGCCGACGTGTACGCCGGCGGTGCGCGCGTCAGCAGCACGACGAGCGGCACCTCGTGGTCGATCCCGAATACCGGCAGCGCGCAAACCGATACCGGGTTCAAAGTGTATCTGTCGACCGGCTTTGCAGCTTCCGGCGACCTGGTCTCGTCGACCAAGGACGCCAATCCGGCGAGCGGACTCAGTGTGGCGTGGACGACTCTGTCGTGGGGCGGCGCGACACCAGCGAACACGTCCCTGCGCTTTCAGGCGGCCGGCAGCAATTCCAGTTTCGGGCCGTTCAATTTCGTCGGCCCGGACGGCACGGCGGCGACGTTCTACACGACGACCGGCGCATCGTTGAGTCAGTTCGCCGGCAAGCGCTACCTTCAATACCGCGCGTTCCTGGCGACGACGAACGGCGGCGTAACGCCGGTCCTCGACGACGCCACGGTATGTTTTTCCAACACATCGGGTTCGACGGCCGACCTGTCTGTCACGAACAGCGACGGCGTCGCAACGGCGTCACCGGGCGGATCGGTCACGTACACGATCACGGCTGCGAACGCCGGTCCGAGTGCGGCACTGGCGTCCAACGTCGTCGACAATTTCCCCGGCACCCTGACGTGTTCGTGGACCTGCGCCGCCTCGAGTGGCAGCACGTGCACGGCATCCGGCTCCGGCAATATCAACGACTCAGTGAATCTGCCGAACGGCGGCAGCGTGACGTACACGGCAACTTGCAACATCTCGGCGGCGGCGACCGGCTCGTTGCTCAACACGGCAACCGTGACGGCACCGGCTGGCGTCACCGATCCATCATCCGCGAACAACAGCGCGAGCGACACCGACACGCTGTCACCAAGCGCCAATCTCGGCATCACGAATACCGACGGTGTGACAACGGCGACGCCAGGCGGCTCGGTGAACTACACGATCACGGCATCGAATCCAGGACCGAGCAACGCGCCCAGTTCGACCGTGGCCGACACGTTCCCGGCATCGCTAACCTGTTCGTGGACTTGCGTCGGTGCAGGTGGCGGTACGTGCACGGCATCGGGCTCCGGCAACATCAACAATACGGTCAACCTGCCAAGTGGCGGCAGCGTCACTTACACGGCGAGCTGCACGATCGGCGCCGGTGCGACTGGTTCGCTAGTCAACACGGCGACGGTTGCGCCGCCGGGCAGCGTGACCGATCCAACACCGGCCAACAACAGCGCGACCGATACCGACACGCTGTCGCCAAGTGCCAATCTCGGTATCACGAATACCGACGGCGTGACCACCGCTACCGCCGGTGGCTCGGTGAG
>DATIEJ010000264.1:0-2017 GCA_035455825.1 Rhodanobacteraceae bacterium | reverse complement strand
CGATCACCAGCGGCGGCGCGAGGATGATCAGGTTGCCGCGCGTGGCGAACGATACGCCGGCATCGCGCGCGCGGTCGACCAAGGTGCGCAGCGCGGGCGGCGTTTGCGGCCACGGCGCGAGCGGCTCGCGCGTTTCGCGATCGCGCACGAGTTCGACTACCGCGAACAACCCGTCGCCGCCGCGCACGTCGCCGATGCACGCGTGTCGGTGCTGCAACATCTGCAGCTGCGCGAACATGTTTGCGCCGAGCCGGCGCGAGCGCTCGACCAGCTGGCCGTCCTCGTATGCGCGTATCGCGGCGACTCCGGCCGCGCATGACAACGGATGGCCGCAATAGGTCAGGCCCGTGTACAGCATCTGCGTTTCCAGCACGCGCGCCACGTGCGCATCGACAATGACCGCGCCGAGCGGAATGTGCGCGCCCGTCAGGCCCTTGGCCAGCGTCATCAGGTCGGGTTTCCCGGCATCGCCATGGCGCTGCCACGCGAACCATTCGCCGCAGCGGCCGAAGCCGCTCATGATTTCGTCGGCGATCAGATAGACGTTGCGCGCGCGCGTGAGCTCGCGCAGGCCGGGCCAGTAGTTGTCCGGGGCGACGATGCCGTTCGTGCCGGCGTTCGGTTCCATGATCACGGCGGCGAAGTTGCCCGCGCCAGGCTGATCGAACAGGCGCGCAATCTCGGCGACCGCTTGCGCACCGCATTCCCGTGCGCTGGTGGTGCCGTACGGACAACGATATGCGTAGGGCGGCGGAACGTGCATGACGCCGAAGCGCGCCGGGTCGGTCTGCTCGCGCGTGCGGCTGTCGCCGGACAGCGCCATGCAGGCGTAGCTCGCGCCATGATACGAACGGTCGCGCGCAACGACGATACCGCCCGGCAAGCCGCGAGCCTGGCGCGCGAACTTGACCGCGTGCTCGTTGGCGTCGGCACCGCCGAGCGTGAAGTAGACGCGGCCAGCGTCGAAGCCGGATTTTTCGAGCAGCAGCGCAGCCAACTCGGCGCGCGGCTGGGATCCCCATGCCGACGTGACGAAACAGAGTTTTTCGGCCTGGGCGCGGATCGCCTCGACGACAGCCGGATGCTGATGACCCAGGTTGCTGCACTCGGCCAGACTGCTCATGTCGAGATAGTCGCGGCCATCGGCATCGAAGAAATGCGCGCCGCGCCCGCCGACGACAGTCGGCGCATCCCACTGCGTTTGCACGCACCAGCTGTGCAGCACGCTGTGACGCTCGTCGATCACGCTATACGGCCCTTGGACGTCTGTGTGCATGGAATCCCTGTCGAGGTCGCCTCTCGCCCTAGCGGGAGAGGCCGCCGCGCGCAGCATGGCGGGTGAGAGCGGCGCCCGGCTTCTCCCGGTCCGAAGCACTTGGGCTCCTGCCCGGCGGAAATTCGGGATGCCCAATCCCACCCTCATCCGGCGCTGCGCGCCACCTTCTCCCGCCAGCGGGAGAAGACCAGCATGTTCGATAATCGAACAGGAATTTGTGTTGCGAACATATTGGAAGGGCTTTAGGCTCACTGTCAAGGGAAGTTGCGGCAACCGAATAGAGGTCTCAACCTTTCCGTTCGCACTGAGCGTAGCTCGCGCAGCGAGCGAAGTCGAAGTGGGGTCGCGAGTCTTCGCTTCGGCCCTGCGGGCCTGCACTCGAGGCATGTCCCGGCGGCGCCTTTCAATAGCGCAACGGGGCAAGTCGGGGCGAACGGGTTGTTGTGGCACCGCGTCACCTGTCGTCGTCCCGGCGCTTGCCGGGACCCAGCGCCCTCCGACCTCACTTTGAGAGGCGCTGGATTCCGGCGTTTGCCGGAACGACGAGAGAGAAGCAATGAATGATCGAGTCGATACCCACATGCCGACGACGAGAAAGTCCAAAGACCCCGCCTTACCGTTCGAGGACAGCCCCGACTACGTCCAGTCGCTTGCGCGCGGCCTCAGTGTCGTCCGCGCATTCGACCGCGAACATGCGCGCCTGACGTTGTCCGAAGTGGCGGCGCGCACGGGCCTGACGCG
>DATIEJ010000263.1:0-5584 GCA_035455825.1 Rhodanobacteraceae bacterium | reverse complement strand
CAGGGTTTCCTGTCGAACCACGCCGGCGGGATTCTCGGCGGCATTTCGACCGGACAGGCGATCATCGCCTCGATGGCGCTGAAACCGACCTCGAGCATCCTGATTCCCGGACGCAGCGTGAACCTGGCCGGCGAACCGGTCGAGGTCGTGACCAAGGGCCGCCACGATCCATGCGTCGGCATCCGCGCGACGCCGATCGGCGAGGCAATGATGGCGCTCGTGCTGGTCGACCAGGCACTTCGGCATCGCGCGCAATGCGGCGACGTCGGCGATGTCGCGCCGCGCATTCCCGGCAGCGCTGACGAAAAAGAGTGAGCCGATCGTGAGCCAGATCTTGCGTCCGCGCATCTGGGTCTCGCGCCCGCTGTTCGGCGACATCATTGATCGGCTGCGCGCATTCTTCGATGTCGATGTCGAGACCGAAGACCGCTCCTGGACGCCGGGCGAAGTCGCGTTCAAGCTGCATGAGAAGCAGGGCGCCATGCTCGGCGTCGCCGATCCGGTGACTGCCGAGGTAATCGCGCAGTCGGCGCAGCTGCGGGCCGTGGCTAATGTCGCGGTCGGCTACGACAACCTCGATCTTGCTGCGCTGACCGCCGCGGGAATCGTCGCGACCAATACGCCTGACGTGCTGAACGAAGCGGTCGCCGATTTTGCCTGGGCGCTGTTGCTTGCAACCGCGCGGCGTGTCGGCGAGGGCGAGCGCTACGTGCGCGCGGATCACTGGCGCAGTCCGTCGTACAACCTTCTGCTCGGCGCCGAGGTGCACGGCCGCACCTTGGGCATCCTCGGCATGGGCCGCATCGGCCAGGCCATCGCCCGGCGCGCCGCCGGATTTCGCATGCCGGTCATCTACCACAACCGTTCGCGCCTGGCCCCGGCGATCGAGCGCGAATGCAACGCCAGCCATGTCGGCCGCGAGGAACTGCTCCGCGTCGCAGATTTTCTCGTGCTCGTCCTGCCGCTGACCGCGCAGAACCGGCATGCGATCGGCGCGGCGGAACTGGCGTTGATGAAGCCATCGGCAATCCTCGTCAACGTCGCTCGCGGCGGCATTATTGACGACGCGGCGCTGGTCGAGGCCCTGGCTGGCGGGCGGCTCGCCGGCGCGGGGCTGGACGTGTTCGAGAACGAGCCGGCCCTGCATCCGCTGCTGCCGACGCTCGACAACGCCGTGCTGACACCGCATATTGCGAGTGCGAGCGTCGATACACGGCGGGCGATGACCAGCCTTGCCGTCGACAATCTCATTGCGGCATTGGGCTTCGGTCCGAACGCGGGCCGCCCGCCAAACGTGCTCAATCCGGACGCCTTGAGTTTTCGAAGCCGATCACGTCCGGATCAAACGCGGATGGACGCGGATGAGAACGGATGAACGCGGATCAGGATATGCAACGGTATTGAGCTTTATCCGCGAAACTCCGCGCAGATCCGCGTAATCCGCGTTAAGGCTTTTTTGAAAGAACAACGAAGACGAATGAGCAAGCAGGACACATGAGCAAGAAGGACAGTTTCAAGGTTGCGATGGTCGGCGCCACCGGCGCGGTCGGCGAAGCAGTTCTCGCGATTCTCGACGAGCGCAAGTTTCCGGTCAGCGAACTCGTGCCGCTGGCGAGCGAACGCTCGGCCGGCGGTTTCGTCGAGTTCGGACGCAAGTCGCTGACCGTGAGGAATCTTGCCGATTACGATTTCGCCGGCGTCGACATCGCGTTTTTTTCGGCCGGCGCATCGGTGTCGCGCCTGCATGCCCCGCGTGCCGCGGCGGCCGGCGCCGCCGTCATCGACAATACGTCGGAGTTCCGCTACCAGGACGATATCCCGCTGGTCGTCAGCGAAGTCAATCCGCATGCGATTGCGCGCTACAAGCCGCGCGGAATCATCGCCAATCCGAACTGCTCGACGATGCAGATGCTGGTCGCGCTGGCGCCGATTCATCGCGCCGTCGGCATTGCCCGTATCAACGTCGCGACCTACCAGTCGGTTTCCGGCGCGGGCCGATCCGGCATGGAAGAACTGGCGAAGCAGACCGCGGCGCTGCTGAACTTCCAGGAACATGCGCCGGCGAAGTTCAGCAAGCAGATCGCCTTCAACGTGATACCGCATATCGACGAGTTCCAGTCGAACGGTTACACGAAGGAAGAGATGAAGATGGTCTGGGAGACGCGCAAGATCCTCGAGGACGATTCGATCCAGGTGAATCCGACGGCAGTGCGCGTGCCGGTTTTTTATGGCCATTCCGAAGCGGTACATCTCGAAACCCGCGACCCGATCACGGCAGAGCAGGCTCGCGCCCTGTTAGAAAAGGCGCCCGGCGTGGAAGTGATCGACGAACGCAAGGCCGGGGGATATCCGACGCCGGTCAGCGATGCGGCCGGTCACGACCCGGTGTATGTCGGCCGCATTCGTCAGGATATTTCCCACCCGCGTGGCCTGAACCTGTGGATCGTTTCGGACAATATTCGCAAGGGCGCCGCGCTGAATGCAGTGCAGATTGCCGAGATATTGGCAAAAACTTACCTGTGACCTATAGTTACGATTGTGTTATAAGGCGTTTTCGAGCTTAGGGATTTCAGGCGGAAGCTCGTCCAGTGGTTAAATGAAAGACATAGTTGGGGGGCTAACCTCATGAAAGGACCGGTAAAACTATCACTTGCCGTTGCGCTCGCTTTGGCGTGCAGCAACGCATTCGCGTTAGGGCTGGGAACTATCCAGGTCAAATCCGGATTGAATCAGCCGCTCGACGCGGAGATTCCGGTCCTGACCGAGTCGGCGGCGGAAGCGACCGAACTGACGGTCGATCTGGCCTCAGCCGAAGATTTCGAGCGTGTCGGCCTGAATCGCGCGCGGCTGACTGTCCCGCTCGAGATGGCGGTGACGACGAACGCACGCGGTCAGACCGTCATCAAGGTGACGACGAAAGAGGCCGTGCGTGAGCCGCTGATCGATTTCCTGATCGTCGCGAACTGGACGAAGGGCAAGGTGTTGCGCGAGTACACCGTGCTGCTCGATCCGCCGATCACGGCGCCGCCGGCCCGCGGCGCGCCGGCCACGGTCGCGCCAGTCGCGGAAAAACCGGCTGCCGCGCCGCAGCCGCTGGCCCAGCCGAAGCCCGCGCCGCCGCCAAAGGCGGCGCCCCCCGAACCCAAGCCGCCGGTCGCAGCTTCGCAGAAACCGCCGAAGAAAACCGCACCGCCGCCGCCTGCACCCGCACCGGCAGCGGCGCCGAAACCGGCTGCGCAATCGACCGCCGCGAACGACTACGGCCCGGTCGCCGCGGGTGAAACGCTTTCGGAAATTGCCCGCGCCACGCGTCCGGACGAAAAGACCAACATCAACCAGATGATGCTGGCCCTGCTCAAGGCCAATCCCAAGGCGTTCTACCAGGACAACATCAACGCGCTCAAGCGCGGCGCGATCCTGCGCATTCCTAACAGCGACGACATTCGTGCCGCCGGCGCGATCCATGAGGCCGTGGCGCAAGTGCATAGCCAAAACGAAGCGTGGACCTCGAAGGCTCCCGTAACCTCGCCGACGCTGGTCGCACACACCGGGACTCCGGCGACGGCGGCCCCGGCGAAGACAGGCGGCGCGGATGCCGGTGGCAAGCAGGCGCAGGAACGCCTGGCGCTCGTGCCGCCACGTGCGGGCAAAAGCGACGCCGCCAGCGACCGTGCGGGTGCAGCCGGCGGAACCGGAAAGGACGATGCCGCCACCAAGGCCGAATTGGCGCGTACGAAAGAAGCGCTGACCAGCCGCGAGCAGGAAGCAGCGGAATTGAAGTCGCGCGTTAAGCAACTCGAGGACCTTGGAAGCAAGGACCAGCGCTTGCTGACGATGAAGGATTCGGAAATTGCCGAACTGCAGGCCAAGTTGAAGGACCTGCAGGGCAAGACAGCAGCGAGCGCTGCGGCGGCGGCCAAGACGCCGGTCGCCACGACTGCGGCTCCGCCGGCGGCTGCCGCCGGCAAGCCCGAACAGAAAGTCACGGCGAAAGACATCTGGGGCGACATGAGCGCCGCGGACAAGGCTGCAGCTGAAAAGGCTGCGGCGGACAAGAGTGCTGCGGCCAAACCCGCGGCAGGAACGGCAACGGCGACCCCACCCGCAGCGACAGCGGCAACGACGACGCCAGCGCCGAGTTCGACGACTCCGCCAACAGCCACGCCGAGCACGACGCCATCCGCCTCGACTTCACCTGTTGCATCCACGACGACGCCACCGACGACGTCGTCGACGGCGACCACATCGTCGCCAGCGACGACCTCGCCCGCAACGGACACCGCCGCCTCGACATCGCCTTCGCCGGCAACTTCGCCAGCGAGTCCCACCGACACGACAGCCGCCGTTACAACGCCAGCATCCTCAACGGACTCTTCGGCATCGAAGCCGGCGACGACAGCGGTTGCGCCGGTAAAATCGACGCCAGCGGCCAAGGTCGCGCCGCTGGAACCGGCAGGCGAGCCTTTCTACAAGAACCAGAACGTGCTGCTCGGCGGCGGCGCCGCACTGCTGCTGGTCGGACTGCTCGCTCTGATGCGCTTCATGCGCAAACCGAAGCCGTTTGCGGTCGGTGGCGCTGTAGGCGGTGAAGGCGATCTCGGGCCCGACGCCGTGCACGAAGAAGAACGGCTGCTCGACACACTGCGGAACGACCCCGGCAACAGCGCGGCGTCGCTCGAACTGCTGCGCCACTACTATGCGCGCGGCGATGCTGCCCGCTTCGAAGACGCGGCGGAACAGATGCATGCGCACCTGGCCGATCCGGCTGCGCCGGAATGGGACGAAGTTCTGGCGATGGGTGCCGTTCTCGCGCCGCACAACCCGCTGTTCGGCGAGGTCGCCATGGCCGGTCACGAAGACGGCGAAGCCCATGCGCACGTCGAGTCGCCGGACGAGTTCGTCTTTTCCGAGCCGATGCATACGCAGGCGGGCACGTTCGACGACCGGCCGCTGCACGCCGAAAATGAGCCGGTTGCCACGGAAGAACGTTTCGACTTCGATCTGCCAGTGCGCGCCGAAGACACGCCTCCGGACACGGAAACGCTGTTGCACGAACCGCTGCCGGACTTTGCCCGCGAGCACGAAATGCATGCGGCCGAAACCGGAATGGACCATCACGTGGAAGTGCCGCATGTGGAGCCGCAGCCCGAGCACACGCTCGTGGCGCCTGCGGACGAACTGTTCGTCAGCGAGGATGCGATCGGCACCAAGCTCGACTTGGCCAAGGCCTATCTCGACATGGGCGATCCGGAAGGCGCCCGTTCGATGCTCGATGAGGTCATGTCCGAAGGCAACGACTCGCAGAAGGACGAAGCCCGCAAGCTCCTGGCCGAGATCAAGTGACCTCAGGATGAGGCCACTTTTATCGGTGCGCGAAAGCGCGCTGAGCCAGGATCCAGTTTCCCAGCGACCCCAACTGACGACGTCATCCCCGCGAAAGCGGGGATCCATGTTGATCTTATTAGCCGAAACAAAGGCAAAATGGATTCCCGCTTTCGCGGGAATGACGGCAGATCGGGAATCCCGCGTTGCGCATCGCACTCGGCATCGAATACGACGGCACCGATTTTCTCGGCTGGCAGCG
>DATIEJ010000262.1:0-13114 GCA_035455825.1 Rhodanobacteraceae bacterium | reverse complement strand
CCACAAGCGCCGCGCCTCTTCGCCCGCGCACAGCTTGCGCACGCGATCGAGCACGTCGATCAGGCGATCGAGCTGGTCTGCAGCCGAATCGTCACGGATCCAGCGCAGCAGCGAAAGCTGGAATGCCGTGCGCAGGCGCGCGCCCTGGGCGCGCAGCTCGAGCACCGGCAGGCTGCTCGCGGCGCCTGCCGCGGCCGCCGGCAGCGGCGCCGACAGGTCCGGGGAGAACAGCACCGATTCGGTCAGCAGTTTTTCGCCGCGCGTCGCGCGCAGGTCGTTGAGCAGCGGCAGCAGGACGATCGGAATGTCCTTGTGGCCGCTTTGCAGGCGTTCGAGATAGTCCGGCAGCTGCACGATGCCGCGCATCAGCACCGAATAGGTGTCGTCCTGCGGCTTGACGCTGCCGTCGAGCAGGCCCTGCGCGACGCGCTCCATCTCGTCCACGACCATCGCCGCGCCATACAGCTCGACCATGCGCAGCGTGCCCTGCACCTGGTGCAGGTAGGTTGCGCAGAAGCGCATCAGGCTGGTGTCGGCAGGATCGTCGACATACGCCTCGAGCGCCTGACGCGCCTGGTTCAAGGTCTCGTCGAGTTCCTGCTTGACCCAGTTCAGGGTCGTGAAGTCGATGTCTTCTTGCAATTTCATGGGTGCGTTCCCGCGTTCCTCAGCTGCTCCGATCGCCGTCCTGCACGCTCAGCCGGATCATCCGCGCAGCGCGCTGCGCTGTACGGATGGTCTGGCGGAAAACGCATCGGCATGGAAGGGCACCTGCGACTGGTATAAACCTTGATTACGACGGCAGCTTGAAGTCGGCGACCGAACGGCGCAAATCCGCCGCCAACTGGGCGAGGTTGCCGATCGACTCGGCCGTCTGGCTCGCGCCGACCGACGTTTGCGTCGTGATTTCCTGAATGACGTTCATCGTCGCCGAAATGTTCGTTGCCGCGGCCGACTGCTGGCGTGCGGCCGACGAGATGTTCTGAATGAGGTCGGCCAGGTCGTTCGACACCTTTTCGATCTCGCCGAGCGCCAGGCCCGCGTCCTCGGCCAGGCGTGCGCCGGCGACGACTTCCGCGGTCGTCTGTTCCATCGACGTGACCGCTTCGTTCGTGTCGGCCTGAATCGTCTGCACCAGCGTTTCGATTCGGCGTGTGGCGCCCGACGCGCGTTCGGCCAGTCGCTGCACTTCGTCGGCGACGACCGCGAAGCCGCGGCCCGCTTCACCGGCGGAGGCCGCCTGAATCGCGGCGTTCAAGGCGAGAATGTTCGTCTGTTCGGCGATGTCGTTGATCAGTTCGACGATCGATCCGATTTCCTGCGAGGATTCGCCGAGGCGCTTGATGCGCTTCGAGGTCTCCTGGATCTGGTCGCGGATCGAGTCCATGCCCTGAATCGTCTGGCGCACGATCGCGGCGCCCTTCGATGCGATCTGCACCGAGCGCTGGGCGACGTCCGCCGATTCGGCCGAGTTCTTCGAGACCTCGTCGATCGAGACGGCGATTTCGTTGATCGCCGCCGAGGCCGAGGTGATCTGCTGCGCCTGATGCTCGGCGGCTTCGGCCAGGTGCATGGCGGTCGCCTGCGTTTCCTGGGCTGCGGCCGATACCTGCACCGCCGTTTCGTTAATCGTGGTAACCAGTGAACGCAGCGCTTCGACCGCGAAGTTCACCGAGTCGGCAATGGCGCCGGTGATGTCTTCGGTAACGGTCGCCTTGACCGTGAGGTCGCCTTCGGCCAGCGATCCCATTTCGTCGAGCAGACGCAGAATGGCTTCCTGGTTGCGCTGGTTCAATTCGGCGGTGATCTGGTAGCGCTGGCGCTGGCTGCGGATCTGCGTGAAGCCCAGCCACAGGACCAGGATGATCGCCAGGCCGGCAGCAGCGACGCCGTACCAGGGATTCGGCCAGGTGCGGCTCGACGCCAGCCCGGCGATGCGCTGGCCGAGCGGCTCGGCTTTCAGCAGCATGGTCTGCGAGTCGATCGAGGCCTGGTCGGCGGCCTGCTTGACGTCCTGCAAACCGGACGCCGCGTCGAGCAGCTTCTTGACCGGATCGGCGAGTTCGACCCACTGCTTGTTGATCTCGGAAAGGATTTCCTTCGCGCTGGCGTTGTCCATCGCGCGAATGTTGAGGTCCCCGTTGCCGTTGATCAGGCCGGAAAGGACCACGCCGTAGAACTGTGCGTCGCGCGCCAGGCCGTCGGCCGCCGACTGCGCGTCTTCGCCACCCTGCAGGATCGATTGCACGCGGCGCTGCATGCGGTCGGCGAGCAACATTTCGCGCGACGAAATCATGACCTGGCCGGCCGAACCGTTCTTCTCGGTCAGCGCCTTGACCACTTCCTCCATGCGCGAGTTCAGCACCGGCATCTTGCTGTTGAAGTCGGCCGCGACCTGCGCGGTGTTCAACACCTGCTCCTTGCTGGACAGGATCTTCGTCGCGTCGGTGTTCAACTGCGCCCAGGCCCGGTCCATGTTGGCGATTTCGGTCGTCAACTGCGATTCGCTGCCGTAGGCGCGCATGCCTCCGGCCGGATCGCCCTTCTTCAACTTGCCGAGCAGGTCGTCGATCGTGTTGCGCGTCTGCTCGAGGCTCTTGAACGCATCGATGTTGCCGCCGGCGGCATCGTTCGCCACTTTCGACAACTGCTGCGAAAGCACCTGGACCTTGGTCACCAGCGCCCCGGCCTTCGCATCCTGTCCTGCGTAATAGGTCAGATAGCCGAAGTCCACGACTGCGAAGGCAATTGCCACCACCAGCACGAACACGAGCAGCGTGTTGGCGCCTCCCGCTCGTTCTCTGCCGCCTGCTGCGCCCGTTGTTGCACTCATAAATTCACCCCTTGTATACGTTGTATGCGCGCCGGCGTCATGTCGGATTTCCGCTCAGGCCGAAGCCTGGGCAAAATCCGGCGTGCGCACCAGCGCAGCCATGCTGAACAGGCCCCAATAGACCTCGCCCAATAGATATTTTTCGCCGACGAAGCGGCGGTAGCGATCGTCCTCTTCACCGATCGCGTCGGCGCGCTGCTCTTCCGAGAAGTTGCGCTGGCCGAGCACTTCGTCGACGAGCAGCCCGACGCTGCCGCCCGATTGCCGCACGAGGAGCACGCGGCTCGACTCGGTCAACAGCGCGCGCTCGCCCTCGAGGTACTGCTTCAGATCGATCAGCGGCACCAGGTTGCCGCGCACGTTCGCCACGCCGAGCAGCCACAGGCGCGTGCCGGGAACCAGCGTCAGCGAAGGGAATGTCAGGATTTCGTTCACCTCGTTGATGCTGCTGACGAGGTAGCGGGTGCCGATGCGGAAGCCGATGCCGCGCCACAGGCCGGGCGCGTCGATCTGTTCCGGGACGCCGGCCACGTGGGCCAGGCTGCGCTTTTCGTATTCTGCCAGCGCCTCGAAGGGGCTGAGCGCAAGCATGTCGAGTGCGATGGCCATGGCGTCGGCGGCAGGTCAGTTCGTCAACAGGTTCTGGATGCGGGACATCAATTCCTGCTCGCTGACCGGCTTGGTCAGGAAATCCTTGGCGCCCTGGCGCAAGCCCCAGACGCGATCGGTCTCCATCGACTTGGTCGTGACGATCACGATCGGAATGCTCGACGTGTCGTTGTCCTTGCTGAGCGTGCGCGTCGCCTGGAAGCCGTTCATGCCGGGCATGATCACGTCCATGATGACGAGGTCCGGCCGTTCGCGCTTGGCGCGGACGATGCCTTCCTCCGCGCTCGGGGCGCTGCTGACGCGATGACCGTTCTTCTCCAGCAGCGTCGTGAACACGCGCACGTCGGTCGGTGAATCGTCGATGATCAGGATATGCGCCACGTTTTCCCCTTGCGTCGGATCAATGCTGCCTATCGGGTTCCGACGTGCCGCCGGATCGCCCCGAGCAATTCCTCTCGGGTGAACGGCTTGGTCAGATACTGTTCGGAACCCACGATGCGTCCGCGCGCCTTGTCGAACAGGCCGTCCTTCGACGACAGCATGATCACCGGCGTGGACTTGAACATCTGGTTGTTCTTGATCAGCGCGCAGGTCTGGTAGCCGTCCAGGCGCGGCATCATGATGTCGACGAAGATGATGTTCGGCTGCTGGTCGGAAATCTTGGCCAGCGCCTCGAACCCGTCGATCGCGGTCACGACGTCGCAGCCTTCCTTTTTCAGCAACGTTTCGGCGGTCCGCCGGATGGTCTTCGAATCATCGATGACCATGACCTTCAGCCCTGTCAAAACGCCGTTTTTTGCTGTCTCTTCCACGCACTACCCCCTGCCTGCGGAGTTCCAGTCCAAAGCGGCTGCGGGCCATCGATGCCGGCCGGGAGCTCCGAACCACGTTCGCAGTGCATCCGGCCGGTCGCCGTGCGGATCGGGCCCGTGCACCGCTATGGAAACTTTCGCCGTATTAACCAATACTTCGCAATCCTGTCAAGGCTTTCCGCTAAACCAGCGGCAAGTCTGAGGAAAGTACCTGAACAAATCGACGGTTTCTTGTTGCTGCCGGCGACCGGACGGCGCCGATGCGCCACCAAGCCGATGCTAGTATAGACCGTGTCTTTGCGAGGAACGTGTTTGTTTTCACGTTTCATTCACAAGCACACCGCATGCCAACATGATCGCCTGCTGCCCTTCTTCCCCTGCCCTGCTCGAGCCTCGCCGATGACTGCGACCGTCGCCGTTCTGATGGACCCGATCGACGCGATCCACGTCGAAAAGGACTCGACGCTGGCGCTGATGCTCGAGGCCCAGCGGCGCGGCTATCGCCTGCTCTACATGAACCAGGGCGACCTCGCGCTGCGCGGCGCCGAACCGTTCGCGCGCGCCGCGGACGTGCAGGTGCGCGACGACGCCAGCGACTGGTTCACGCTCGGCGAGCCGCGCTGGCTCGACCTGCGCGAAGTCGACCTGGTGTTCGCGCGCAAGGATCCGCCGTTCGATTCGCAGTTCCTCTACGACACGATGGTGCTGGAACTGGCGCAGCAGGCCGGCGTGCGCGTCATCAACGACCCGCGCGGCTTGCGCGACGCGAACGAAAAGTTGTTTTCGCTGCATTTTCCACAATGCATACCGCCGACGATCATCGCGCGCGACGCCGCCGAGATCCGCCGCTTCGTCACCGAGCACGGCGATGTCGTGCTCAAGCCGCTCGACGGCATGGGCGGTCGCTCGATCTTCCGCAGCGGCCGCGGCGATCCGAACCTCAACGTGATCATCGAGACGCTGACCGCCGAGGGCCGCAACTTCACGGTCGCGCAACGCTACATTCCCGAGATCCGCGACGGCGACAAGCGCATCCTGATGATCGACGGCGAGCCGGTGCCGTACGTGCTCGCGCGCATGCCGCAGGGCGACGATTTCCGCGGCAACCTGGCGCGCGGCGGCAAGGGCGTCGGCCGGCCGCTGTCGGAAGGCGACCGTCGCATCGCGGCGCTGGTCGGACCGGAGTTGCGCCGCCGCGGCATGCGCTTCGTCGGCCTCGATGCGATCGGCGACTACCTGACCGAAGTCAACGTGACTTCGCCGACCTGCATCCGCGAACTCGACGCGCAATTCGGGCTCAACATCGCCGGCATGCTGTTCGACGCGCTCGAGGCCAAGGCATCGTGAGTGCTCCTGTCGTCGGCAGCGGCGACCGCTTCGGGGTCACGTTGCTGTTCTCGCTGATTGCCCATGGCGTGCTCGCTTTGGGCCTGACGTTCGAATACGAAAAGCCCGCGCAGAGCCTTCCGGCGCTCGATGTGATCCTGGTCCAGTCGGCGACGGGCACGAAGCCGGACAAGGCCGATTTCCTCGCCCAGGCGCACAATTCCGGCGGCGGCGACAGCGACAAGCCGCTGCGGCCAAGCGAGCCGCTGTCGAGTCCGATCCACAAGCCCGATCCGGGCCTTGCACCGCGCCCGCTGCTGGCCGGCGCGCCGAAACCGCAGCCTGAAACGCCGCATGAACTGCTGACCCAGCAGAAGTCGTCGTTCGCCGTGCACACCGAAAAGGAGTCGCCCGAGCGCCAGGAAATGCCGCTGCCGACCGCGCGCGAATTGATGGAAAAAAAGGTCGAGATGGCGCGCCTGGCCGAGGAAGTGCAGCGCGATTCGGTCGCCTACGCCAAGCGGCCGAAAAAGAAATTCATCTCGGCCAACACGAAGGAATATGAGTACGCCGCCTACATGTCGGCCTGGGTCGCCCGCATCGAGCGCATCGGCAACCTGAACTATCCGGATGAAGCGCGGCGCCAGCAGATGCACGGACAGCTCGTGCTGACGGTCTCGATCAATCGCGACGGCTCGGTGCGCAGCGCCGACATCATCCAGTCGAGCGGCCACAAGCTGCTCGACGACGCCGCGCTGCGCATCGTCAAGCTGGCCGCGCCGTTTCCGCCGATCCCGCCCGGCGAGAAGGTCGATGAACTCTATGTGACCCGCACCTGGCAGTTCCTGCCCGGGGACGTATTGCGCAACCGCTAGCGGGGCCACAGCGCGTACAATAGACCCATGTTGGCGATGACCACCCTCACCAATAACTTCCTGATCGCGATGCCGTCGATGCGCGATCCGAGTTTCAAGCGCGGCGTCGCGTTCCTGTGCCAGCACAGCGAGGACGGCGCGATGGGGCTGCTGGTCAATCGGCTGTCCGAATATCGCCTCGGCGACGTGCTGGCGCAGATGAATCTGAGCACGTCCAGCGCCGAGATCGGGGACTCGCCGGTGCTGATCGGGGGTCCGGTGCAACCCGAGCGCGGCTTCGTGCTGCACTCGCCGCACGGCGGCTGGGAATCGTCGTTCAAGATTTCCGACTCGATCTGCGTGACGACCTCGCGCGACATCCTCGCGGCGATGGCCGAGGGCCGTGGACCCGAGCGCGCGCTGGTCACGCTCGGCTACTCCGGCTGGGGCGCGGGCCAGATCGAGACCGAGCTGAAGGAAAACGCCTGGCTCACGGCTGACGCGAATGAACAGATCCTGTTCGAAACACCGATCGAGCAACGCTGGGACGCCGCGGCCGCGCTGGTCGGCGTGACGATTGCGAACCTGACGAGCTACTCGGGGAGAGCGTGAGCGGAGGGACGAGGGGCGAGGGTCGAGGGCAGCCAAGAACGAGGGCTGAGGGCCGAGGGCTGAGGGTTGAAGAGCAGAGCGCCGCCAGACCGGGCGAATCTTCCAGCCCTCAGCCCTCAGCCCTGAGCCCTGCCCCTGCATGCATCACCACGATACTCGGCTTCGACTTCGGCACGCGCCGCATCGGCATCGCCGTGGGCAACATGATCTCGCGCAGTGCGCGCGCGCTCGAAGTGCTCGCGAACGGCGAACGCGGTCCGGACTGGCTCCGGCTCGAGGTGCTGCTGCGTGAATGGCGGCCGGATGCATTGCTCGTCGGGTTGCCGCTGACCGTGAACGATGCCGAACAGGTCACGAGCCGCGCCGCGCGCAGCTTCGCGGCCGAACTGGAAACGCGTTATCGCCTGCCGGTGACGTTTGTTGACGAACGTCACAGTTCACGCGAGGCCGCGCAGCGGTTCGCCGCGCGTCGCGCCGGCGGCACCGCGAAACGCAAGCACGCAGCCGCGCTCGATGCCGAAGCGGCGGCCATCATCGTGGAGCGCTGGCTCGAGCATGCCTGAACACAATTCCTCCGATTCAACCCTGCAATGCGACGGTGAAGGGCGTCTGCGTCACTTGCTGACGCTGGAGGGCCTTTCGCGCGAGCGCATCGTCGCCCTGCTCGATCGTGCCGACGCGATGCGCGAGGCCAGCCGCGGCGGCGCGCAGCCGCTGGACCTCCTGGCCGGCCGCACGGTCATGAACCTGTTCTTCGAGCCGTCGACGCGCACGCGCACCTCGTTCGACCTCGCCGCCAAGCGGCTCGGCGCGCAGGTCATCAACTTCGACATCGCCAGTTCGTCGACGGTCAAGGGCGAAAGCCTGCTCGATACCGTGCACACGCTCGAAGCGATGCACTGCGATGCGTTCGTCGTGCGTCACAAGGAATCGGGCACGCCGGCGTTCGTCGCCCGGCATCTGCGCTCGCGCGCGGCCGTGCTCAACGCCGGCGACGGCAACCACGCGCATCCGACCCAGGGGCTGCTCGACGTGCTCGCGCTGCGCCGCCACCGGCCGGATTTTTCCGCCCTGCGCGTCGTCATCTGCGGCGATATCCGTCATTCGCGCGTCGCGCGCTCCGACATCCACGCCTTGCGCACGCTCGGCGTCGCCGAGCTGCGCCTGTGCGCGCCGCCGCAATTGCTGCCGGCCGACGGCGAATTCCCCGGATGCCACATTTTCCACAATTTCGACGAGGCGATCGCCGGCGCGGACGTGGCCATCATGCTGCGGCTGCAGAAAGAACGCATGGAAGGCGCGGCGATTCCTTCCGAGTCGGAATACTTCGCCCGTTACGGTTTGTCGATGCAGCGCCTGGGCCGGGCGCAGCCCGACTGCCTGGTCATGCATCCCGGACCGATCAACCGCGGCGTGGAGATCGCTTCGGAAGTCGCCGACAGCGGACGATCGCTGATCCTCGAGCAGGTCGCCAACGGCGTGTTCGTGCGCATGGCAGTGCTGGCCGAATTGCTGACGGCAGACAATCCGGCGCCGACGCGCGCATAATTTGCCGGTCGGCCGCGCGGAGTGCGCGGCGCATTCCGGGGACTTGCATGCGCCTGACCGTTCGCCTCGCCGCCCTGATCGCGGTTGCCGTCCTGCTTTCGTCCTGCAGCAAGCCGCCCGCGGCGGATTCGCCGCTCGCGTACGCACCGGCGGACACTCCGTATGTCTATGGAAATCTCGAGGCCGTGCCGGCAGCGACAGTCGAGCAGCTTTCCAAGCCGATGCAGGACTACTGGCCGACGCTGTTCGACCTGTACGAAACGCTTCTGAAGGACGCCAAGCCGGCGATCGACGACACTTCGCAGAAGATCGCCACGGCGCTGCTCGAAGAAATCAAGACCCACAACAGCTGGGACAAGCTGCGGCAGATCGGCCTGAAACCCGATGCGCGCGTCGCTCTTTACGGCGTCGGCCTGGTGCCGGTGCTGCGCATGGAACTCGGCGACGCGGCCGCTTTCAAGGCCGAGGTCGCGCGCGTCGAACAGAATGCCGGGGCGAAGCTTCCCGTGGCCAG
This sequence comes from Rhodanobacteraceae bacterium, assembly GCA_035455825.1. Lineage (GTDB taxonomy): Bacteria > Pseudomonadota > Gammaproteobacteria > Xanthomonadales > Rhodanobacteraceae > Rudaea. Next base: position 4,006 of record DATIEJ010000262.1, on the reverse strand, counting down.
GACCGGCGACCAGGAATATTGGCAGCCGGGCAACGATACCCTGTCCGCGGCGATTGCGGTCCAGGGCAACTATCTCGTCATCACGGCGTTCCCGCCCAAGGCCAGCGATGCGCTGAAGCAGGCGCTGCTCGGCGTGAAACGCCCGGACCGGAGCATCGCCGATGCCGGCACGCTGCAGGCCCTGGCCAAGCAATATTCGTATTCGGCGTACGGCGAAGGCTTCGTCGACTTCGTCCGCCTCGTCGAGATCCTGAGCCAGCCGCTGTCGGGCAGCGACGCGGAGTTCGCGCAAGCGCTCGGACTACCTGCGATCACGAGCGACGCGGCCTGCCGGGCCGAGTACCTGGAAATCGCGCACAAGTTTCCGCGCGTCGTGTTCGGCGCCGAGGAAATGTCTGGACAGCGCATGCGGATTGCGACGCAGCTCGAGATCGACACGCGCATCGCCCAGCAGTTCGCCAGCGCGATTGGCGCAGCGCCTGGCACCGGCGCGGCCAGCGAAGGCGCGATCGATTTCAGCCTCGCCTTGCCGGTGCTCAAGCTCAAGGACTTCTGGATCGCCCAGGCCGATGCGGTCGCGGCCAAGCCCTACGCGTGCGCGACGCTGCATTCGCTGAATGAGGGTTTCGCCACGTCAAAGGCCAAGGTCGACGTGGTCGTGCCGCCGCCGGTGAGCGACCTGACCGGCCTGCGGGCGAGCGTGAGCAAGTTCGAACTGGCTCACGGAGCTTCGACGACGCCCGATGTCGCCGGCAAGCTCCTGCTGGCGCTGAGCAACCCGATGACCTCGGTCGGCATCGCCCAGCTGGCGATGCCGGAACTGCAGAAAATCAAGATCGCCGCTGATGGCAAGCCGGTCGTGCTGCCGGCCGACCTGCTGCCGCCGAATGCTCCGCCGCTGACCGTTGCCATGTCGGACAAGGCGATCGCGTTCGCCACCGGCGCCGATGACGTCGCCTCGCTCGGCACCTGGCTGGCCGCGCCCGCCGCGACCACGCCGGTCTTCATGCGCATGCATTTCAGCGGCGCCGTCTACGGCTGGATGAGCCGATCACTCGACACGATGAAAGCGGCGATGCCGGCGGACAAGCAGAGCCAGTTCCAGTTGCAGACGCAGATGTTCGGCATGTACGAGAAGTGGCTGCGCTCGAGCGACTTCACGCTGACGGCGACGCCGACCGGCATACGGATGCAGCAGGCGATCGAGTTGAACTCGCCGTAACGGCCCGCTCAGAATCCCAGGCGCTTGCGCGCGATCAGCCAGATCGCCGCGCTGAATTCGCGCAGCGGCCAGATGCTTTCGACCGCATGCAGCGGCTGGGTCCAGCGCAACGCGGCGCGCAGCACCGCGACGTCGTCGCCGCGCGACGGCAACGTGGTCGGCGGCAGATGGTGAAACCCGCACCGCTCGACTTCGAAGCCGTAGTCGAGCAATTGCCGGCCGAGCGCGCGCGGACGGAAGCGCCGGACGTGCGCCAGCTCCGGCGCGGTGCGCCGCGACAACCATTCGCTCCACGACCGCGCATTCGGCAAATGCGTCAGCAGCAACGCGCCGCCGGGGCGCAAAACGCGCCACAACTCGGTCAGCGATTCGCCGATGTTCGCCACGTGCTCGAGCACGCCCGCGCCGATGACGGCGCCAAAGAATTCGTCGGGGTAATCCAGGCGCCACGCATGTTCGAGGCGCCGGTAGGTCATGCCCGAGGCAGCATGCAGGGCGCGGTATTCGTCGGCGTCGCAAAAGTCGGCGCCATGCAGGTCGTAACCGTCGCCAAGGTCCGCGCGCACGAGTTGCGCGCTGGCGCCGTGCCGGCAGCCCCAGTCGAGAACGCGCTGCGCGGCGACAAGCCCGTGCCGGATGTGCAGATAGCTGCGCACGCGTTCGGCGCGGACATACGGCGTTTCCTTCGCGTCGAGGTATGCATCGGCGCCGGGCGCGCGAAGTTGCGACAGGGTCTCGAGCGCAGCTTCGAGCCGCGCGACATCGGCCGGCGGCAATTCAGGCTGCATGCGCGAGCTGCGCAGTGGCGGCGTCGTTGTCATCGCGGACGCGCGCAGGCGCCCGGCGCAATGCGGCAACCGGGCGGAGAATAATCGGCGGCGGCTCGAAACGAGCGGAAGTGCGCAGCAGTTCAGCCTTCAACCAGTTCGACGCCATCCATCCCCTGCGAAAGCGTGTGCGCGTCGCCGCCCTGGGCAAGCTTGATCTTGAGGCGGACTTCGTTCGACGAATCGGCGAAGCGCAACGCATCCTCGTACGAGATCTCGCCGGCCTGGTACAGCTCGAACAGCGCCTGGTCGAACGTCTTCATGCCCAGGTTCGTCGATTCCTTCATGACGTCCTTGAGCTTGTGCACCTCGCCCTTGCGGATGTAATCCTGCACCAGCGGCGTGCCGAGCAGCACTTCGACCGCGACGCGGCGCGCCTTGCCGTCCGGCGTCGGGATCAGCTGCTGCGCGACGACGCCCTTGAGGTTCAGCGACAGATCCATGAACAGCTGCGGATGCCGGTCTTCCGGGAAGAAGTGGATGATGCGGTCCATCGCCTGATTCGCGTTGTTCGCATGCAGCGTGCACAGGCAAAGGTGGCCGGTCTCGGAGAAGTTGACCGCGTGTTCCATCGTTTCGCGCGTGCGCACCTCGCCGATCATGATGACGTCGGGCGCCTGGCGCAGCGTGTTCTTCAGTGCGTTCTCCCACGAATCGGTGTCGATGCCGAGCTCGCGCTGCGTGATGACGCAGCCTTCGTGCTTGTGCACGAATTCGATCGGATCCTCGATCGTGATGATGTGACCCGTGGAATTCTGGTTGCGGTAGCCGATCATCGCCGCCAGCGACGTCGACTTGCCGGTGCCGGTCGCGCCGACGAAAATGATGATGCCGCGCTTGGTCATCGACAGCGTCTTGACGATCGGCGGCAGGTTCAATTCTTCGATCGTCGGGATGCGCGTTTCGATCCGGCGCAGCACCATGCCGACATTGTTGCGCTGGTAGAAGCAGCTGACGCGGAAACGCCCGACGGCGGACACGCCGATCGCGAACTGGCACTCGTGCGTCTTTTCGAACTCCTCGCGCTGCGACGGCGTCATGACGTTCAGCACCATGTCGCGCGACTGCTGCGGCGTCAGCGCGGACTGCGTGATCGGCGAGATCCGCCCGTGCACCTTGATCGAAGGCGGGATGCCGGCCGTGATGAACAGGTCGGACGCCTTCTTGTGCACCATCAGCTTCAGGAACGAAGTGAAATCCAGAGCGCTCATGCTGTAACTCCCGGGTGTCGGGAATCGGGAATCGGGAATCGGCAGGACGCACCGACCGGCGACGCCGAAGTACCAGGATCCTGATTCGTGTTTGCAACGTAACCGAAACGCAGGCCGCAAGCTGTGCGCCGGGCATCGCTTTTGGCGATTCCCGAATCCCGCCAGCCGGCCTGCGTTCTCATCTGAAAATTTCCTTGTTCTTGGCGTAACCCAGCGCGCTCTGGCGCGTGATCAGGCCGCGCTTGACCAGATCCTGCAGGCACTGATCGAGCGTCTGCATGCCGTACTGCGCGCCGGTCTGGATCGACGAATACATCTGCGCGACCTTGTCCTCGCGGATCAGGTTGCGGATCGCCGGGATGCCGACCATGATCTCGTGCGCGGCGATGCGCCCGCCGCCGACTTTCTTCAGCAGCGATTGCGAGATCACCGCGCGCAGCGACTCGGACAGCATCGAACGCACCATCGCCTTTTCCGCGGCCGGAAACACGTCGATGATGCGGTCGATCGTCTTCGACGCCGATGAAGTATGGAGTGTCGCGAACACCAGATGTCCCGTCTCGGCCGCCGTCAGCGCCAGGCGAATCGTCTCGATGTCGCGCATTTCGCCGACCAGGATGTAGTCCGGATCCTCGCGCAGCGCCGAGCGCAGCGCTTCGTTGAAGCCGTGCGTGTCGCGATGCACCTCGCGCTGGTTGATCAGGCACTTCTGCGCGGTGTGCACGAACTCGATCGGATCCTCGATC
>DATIEJ010000261.1:0-2223 GCA_035455825.1 Rhodanobacteraceae bacterium | reverse complement strand
GTTCCACAACGTACCGGCGCGGCGCAAGTTCCTGCGGGCCGAACGCACCGAGTTCGGCCACATCGACGAACTCGTCAAGGCAATCGCGCTGGCGCGGCCGCAGGCGGAGTTTCGCCTGAGCCACAACGCCAGGCCCGTGCGCTTCCTGCGGCCTGCCGTCGACGAAGCCTCGCTCGCCGCGCGCGTTGGCGAGATTCTTGGCGAAGACTTCCCGCAGCAGAGCCTGCGCATCGATTATTCGGCCGCGAACATGCGCCTGTCGGGATGGATCGGCCTGCCGACCGTGTCGCGCAGCCAGGCCGACCAGCAATACTTCTATGTCAACGGCCGCCTGGTTCGCGACCGCGTCGTCACGCATGCCGTGCGCCAGGCCTATGCCGACGTGCTTTTCCACGGGCGCCATCCGGCCTACGTGCTGTTCCTGGAAGTCGATCCGCAAGTCGTCGACGTCAACGTGCACCCCGCCAAGTCCGAAGTCCGCTTTCGCGAAAGCCGCCTGGTCCACGATTTCCTCTATCGCACGCTCAACGAAGCGCTTGCCGAAACGCGCGCGGGTGCAGGACCCGGTCCTCAGCCCTCAGCCCTCAGCCCTCAGCCCTCAGCCGCACCCTTATCAGACTACGACGCGCCCTCCGCGCCCTGGCGCCAGCACGGCCTCGGGCTCGGCGTGCGCGACGGCTCGCCTGGATATGCGGCGCTGTTCGGCGAACTCGCTGGCGCGCGCGGCAATGTCGATGTCGCCGGCAACGATGCGCTGCTTGTCGCTACGGCCGACGATAGCGAAGTGCCCCCGCTCGGATTTGCGCTGGCCCAGCTCGCAGGCATCTACGTGCTTGCGGAAAATCGGCAGGGACTCGTGCTGATCGACATGCACGCGGCGCACGAGCGCATTACCTACGAGAAGCTGAAGGGTGCGCGCACCGGTGAAGGCATACGAGCGCGGGCGCTGCTCGTGCCGCTGACGCTGGCGGTCAGCGAGCGTGAGGCCGCCTGCGTCGAGGAGTGCGCCGGGCAATTGGCCGAGATCGGTTTCGACATCCTGCGCAGCGGACCGCAAAGCGTGACCGTGAGAAGTTATCCGGGCCTGCTCGACGGCGCCGACGTCAGCGGCCTCGTGCGCGACGTGCTCGCGGACCTGGTCGCGCACGGCAATACGCGCCGCATTCAGGAAAGCGAGAACGAAGTGCTGTCGACGATGGCCTGCCATGGCTCGGTGCGCGCGAACCGGCGCTTGACTTTGCCGGAAATGAACGCACTTCTGCGTGAGATGGAAGTGACCGAGCGCTCCGGCCAGTGCAACCACGGCCGCCCGACCTGGGTGCAGCTTTCGGTCGCGGAGCTCGACCGGATGTTCCTGCGCGGGCGCTGAGCGCGACCGATCTGACGGCCGTAAATGGTTTATTTGTGCAGGAGTACACTATGGTAAATTGTATGATTCTCGGCGTCGCCGCGGCGTTTGCCGCGGGCGCTGATGCGGCGCCGCCGCCGGCGCACGACGCGGGCGCCTACCAGAAGGAAGTCGAGACGTGGCGCCAGCAGCGCGTCGAGCGATTGCGCGGACCGACCGGCTGGCTGAGCCTGGTCGGCCTGGAGTGGCTGAAGGAGGGAAAGAACACGCTCGGGTCGGCGCCGGACAATTCCATCGTTCTGGCGAAATGGCCGGCACATCTGGGCACGGTCGTCCTCGACAAGGGCAAGGCGACGATACGGATCGACAAGCGGGCCGACGCGACGATCGACGGCGCGAAGAAGGCCGAAGCCGTGCTGGTCGACGACAGCAAGCAGGACAAGACCGTAGTCGCCACCGGCAGCGTTAATTTCTACCTCGTCGAGCGCGGCGAGAGATTCGGGCTGCGCATCAAGGACAGCGAAGCGCCGACGCGCGTGAATTTCGTCGGTCTGGACTATTTCGATGTCGACCCGGGCTGGCGCATCGAGGCGAAGTGGGAGGCCTACGACCCGCCGCACGAGGTCGAAGAACCGAATGTGCTCGGCGAGGTCGACAAGGTCGTCGTGCCCGGGGCTGCGGTGTTCGAGCGTGGCGGCAAGACGTTCCGCGTCGAACCCGTCGTCGAGACACCCGGCGACGTCAACCTGTTCCTGGTTTTCGCCGATCGCACGAGCGGCAAGGAAACCTACGGCGCGGCGCGATTCGTCTACACCGAGCCGCCGAAGGACGGCAAGGTGATCATCGATTTCAACAAGGCGTACAACCCGCCGTGC
>DATIEJ010000260.1:0-5769 GCA_035455825.1 Rhodanobacteraceae bacterium | reverse complement strand
CGCAGCCACTCGTAGATCGTGATGAAGATGCCGACCACGACCGGTATGAGCACGATGCCGAGTATCAGCCGGCCCTTGGCGGTCCAGTGCAGTTCGAACCGGGCGACGATCGTCTCGCCGGGCGCGAGGGATTCCTCGAGGTAGCTCATGCGGCGACGGATTCCGGGGCGGGCAAGCGCGGGAAGCCTTCGGCGATGTCGCTGCCGGTGAAGTTCGCGACCCAGCCTTCCTTGTTCGTGAACAGGCGGATCGCGATGAAATACGGCCGCTCGCTCATGTCGAACCAGTGGCGGGTGTTGTCGGGCACGCCGATAAGGTCGCCGCGCTCGCACAGCACCTCGTACACCTTGTCGCCGATATGCAGCGTGAACTGCCCTTGTCCGGCGACGAAGAAGCGAACCTCGTCTTCGGAGTGCGTATGTTCGTTGAGAAACTTGGCGCGCAACGTCGCGCGATCGGGGTGGTCCGGCGTCAGGCTGATGACGTCGACGGACTGATAACCCTTCTCGCGCATCAGGCGGTCGATGTCCGCGCGATAGGCGGCGATGACTTCGTCCTGGCTGGCGCCGGGCACGACCGGCTTGGCCGCTTCCCAGCGTTCGAAGCGCACGCCGGCAGCGCCAAGTTCGCGCTCGATCTCGGCGTGGTTCACGATCGTCTTCAGCGGCGCTCCGCCATTGGCTTCGTCGTAGATCCGCAGTTGGCTCATGATTTCAGTCTCCGCAAGTCCAGTTCGCAACCGAGCAGGAATTCGAATGCCTCGATATGGCGTTCGGCCTCGGCCATGTCGCGGCCCCAGGTGTAGATGCCGTGGCCATCGATCAGGTAGCCATATAAGGGCTTATCCGCCTGTATCCAGGCATCGACGCGCTCGACCAGTTCGGGCATGTGCTGCGTGTTCGGGAAGACTGGCACGTCGATGTGCGTCTCGTGCGTCGTCTGACCGGCAAACACCTTCAACAGTTCATAGCCGTCCAGGCAGACCCGGCCGGCCGGCGCGAACAGGCGCGAGGCGACGGTCTGCGTGCGCGAATGCGTGTGCAGCACTGCGTTGGCTTCGGCGAAGCGCCGGTAGACGTGGGTATGCAGCAGTGTTTCGGCCGAGGGGCGGGCAGTCGTCCCGACCGCGTTGCCGTTCATGTCGACGACCATGATGTCGTCCGGCGTCAACGCGCCCTTGTCGCGTCCGGAGACCGTCACGGCGGCGTGCGACGAGTCCAGGCGCATCGAGAAGTTGCTGCTCGTGGCCGGTGTCAGGCCCTGCGCGCCGAGTTTGCGTCCGGCAGCGATAATGGCCTGGGCGCAAGCGGCGAGGCGGGCGCGGTCGTAGCTCAATCCTGGATTCCTCGACTGGGTCGCGGTCGTGACAGTCATGATAACCGAACCGCGCTCCCGGGGTCCGGCGCGCGGCGCGTTGTCTCGCCAATTGCGATTGCGGGCTGTCAGAATGGCAGGATGCTCACGGTTCGGGTAACACATGTTCGCCAATCTGAATGATGTCGCAATCACTCTCGGCAGCGCGTTCGCCGGACTCGCTGCCGGCGCGCTGATCGCTTGGCTGCTGTTGCGGCGGCGCTTGCAGGATGCCCACGCTGCCGGGCGCGCCAGCCGCGACGCCGAGGTCGCGCAACTGAGCGCCGAGCGCGACAGCACGAACGAGACGGGTCAGCGGCTGCTGCGCGACCGCGACACGGCGCTGCGCGAACTTTCGGAGCAGCGGGCACGCGTGCTGACGTTGTCGTCGCAGGGGGCGACGCTGGCCGGCCGGCTCGAGCGCCTGACCCAGGTCGAGGCCGAACTGACCGCGGCGCGAGACGATGCCAGGCACTGGAATGAGGCATGCCAGCGTGCCGAGCAGCGGCTGACCGAATCGGCCACGCGGCTGCAGGAGCACACCCGCTCCGCCGAGGAACGCCAGGCGATGCTCGAGCGCGTGCGCGAAGAGTTCGCCGACCGCTTCAAGGCACTGGCGGGCGAACTGCTCGAAGAGAAGAGCCGGAAATTCACCGAGCAGAACCAGGCGAGCCTCGGCTCGTTGCTCAATCCTTTGCGCGAACAACTCGGCGATTTCCGCAAGCGGGTCGACGAGGTGTACGACAAGGAAAGCCGTGAGCGTGGCCTGCTCAAGCACGAGATCGAGGCGCTCAAGGACCTGAACCTGCGCATCAGCGAGGAGGCGGTGAACCTGACCCAGGCATTGAAGGGCGACAGCCGGGCACGCGGGGCGTGGGGCGAAATGGTCCTCGAACGGCTGCTCGAAATGGCCGGCCTGCAGGCCGGGCGACAGTTCGAGACGCAGACGAGCTTTGCCGCCGAAAACGGTCGCCAGCGGCTCGACGTGATCGTCCACCTGCCGGACGAAAAGGACATCGTCATCGATGCGAAGGTTTCGCTCGTCGCCTGGGAACGCTATACGTCGGCGAACGACGATGTCGAGCGCGCCGCGGCGCTGCGCGATCACCTGGCATCCGTGCGGCGCAACATCGATGAACTTTCCGGGAAGGACTACAGCGGAATTCCGGGCCTGCGCACGCTGGATTTCGTGCTGATGTTCATCCCGATCGAAGCGGCGTTCGTCGAGGCCGTTCGTGTCGACGACAAGCTCTACGGCCACGCACTGGCGAGGAATGTTTCGATAGTCAGCCCGAGCACGCTGCTGGCGACGTTGCGCACGGTCGCGCACCTGTGGCGGATCGAACGGCGCAACGTCAACGCGCTGGAGTTCGCCCGTGTTGCTGCGCAACTGCACGACAATTTTGCGATGCTGATCGAGGGCATCCAGCAGGTCGGCACCTTGCTTGAGAAGGCGAAGACCGAGCACGACGGATTGTTGCGGCGCCTTACCGAGGGCGGGCGCGGCAGCGTGCTGCTGCAGGTTCAGCGCCTCAGGGAACTCGGTGCGGATGCGAAGAAGAAGTTGCCACCGGGACTGCTCGAGCGCGCCGGCGCGACCGTCGATGAAGACGAAGGCGAAACGGAAGCGCCCGTGCAGGACCAGGAGGCGGCACAACTGCCGCTGCGCGTACCGCCCGAGAACAAGTAGGGGACTGGTGCTGGATTGATCCTGGACCCGCCGATGGCGGCCAGGGTGATCGGGCGTGCCCCGGCGGAGGAGCTACTACGCCGGGACACGCCCGAATCCTCAAAGCTGACGTTCCGGTGCTGCTTCGGGCCAACTCCAGGTCGGGCGCCGCACCACCGGCAATCCAAGACTACCAGACTCGCGCCGATATGGAAGCGGAAAATTAAACCAAGGTAAATCAAAGGTCTGCGAAGGCATTCTCAGCGAGATTCGACCGCCAGGGCCTCACTTCAGCCCGCAAGCAGCGCAGCGTAATCTGCGGCAACAACGAACCGACGTTCCCCGGATTGCGCCGCTTTGCGGCTTCATCCGGGCTACGCAGGTTGGCGCGCAAAACCGTAGCCCGGATGCAGCGCGGCGGAATCCGGGGCGACGACAAATCCGACGTTCCCGGATTGCGCCGCTTCACGGCTTCATCCGGGCTACGCAGGTTGGCGCGCAAAACCGTAGCCCGGATACAACGCAGCGGAATCTGGGGCAACGACAAATCCGACGTTCCCGGATTGCGCCGCCTCGCGGCTTCATCCGGGCTACGCAGGCTGGCGCAGAACCGTAGCCCGGATGCAGCGCAGCGGAATCCGGGGCAACAACAAACCGACATCCCGGCTTGCTTTGCTGCGCGGCTTCACCCGGGCTACGCAGGTTGTCCGACGAACTTACGCGGGCTGGCGCAGCTTGCTGTGACGGTAGCTGTAGCCGAAGTAGATGAAGAATCCGACGATTGTCCAGATTCCCATCATGGTCCAGTTGTACCAGTTCTCGCCGAAGACCAGCAGGAACAGGCAACTCAGCACGCCGAGCGTGCAAACGACCGGCGCGAAAGGCACGCGGAACGTGCGCGGCGCGTCAGGTTGCGTCTTGCGCAGGATCAGCACGCCGATGCAGACGGCGCAGAACGCAATCAATGTTCCCATCGAGACGAGGTCTCCGAGCACATCGAGAGGGAACACGGCGGCCAGCGCGGCGATACCGACGCCGGTGATCACGGTATTGATATGCGGCGTGCAGTACTTCGGGTGGATCTTGGCGAACACCGGCGGCAGCATGCCATCGCGGCCCATGATCATGAAGATGCGCGGCTGCGCGATGACCATGACCAGGATGACCGAGGACAGGCCGATCAGCGCGCCGATCTCGACGACCCAGCGTAACCACCCGAGTTCGGCATGAGCCTTGACCGCCGTCACGACCGGCTCGCTCGTTCCGAGTTGATCGAACGGCAGCAATCCGGTCAGCACGCTCGCCATGCCGATGTACAGGACCGTGCAGATGGCCAGCGAGGCCAGCGTGCCGATCGGCAAGTCGCGTTGCGGATTGACCGCTTCCTGTGCCGCGGTCGAGGTCGCCTCGAAACCGATGTAGGCGAAAAACACGAGCGCCGCGCCGCGAATGATGCCGGCCCAGCCGTACTTGTCGCCGCCCTGGTTCTCGGGAATGAATGGGTGCCACAAGGTCGGATCGACGTATTTCCAGCCGGCGACGATGACGACGATGATCAGCGCGACTTTCAACGCGACCATCGCGGTGTTGGCGCCGCTCGATTCGCGGATGCCGACATAGCACAACCAGGTCAGAGCCAGCACGATCGCGACCGCAGGCAGGTTGAACAACGCGCCGGTCACGACGAAGTGATTGTCGGTGAACGCGAGCGGCGCATTGGTCAGAATCTCGGGCAGGTGCAGTCCGAGGTGATCGAGCAGGCTCGTGAAATATCCGGTCCAGCTCACCGCGACGGCGGATGCCGACACGCCGTATTCGAGCACCATGTTCCAGCCGATGAACCAGGCGACGACCTCGCCGAGAGTCGCATACGCGTACGAATACGAACTGCCGGCCATTGGGATCAGCGTGGCGAACTCGGCGTAGCACAGCGCGGTGAAACTGCAGCAGACGGCTGCCATGATGAACGACATGACGATAGCCGGTCCCGCGTGCTCCGCGGCCGCCTGGCCGGTGATCACGAAGATGCCGCCTCCGATCACGGCGCCGATGCCCAGTGCAGTCAGCCCCCATGGACCGAGCGTGCGCTTGAGGCACGGGCCTTCGCTGGCATCGATGTCGGAAAAATCGGTCTTCTTGGCAAGCAGCTGATCGAGCTTCATGGAACCTGTTCTTCCTGAAAGTCGGCGCAGTATCGCCGGTTTTTCGCTGGTGGCAAGGAAAGTCGCATAAAACAACGGCCGGCGATTGGGCGCCGGCCGTCGGGGTATTGACCTATCCGCTTTTTAGTTCGGACTCGTCGTGCCATTCGCCAGATGGCTGCGGCGGTAGCCATAGAGCCGGTACAGAATGAGACCGAACAGCGCCCAGCCGACGAAGAACAACTTCGCGAACGGGCTCAAGTTGAAGAACAGCAGCAGGCATCCGCCGACCGCGAGCGGGCAGACAATCCAGGCCAAGGGCGTCCGGAACGGCCGGTGACGGTTCGGCTGCGTCTTGCGCAGGATCAGCACGCCGATCGCGACCATGGCGAACGCCAGCAACGTGCCGGAGTTCGAGGTGTCGGCCAGTTTGCCGACCGGAAGGATCGCGGCGCTGATCGCTACGACGATGCCGGTGAGGATCGTGATCTTGTACGGGGTGAAGAAGCGCGGGTGCACGGCCGACAACGCATCCGGCAACAGGCCATCGCGCGACATCGTGAAGAAGATGCGCGTCTGGCCGAACATCATCATCAGGATGACCGA
>DATIEJ010000259.1:0-26927 GCA_035455825.1 Rhodanobacteraceae bacterium | reverse complement strand
CGCACGCGAAACGCTGATCCTGTCCTACGCCGAATCGCGCCGCCTGCACGGCATGGAAACCTACAACCGCCCATCGCGTTTCCTGCACGAACTCCCGCGCGAACTGCTGCACGAAGTACGCCCGCGCGTGCAGGTGTCGCGCCCACTTTATGCCGGCCGCTACGTCGACGACGGCGGCGACACGCCGGCGCTCAAGCTCGGCCAGCGCGTGCGCCACGGCACGTTCGGCGACGGCGTCGTCATCGATGCCGAGGGCTCGGGCGCGCATGCGCGCGTCCAGGTGAATTTCGAGCGGGCAGGCTCCAAATGGCTGGTGGTCGCTTACGCGAATCTCGCGCCGATTTGATTCTTCGCTCGGATTTTTCCTTTGCTCGTCATTCCGGCGCGAGCGAGGAAAGAGTGCGAGCTGTTGCTTCTGCGGCAGGATGCCGCCCAAAACGGGGCCCCCTGTGGCGCGGCGAGGCTGCGCAGGAAAAGCCCGTAGGGTGGCGCGCACGATGCGCGCCAGTCCGTTGCGCGCACACGGATGTGCGCTCAACGGACCCCGGAGCAGCCTCGCGGAGTCGGAGGGCAGGATGCCCGAAGACCGCGCCACCGGGGGTGTGTTTCTTTGGTTACTTTCTTTGCACAAGCAAAGAAAGTGACCCGCTCGCCCGCAGGGCGAGTGGAAGCCTTGCACTTCAAAAGGCAAGATCAACATGGATTCCCGCTTACGCGGGAATGACGTCAAAAGAGAAGCGCTGGATTCCCGCGTTCGCCGGAATGACGGCTATAGAAGAAATACGCCGATCTTGAGCGCTAGGCGCGCAGCGCCGCCAATACCGGGACAACCTGCGCCTCGCGCCCCAGCGCGCGCGCCACGCGCGCCAGCCTTTCCGCCATTTCCACATTTCCATTTGCGCACAATGTCGCATGACCGACCTTGCGCCCCGCGCGCGGAGACTTTCCGTAGTCGTGCCAGTGGGCGCGCGGCTCGGCCAGGACCGGGCCCGCGTCGGGCAGTTCGCCGATCCAGTTCAGCATGACGCTGGCGCCGAGCGCCGACGTGTCGCCGAGCGGCAGGCCGAGCACCGCGCGAAGGTGGTTTTCGAACTGGCTGCACGGCGAGCCTTCGATCGTCCAGTGTCCGGAGTTGTGGACGCGCGGCGCCATTTCGTTGCCGAGCAGGCGCCCGCCGCTGACGAACAGCTCGAGCGCGAATATACCGACATAGTCGAGCCGCTCGGCGATCGCACGGGCGTAGCGCCGCGCGGCGGCGTTGAGTTCGACCGCGTCGAGCGCAGGAGCCAGGCTCGCGGAGAGGATTCCATCGGCGTGCCAGTTCTGCACAAGTGGATAAGTGCGCAGTTCGCCGGTGCGCGAGCGCACCGCGATGACCGATACCTCGCGCTCGAATGCCACCCAGGCTTCGAGTATCAGCGGAACGCCGCCGAGCGCCTCCCATGCCGCGCCGAGATCCGAAGGCGACTTGAGCCGGAACTGGCCCTTGCCGTCGTAGCCTAGCCGCCGAGTTTTCAGCACGGCCGGGTAGCCGATCGCTTCTAGCGCGCTTACCAGGTCGTCACGGCTGTCGACCGTCGCGAACGGCGCGGTTTCAAGCCCGAGTTCACGGAACAGCGATTTCTCGGCGAGCCGATCCTGCGCGACCGCGAGCGCGCGCGCATTCGGAAACACGCGGGTACGCTCGCTCAGCCATTGCGCCGTGTCGGCCGGCGCATTTTCGAAGTCGAACGTGACGACATCGCAGCGCCGGGCAAAATCGGCCAACGCCTCGAAGTCATGCCAGTCGGCCTGCAGCAGCGGCGCGACCTGCCCCGCGCAGGCATCCGCCGCGCTGTCGACCACGAGGAACCGCGCACCGAGCGGCGCGCCTGCCAATGCGAGCATCCGCGCGAGCTGTCCGCCCCCCAATATACCTACGGTCGGCATCTACAAGTGCCTTCGGTGCGCGCTCGGAGACCGTTCGGAGTGGCTGCGCCAACAGCCGACTCCCCCTCTCCCGCTGGCGGGAGAGGGCAAGGGGTGAGGGTGGCCCTCACGCCGCAATCTCGATTCCAACATGGGGCATTCGCGTCTTCATCCCTTGCGCGGGTCCGGTTTCGAAAGCACCTTTTCGGTCTGCGCGGCGCGAAACTCCGCCAGCGCCCCGGCAACCTTCTTGTCTTCAAGCGCCAGCAGGCTGGCGGCAAACAGTGCGGCATTGATTGCGCCGGCCTTGCCGATCGCGAACGTCGCCACCGGGACGCCCGCCGGCATCTGCACGATCGACAGCAGCGAGTCCATGCCGTTGAGGGCCTGGGACTGCACCGGCACTCCGAGTACCGGGAGCGCCGTTTTCGCCGCCAGCATGCCGGGCAGATGGGCCGCGCCGCCGGCTCCGGCGATGATCGCCTTGAGGCCGCGGCCGGCCGCTTGCGCGGCGTATTCGAAAAGGAGATCCGGCGTGCGGTGCGCCGAAACGACGCGGACTTCGTGGTCCACGCCAAGGCGTTCCAGCGTCTCCGCTGCCGACTGCAGGGTCTGCCAATCCGACTGCGACCCCATGACCACGCCGATCCGGGGTTGCCGCGCGCGCTTCGTTGTCATGGCCAAGCCACTGAAAAATGACTATTCTAGGCGCATTCGGCGAACTGGCATACCATTGCACATGGACAAGCGTCTGCTCGACATCCTCTGCGACCCGGTTTCGAGGTCTCCGCTGAAGATGTTGAACAAATCGCAACTGGACGTTTTGAACCGCGCGGTGCGCGCCGGACAACTGCAGACGACGGCCGGAAACCCGGTAACCGCGGAGCTTGCGGCCGGACTGATAAGCGTCGATGGCAAGGTCATGTACCGCATCGACGACGGGATTCCAGTCCTTCTGGCCGACGAGGCGATGGGCACGACACAACTTCATGATTTTCCCGCGTAACAAGAACGGGCATTGCGGGGCCGACAGGTGGGCATGAAATTCGGCGATTTTGAGAACTGCTTCACGCTTCCGGGCGTATGAAGCGATAAGCTGCCATAGCTTGGGCGGCCGAACGGGATCTCAAATTTCGCCGGAAACGCAGGGGTAAGCGCGAATGAGCGGCATCAACGAGACCAACAAGATCGTCGACCTGCAACAACGGCAGGCAAATCAGTCAGGCGCACCCGACCGGGTTGGCGAGCTGCTCAAGCTCGTGCGCGCCACGGCGCTCAAGCGCATCAACGGACTGGTGACCAACCTGTTCGAGAACATCGACGATGCGTTGTTCGATCTGGCCGAAAAGGCCGAGAACAATTCGGTGCAGACCGGTTACTTCAACGGCATGCGCGAAGTGCGCAAGAAGCGCCAGCTCGTCGAGCGCATGTGCCAGGAACACCTGAGCAAGATCTTCCGCGATTTCGCCGCGGGCAAGCTCGAGCCGATGAAGCCCGAGGCATCGGGTCAGCCGAGCGAAGGCCTGTCGCTGGTCAATGACCAGGAACTCGAAGAATCGCTGGCGATCGGCAGCATGGTCGCCAAGGCCGAGAGCCGCCACGCGCCGCAGCTGCACGCGGTCAATCAGCGCCTGTCGATGATCCGCGGCGGCGCGAGCGTCGAGAACGACACCAATCCGATCGCGCCGGCTCCGTTGTGCCAGGCGTTTCGTCTGGCGATGCGCGAGTTCGAACTCGAACTGCAGGCGCGCCTGATCATCTACAAGCTGTTCGACCGCTTCGTGATGAACAACCTCGACATGCTGTACGGCGAGGTGAACCACCAGCTCATCCAGGCGGGCGTATTGCCGCAGATCCGCGACAAGCACACGCAGGGCTCGTCGCGCGTTCCCGGAGCCGGTCCGTCGGCGCCGGCCGCGCCGCAGCACGGACTTCCGATCGAGACCGTCGATACCGGTTATGCGACGTCGGGTTATGCCGGCGGCGAGTATGACCCCGCCTCCGCGCAACTCGCCGAAATCTACAGCACGGTGCGCTCGCTGCTGGCGATGCGCCGAGGCGCGCGCCCGGACTACAACCCGCAGGCCGCAAGCGTGCCGAGCTTCGCGCCGATCGACCTGCTTTCGGCGCTGACCATCCTGCAGAATCAGGCGATGCTGCCGCACGCGCAGCCGGCGACTTCTGCCGATGCGGCGTTCGTCATCCAGCGCATGAAACACGAACTCGTCGAACAGGCGAGCAAGTTCCAGGCCGACCACAAGGGCCAGGTCGCCGCCGCCGACGAGGACACGATCGATCTGGTCGGGATGCTGTTCCAGTTCATCGTGCAGGACCGCAACCTGCCGCCGGTCATGCAGGCCATGCTGAGCCGGTTGCAGATTCCGTATCTGAAGGTTGCGATCCTCGACCGCCACCTGTTCACGCAAAAGGCGCATCCGGCGCGGCTGCTGCTCGACCAGATGGCGCAGGCGTGCATCGGCTGGTCCGAGGAGTCCGACCGCGACCATCGCCTGTACGACAAGGTCAAGGATTCGGTCGAAGTGCTGCTCAAGGATTTCGACGACGACGTCGGCATCTTCGAGCGCATGCGCGCCGATTTCGAGAACTTCGTCGACACCAGCAAGAAGCGCGCGGAACTTGCCGAGCAGCGCGCCGCCGAAGCGACGCGTGGCCGCGAGAAGCTGCACCAGGCCCGCCGCATCGCCGCCGCGGAAATCCGCAAGCGCATCGATGCGCGCCAGCTGCCGGCGATGATCCAGAGCATTCTGACGCGCCCGTGGGCGAATTACCTCGTCCTCACGCTGCTGCGCCAGGGCGAGGAGTCCAAGGAATGGAAGCAGGCGCTGCGCTTTGCCGATGAATTCATCTGGAGCGCCGAAGCCAAGAACAACGATGCCGACAAGGCGCGCCTGCGCAGCCTGCTGCCGGTCATCGAGAAGCACCTGCGCCACGGCCTGACGACCGTTGCCTATCACGACAACGATATCAAGCAGCTGTTGCAGGGCTTGAACAGCTACTACGAGCGCACGCTGCGCCAGGCGTCGCCGGGACACTCGGCGCAGTCCGGCATGGACGCGGCGCCGGCCGAGTTGCTCGAAATCGTCAGCAAGGTTGCCAGCGGCACGTCCGAGAATGAAACGGCGGTCGAAGAAATCGTCATGCACCGCGTGCCGGATGCGGACTCGACCATCGACACCAGCGAAACGATCGAAGACGATTTCCTGGTGCAGGCCAAGAACATGAAGGTCGGCACGTGGGTCGAGTTCAGCGACGCCGAGACCGGCACGAAGGAACGCGCCAAGCTGTCCTGGATCAGTCCAATCACGGCGAAATACCTGTTCGTGAATCGCAAGGGACTCAAGGTCGCCGACAAGACCGTGTTCGCGCTGGCCGCGGAAATGCGCCACGGCGCGACGCTCGTGCTCGAGGAAGTTCCGTTGTTCGACCGCGCCCTCGACGCAATCGTCGAGCGCCTGAAGGCGTCGCATCCATCGCGCGAACGGCCGGCCGAAGCCTGACCGCGAATCAGCGGTCACTGCGTTACAATTGCCCCGTACGAGCCGCTTGCCAGCCTTGGTGCTGGCAAGCGGCTTTGTATTCACCGGTTGCCGGATAGCATTCACAGACAATGGCAGCGCAGCTTCCTGATCTTCCGTCCGCGCGGGACATCGACAACGACGTCACGCGGGCGCTGGCCGAAGACATCGGCAGTGGCGACGTCACCGCGGCCCTGCTGCCGGCTGGCGCAATCGCCATGGCGCGCGTAGTCACGCGTGAAGACGCCGTGATCTGTGGACAGGCGTGGTTCGAGGCCTGTTTCCGCGCGCTCGACCCGGCCTCTGCGATCGACTGGCAGGTGCGCGAAGGCGAGCCCGCAACCGCCGGCCGGACCCTGTGCGCGATTCGCGGCAACGCGCGTGCCGTGCTCAGTGCCGAACGCTGCGCGCTGAATTTCCTGCAGGCGCTTTCGGGAACCGCGACGACGACAGCGAGACACGTTGCCGCCGTGCGCGGCACGCGCGCCATCATCCTCGACACGCGCAAGACAATTCCCGGTTTGCGGCTGGCGCAAAAATACGCCGTACGCTGCGGCGGCGGCCAGAATCACCGCATCGGCCTGTTCGACGCGATCCTGATCAAGGAGAACCACATCGCCGCAGCAGGCTCGCTGACCGCCGCGGTGCGCAATGCCAGGGCGCGGAACCCCGCCCTGCTCCTCGAAGTCGAGGTCGAGAATTTCGCCGAACTCGAAGAAGCACTCGCGACCGGCACGGTCGACCGCATCATGCTCGATGAATTTTCACTCGACGACATGCGCAGCGCGGTCGCGCTGGTTGCGGGTCGGGTTGCGCTCGAGGCGTCCGGCAGCGTCGATCTTGCCGGCTTGCGCGCTGTCGCCGAAACCGGCGTCGACTACATCTCGATCGGCGCCTTGACCAAGCACGTGCGTGCGATCGACTTGTCGCTGCGCGTCGAGGCGATTGCCTGACGCGCGGATGATTCTTCAGATGTCGCCGCGAGAGCGCAGAAGTACCAGGACGATACCGGCCAGAAGCACGAGTCCCGCGACGATCCACAACGCGGTCGCCGACGTTCGCGCCGGCGGCGGAGGCGTTTCGAGGCGAGTCGCGCTGCCCCGCTGCAGTTCCTGCGCCGGCGCCATCAGCAGGAACCGCACCGTGTCGAAGCGAACCTCGTCGCCGGGCTTGAGCAGAGTAGCCGCATGCACGCGCTGGTCGTTGACGAATGTGCCGTTCGCCGACGCCAGGTCTTCGACCACGATGCCATCGGATCCGCTCTGCAGCTTGGCGTGATTGCGCGAGATCTCCTCGATCGGGATGCAGATGTCGCAATCGCTGTTGCGGCCGACGCTCATCACTCCGACCATCGCATAGATCTTGCCGAAGGTCGGGCCGGACACGCCACGCAGCAGGTATTTCGGCATCGCCATGCGCACGCGCGTGTGGCCGGCATCGTCATCTGCCGCATCCGCGACGGCTTGGACGGGTGCCGCCTGGCTGCGCTGCTCCGATGCCACGACGCGGCAACCGATCCGGCCGAACAGGACCAGGTCGCCGGGCTTGATCACGACTTCGCCCACGACCTGGCGGCCATTGAGCACCGTCGCCGCCGTTTCGGTCAACGGACGCACGCGGGTTTGTCCTGCCTTCGTCAGCAGTTCGCAGTGACGCTCGGCGATGCCGGGAGCGGCCAGGCGAATCGCGCAGCCTGCAGCGGAGCCGACCACGATCGCACCGTCGGCGAGCACCACGGGTGCGTGTTCGTCATTCGGAAAGAGCAACTTCATGCGAATTCCTCGTGCGGGCGCAGTGCAAGAGACATCGGGTCAGTTCGTCATCTCGCGAACGACGCGAAAGCCGATCGTGTTGAGGCTGACGTCGGCGGCGAACGTGTCGGTCGCCGTGGCGCTCTCCTTCGCGCCGACCGACAGCCAGCCACGGCCCTTGGCGCGGAAGTCGCGGCAGGTGCTGCCGGCAGACGCGGCCGTGCCGTTGCCGCAGGCGCCGATCCACTCGCGCACGTTGCCGTCGATGTCGTAGATTCCAGCTACCGGCGGATAGTGCTCGACCGGCGATGTCGCGGCAAAGCCGTCGTCGCAGGCGGCGCCGTCGCGGCTGTCGTACTGGCGGTTGAATGACGCATCGGCCAGATTCGCGGTGCCGCAGCCGGCGGCGGGCGCCTTGGCCGCGACTTCGTCGAACTCGGCGGCGCTCGGCAAACGATAGCGCTTGCCGGTCTGCTTGCTCAGCCACTGGGCATAGCCGGCGGCCTCGCGCCAGCCGATGCACACGGCCGGATGCGAATCGTCCTGCGCGATGTCCGGATTCTCCCAGGACCGCTTCTTCGACGAACGGAAGATCGACTCGCGGTCGCGGCACGACAGTTCCTTGTTGCCGAATTCGGCGCGGCCGGCATTGTCCCAGTAGCGGCGAAACTCGGCGCGTGTCACCGGATGCCGCGCCATCGCAAGCTTTGCACCGGGCAGGATGATCAGGACCGGCGCCTGCGCGCCATCGCCGAACCTGTCGTGGAACACGAATCCGGGCTCGCCGATCGTGGCGACGAACTTCAAGCCGTCGCGCGCGGCCTGGCTGTCCGGTTCGATCTGCAGTGCCAGGTCATAGGCCGATTTGGCCGCGGCCTTGTCCCATTTGTCGGCCGCTTCCTTGCCCTGGGCGATCAACGGCTCGGCCAACCTGCGCCGGCGCGCCGCGATGTCCTTGAGAACATCGGCGCCCTCGGGCACGAGCTTGGCGGCATCCGAAGCGCGATCCAGATTCTGGCCGTACGCCGTCAGCGCGGCCGCGCCAGCGCCCTTGCCGGGCGGGTTCTTGTCCGCGAGTTCGATATACTTTTTAGCAATATCCACTATGCCTTGCCTGGCCGGCTTGCTGCGCGGCTCGAGCTTCAGCGCGAACTGGAAGCGCTCGAGCGCGTTCTTGCCGGGCGGCGAGATGTAGCGCTGGCCGGCCAGGTCGATGCGGCCAAGCCGGATTGCCTCGTTGAGTGGATCGACCACGGTCGGCGCCTTGGCCAGGTCGGTATTGTCGATCGCCTGGTTTTCGGCCTCATCCAGCAGCGCCAGGCGCTCGGCGTCGAACTTGGCAGCTGTATCGGCGGAATCCGTATTCGCGTTTGCTGGCGCGGAATCATCGGCCGGCTTGCTCGTCGCTGGAGCGTCACCGGCCGGCGCCGTGGCTGCCGGGACGACAGCAGCCGTCGCCACGGGTGCGGTCGGGGGCGCCGCGGGTGGCGGCGCCGCGACCGGAGCTTGCGGTTGCTCGGCCGGTGGCTCACGCCCGCCGCGTGGAAGCAGTGCGACAGCGATGAGCACGACCCCGACCAGCACGGCGGCAAGCGGCCAGGCGCGAACCCACAGCGGCTTTGCCGGCGCCGCGGCGTTCGCTGCCTGCGTCCCGGCCGTGTCGGGCGTTGCCGCCGCCGGCGCCCCGGTTGCGCTGGCCAGGATCGGCGTCGCCACGGTTGCCGGCGATGCGCCGCCGGCGCTTTCGGCACCGTTGGCCTGCGCTGTCGCGGTCACGATCGCCGGTGCGGAGGTGTCGCGTTTCAATTCGATGGCGTTCAGGGCTTCGAGAAACTGCTCGACGTTCGCGAACCGGTCTTTCGGATCCTTCGCCAATGCCTTGTCGACCAGCGGCTGCCAGTGCGCGCGCTCCGGCGCGAGGCGCGGAATCGGTTCGAAGACGTGCGCATAAGCCACGGCAAAGCCATCGGCGCCGTCGTACGGCGGCCGTCCGCTGAGTCCGTAGAAGCACAGCGCGCCGAGACAGTAGATATCCGAGCGCGCGTCCTGCTCGCCGCCGCGCGCCTGCTCGGGGCTCATGAAGCGGCTGACTTCGACCGGGAAGCCGATCGAGGTGATGTGTGAGTCCTGGGTCGGCGTCGGCGGCACGCCGAAGTCGACCAGTACCGGCGTGTCGTAGCCGTCGTACAGCACATTGCGCGGCGTGATTGCGCGATGAATCAGGCCGCGTTCGTGCACATAGCCGAGCGCTCGCGCAATGCCGGCGAGTGTTTCGTGCAGTTGCTGTTCGCTCATGCCGCGCTGTGCGCGCGCGGCGAAATCGCCGCCCGACAGGTATTGCATCGAAAAATACGGCGCCTGTTCCGGCGTCACGCCGACGTCGTACACCGCCACGATATTGGAATGCGAGAACGAGGCCAGTGACCTGGCAATCTGCAGAAAGCGCTCTGCATAAGCCTTGTCGTTGACGAGGTCCCTGGATACGACTTTGAGCGCGACTTCGCGATCAAGCGAGGTTTGCACGGCGAGCAGGACGCTCGCGTTCGCGCCGGCGCTGATTTCGCTCTTGATCGTATAGCCGGGGACTTCGATCACAGCGGCTCCGCGCGGGGAATGTCGGACTATATTAGCGAATTTGTGGCACTGGCAACGGCGAACCGGTTGCGAGCCGGGGCCGGCGCCCCCAGAATTGACCGATGTTCGAACCGATGCTGCTGTTGCTGCTGCTCCTTGCCGGCGCCTACGCGTGGCAAAACGCCTTGCGTGCGCGCGAGCGCGCGCGTGCGCTGTGTTCCGACCTTTGCATGCAGGCGAACGTGCAACTGCTCGACCAGACCGTCGCGCTGCAGCGTATGCGCCTGATCAGGGGGTCGCACGGCCTGCGCCTGCGGCGCGACTATCGTTTCGATTTCAGCGTCGACGGCCGGGACCGCCACCGCGGTTCCCTCAGCCTGGTCGCGGGCGAGTTGCAGACGCACAGCCTGCCGATCACCGATGCCCACGCCAGCGAGGCGCTCGGCAACGTCGTCAGATTCCCGGTGCGCCCGTCGCTGGAAAAACACTGATCCGGCGAGACTATTTGACCACGCGCAGATGTCCGCCCTTCTTGGCTGCCGCATCGGCGGCCGGCGGCGGCGGGGTCGTCTGATTTTCCGCCGGGAACATCATGCCCTGGCCGTTTTCCTGCGCGTAGATCGCCAGGATCCCGGCCATCGGCACCTCCACGACCTGGCTGACGCCGGAGAAGCGCGCGGTGAAGCGCACGTGTTCCTTTTCGAGTTCGAGCTGGGCAACGGCCCGCGCGGCGATATTGAGCACGACGCGCCCATCCTTGACCGCGCTCTTCGGCACATTCACGCCCGGCGCCGCGGCGTCGACCAGGATGTAAGGAGTCAGGCCGTTGTCGGCGATCCATTCGTACATTGCCCGCAACAGGTACGGGCGGTTTGAAGTCATTATGATCGTAGTCATCGGCCGGTCGGCGCGCGCATCTCTTGGTTGGACTCTAGCGTATTGGCGCGCGTGCGCAAACCATCGCGGCTAGGGCCGCAGCGCTTTTTCTTCCGGCGTCAGGCTGCGCGTGAAGCCGGGATTGCGGAAGATGCGGTCGCCGTATTCGTTGATGACGTGGGCCTCGCGCGGCAAAGCCACGTTCATGCTCGGCAGGCGCCAGATCAGCGGAGCGAGCGCGCAATCGGCAAGGCTCAATTCCGGATTGAGGAAGAACTTGGCGGCCTTGAACAGCGGGATGCTCGAGAGCAGCACATCGCGCAACCGTTTGCGCGCGGCTTCCGCAGGCCGCCCGCCGGCCTGTATCTGGTCGACATAGGGCAGCCAGTCGCGCTCGATGCGCACGATCGCAAGGCGCAGGCGCGCTCGCGACAGTGGATCGACCGGCATCAGCGGCGGATGCGGATAACGCTCGTCGAGGTATTCGCAAATGACGCTCGTGTCGTAGAGAACGAGATCGCGATCGACGAGCGTCGGCACGGAGTTGTACGGGTTCAGATCGAGCAGGTCTTCCGGCGGCGAATCCGGATTGACCGGGACCAGATCGTAGACGACGCCCTTCGCCGCCAGCACCAGTCGCGCCCGATGACATTGAACGTCATCCCGCGAGGAGTAAAGCGTCAATACCGTGCGCGAACGTTGAGTCAAGGCCATACGGATTCCTCACGCCCCCCACGCAGGAAACAAACGAGACGGCAAACGTCGCCAACCAATGCCCCGAATGTACACCTGCCGCGAGTTGACGCATAGCCCGTCTGGCGCCGGTTGGGGTGGCCTATGCGGGGGCAGGCGGCCTCGGGGCGCAGAAACGCGAAGCGGCCGTCGAAGGCCGCTTGCGTCCATCGGGATGCCCTATTGAAAAGGGCGGCCACGGATGGCCGCCCTTGTGATCCTGGCAATCAGGGATGATTGCAAAAACTAGTGTATGTCTTTCCAGTACTCGTGCTTGAGCAGCCAGGCGAGGAACGTGAAGACGACCAGGAACAGGATGACCCACACGCCGACCGACTCGCGTTGCAACGCGGCCGGTTCGCCGACGTATTGCAGGAACGCCGTCAGGTCGCGCGTCGTTTCGTCGAATTCCGCGGACGACTGCTTGCCCGGGCTGCTCAACTCGAGCTTTTCGACGTGCGCTTCCTCGCCGGCCTTGGCCGGGGCCATGTGCGCGGTCTGCACGCCCTGCAATTCCCACAGCGGGTTCGGCATCGATGCGTTCGGGAATACGGTGTTGTTCCAGCCGACCGTTGCCGACGGGTCGACGTAGAACGACCGCAGGTAGTTGTAGATCCAGTCCGGGCTCTTGGCGCGCGCTTCCAGCGACAGGTCCGGCGGCGTCTTGCCGAACCACTGCTGGGAACTGTCGGCCGGCATGCTGGACATGACCTGATCGCCGATTCGCGCGCCGGTGAAGGCGAAACTCTTGAGCACCTCGGCTTCGCTCAACTGCAAATCGGTGGCCAGCCGCGCGTAGTTCATGTACTTGATCGAGTGGCAACCGGAGCAGTAGTTGAAGTACGTCCGCGCCCCGCGCTGCAGCGAGGTGACGTTCGACACGTTGGTCTGCGCCGATTGCATCCCGCCACCCTCTTCCGCGCTGGCGACGCCGGTCGCAAGCACCGCGACTGCGAGGAAACCGCACGCGACGGCCTTGGCTGCGATGTGGCTCATCGTCATTTTGATTTTGATCCGGGTCGACTCAGTCATGGGTCGTCACTCGCTCGGGCACCGGTTTGGTCTTTTCGTAGCCAAAGTGGGTGTAGACCCAAAGGAACAGGAAGAAGCCGAAATAGATGAGCAGGAGCAGCCATCCGAAATGCATTTCGATGCCGGACACGTCGGCCGCAGGACCGAATATTTCCGGTATCCATTCGCCGGACTTGCCCGCGCCGATCGCGCCGAACAGCACGAATGTGATCGTGAACAGCGCCAGCGCGATCTTGTAGCCGCGGCCGCGATAGCGGATCGACTTGACCGCGCCGCGATCCAGCCACGGCACCAGGAACAGCAGGATGATCGACGCGGCCAGCGCGAACACGCCGAGGCCCTTGCTCGGAATCACGCGCAGGATTGCGTAGAACGGCGTGAAGTACCAGACCGGCTTGATCTCGGCCGGAGTGACCAGGTTGTTCGCCGGGATGAAGTTGTCGTTCTCGATGAACCATCCGCCGACCGTCGGCTGATAGAAGATGATGAACGCGCAGATGATCAGGAAGAATCCGATGCCGACCAGGTCGTGCACCGTGTAGTACGGATGGAACGCGATGCCGTCGAGCGGAATGCCGCGCGCATCCTTCTTCTTCTTGATGTCGACGCCGTCCGGATTGTTCGAGCCGACTTCGTGCAGCGCGAAGATGTGCAGCACGACCAGCAGTAGCAGCACCAGCGGCAATGCGACGACATGCAGCGCGAAGAAGCGGTTCAAGGTCGCATCGGCCGGGTTGTAGTCGCCCATGATCCACTGCACGAGCGTGTCGCCGATCCAGGGAATCGCACCGAACAGCGAGATGATCACCTTGGCGCCCCAGAACGACATGTTGCCCCACGGCAGCACATAGCCGAGGAATCCTTCGGCCATCAGCGCGAGGAAGATCAGCATGCCGAGCAGCCAGACCAGTTCGCGCGGCTTCTTGTACGAGCCGTAAAGAAGTCCGCGGAACATGTGCAGGTAGATGACCAGGAAGAACATCGATGCGCCGGTCGAATGCATGTAGCGGATCAGCCAGCCCCACTCGACGTCGCGCATGATGTATTCGACCGAGTCGAACGCGGTCGCCGCACCGGGCTTGTAGAACATCGTGAGGAAGATGCCGGTCACGATCTGGTTGACCAGCACGACCATCGCGAGGACGCCGAAGTAGTACCAGAAGTTGAAATTCTTCGGCGCGTAGTACTCGGTCATGTGCTTGCGGTACACCGGCATCATGGACGGTGCGCGGTCGTTGACCCAGCCGGCGATGTTGGAGAAGAAGTTAGCCATTACGCTGCTCCCTCCGGACCGACACCGACGAGGATCTGGTGATCCCCGACGAACTTGTATGGCGGCACGACCAGGTTGGCCGGCGCCGGGACGCCCTTGAACACGCGGCCGGCGATGTCATAACGGGATTTGTGGCACGGGCAGTAAAAACCGCCCTTCCATTCCGGATCGTAGGGCTCGGGTTTGATCTCCGGGACGAACTCGGGCGAGCAGCCCAGGTGCGTGCAGATGCCGATGACGACGAACCACTGCGGCTTGTCCTTGTATGAGCGCGTCTCGTTCTTGGCGAACGTCGGTTGCTGGGCGACGTCGCTGTTGGGGTCTGTAAGCCGGGAGTCGGCCTGCGGCAAGGTGGCGAGCAGCTGCGGCGTGCGATTGACGATCCACACCGGCTGGCCGCGCCAGGCGATGGTCAGGCGCTGGCCGGGCTCGACCTTGCTGATGTCGGCAAGAACCGGAGCTCCGGCGTTTTTCGCGCGCGCGCTGGGCTGCCACGATTTTATGAAGGGTATC
Source organism: Rhodanobacteraceae bacterium (assembly GCA_035455825.1). Lineage (GTDB taxonomy): Bacteria > Pseudomonadota > Gammaproteobacteria > Xanthomonadales > Rhodanobacteraceae > Rudaea. The sequence continues at coordinate 12,732 of DATIEJ010000259.1, read as the reverse complement.
GCCGCAGTGATCGCTCCCGCACCGCCGACGACTGCCGTCGTCGCAGTGAGGAAGCGGCGACGTCCCAGGTTCACGCCTTCATTCGCCATCCGGCACTCCGAAAGTACATAGTATTATTGCAGCGGGAAGGTAGCTGGCTGCCCCAAAAATCGTGCTAGTTTAACCAAGCGGTTGACCGCAGACAATGAAATCACCACGGCGGCGATATCCGGTTGCCGCGCCCGATCCGGACGGATCGCGGTTTTTCTCACATCGCTCTCATGAAAAACTCCCTCAACGCGCTGGTATTTTTCGGTAAATTTGCCGTCCTCGGGCTGGCAATCGCGTTCGTCCTGAGCGAGGTGGCTCCGAATTGGACTGCACGCATCCGCGGCCAGGCCGGCGTGCCGGGAAAAGCCGAAGCGCCGGCCGCGCCGACATCAGCGGAACCCTCGACGTCCGCCGACGTCCCGGAGACGGTCATGAGCGACCGCCAACCGGTCCGCGGCGCGAGACCCGGATCGCGCGAGCAGACCTCCGAGAGTCTTTACGCGTCGTTCGCCGACGCCGTCGCGCGCGCCGCGCCGGGTGTCGTCAGCATCTCGGCGAACAAGATCGTCGCGGGACGGCGCGTGCTCGTGCCGAGCGATCCGCTGCTGCGCCGCTTCGTCGCACCGATCGACGCCGGCCCGGTGCAGCGCGGCGTGCGCAGCCTCGGCTCCGGCGTAATCGTGCGCGTCGACGGCTACGTGCTGACCAACAACCATGTCATCGAGGGCGCCGAGGACATCGAAGCCACGCTCAGCGACGGACGCGTAGCCAAGGCGACGCGCGTCGGCGCGGATCCGGAAACCGACCTGGCCGTGCTCAAGCTCGACATCGGCAACGTCACGAACATGACCATGTCGCACAAGCGCCTGCGCGTCGGCGACGTCGTGCTGGCGATCGGCAATCCGTTCGGCCACGGCAATACGGTCACGATGGGCATCGTCAGCGGACTCGGACGCCAGCTCGACGTGTCGGCGTACGAGGAATTCATCCAGACCGACGCTGCGATCAACGAAGGCAACTCCGGCGGCGCGCTGATCGATTCGAACGGCGACCTGGTCGGCATCAACACGGCGTTCACGCGTGAGCAGAAGGCCGAGGGCGTCGGCTTCGCGATTCCGATCGGCACCGCCAGGAACGTGCTCAACCAGCTCGTGTCCCAGGGCAAGGTGATTCGCGGCTGGATCGGCGCGGAATACATCGACCAGACCGCGGCGAAGGCCGCGCCCGCGCAGGCCGGCGTGATCGTGCAGGGCGTTTACCCGGACAGTCCCGCCGCCTCGGCCGGCCTGCGCGCCGGCGACGTGATCCTGCGCCTGAACGACGAGCAGGTCGCCGGTCAGCTCGACTTGTACAACCGCGAAGCGAGCATTCCGCCGGGCAGCAAGGTGCAACTGGCGGGATTGCGCGACGGCAACCCGTTCACGGTCGAGGTGAAGCTCGGGGAACGCCCGACGTTGCCGGTGCAGCCGAAGAACGGCTGACCGCCAGCCCTACTCGGCGGCGTGGTAGCGCTGGCGCAGCGTGGCGACGCGATCGACGTAGACGCGGGTCTCGTCGAACGGCGGCACGGTATTATTATACTTCTGTACATTTTGCGGCCCGGCGTTGTAGGCCGCTGTCGCCAGGCGCTCGTTGCCGTTGAACTGCTTGAGCAACTCGGCCAGGTAGTGCGCGCCGCCGCGGATGTTCTGGCCGACATCGAATGGATTGGCTACGCCCAGGTCCGACGCCGTGCCCGGCATCAGCTGCATCAGGCCTTCGGCGCCGGCAACCGAGATCGCGTTCGGATTGAACGCGGACTCGGCATGGATAACGGCGCGCAGCAGTGACGCATCGACGCCGAACTCCGTGGCCGCCGCAGCGACTTCCTGCTTGTAGGCCGTGAGGTTCAGCGCCGTCGCCATCCAGTTGACGGTCGAATGCAGGTTGCAGGCAAAGCAGGTGCTGATGTACGTGAACAGCAGCTGGTAGCCGCCGCGATTCGGCCGGATGTTCGTGTACTCGGTAACGCCGTTGGCGCGGACGATCTTGTAGACCGCGCCGCGGCGAACCTCGGCGGGGACCTTCGCGGCTTCACCATTCGTTGTCGCGTTTGTCGCGGCGACCGCGCCGGTCGCAGCGGCGGGCGACGCTTCGGCAGCTGCAGGCTCCTGGCCAGCGGGCTGCGACACATATTCGCTGTGCTTGACCGATGCGTTCGCCGCCTTCGCTTTCGGCGCCGGCGGGTCGACATAGTCCGTCATCTTCTTGCAGTTGTTGTACGACCCAGGCTTGTTCGTGAAAGCCAGTTGGCCGTTCGCGCCCATGCAACGATAGACCGCTCCGGCCAACGCAGGCCGCGGAACGCTGAGCGCGCAGATGCAGGCGCCGCACGCCAGTGCGGTGCCCAGAATGAGCGATAGAGGCAATCTTGGTTTCATGGTCGGAGCAGCTTGCGCCGCCAAGTTTCTGACAGATATCGGGATTTGCCAAGTGCCTCTGGGAGCGAGGGCTGAGGGCTCAGGGCTGAGGGCCGGAGCAAAGCGTCCGCGCCGGCGGCCCGCCCTTGATCTGCTGCCCTCAGCTCAGCCCTCAGCCCTCAAGCAAAATCCTCGCAGCGCCGGCAACATAGCCGTAAAATGCGCGCCTCCTCGAAGCCTCAGCCCCCCGATGCCCGGCAAGCTATTCATAAAAACCCACGGTTGCCAGATGAACGAGTATGACTCGGCCAAGATGGCCGACGTGCTCAAGGCCGCCCACGGCCTGGATTTGACCCAGAACGAGGCCGACGCCGACGTCATCCTGATCAACACCTGCTCGATCCGCGAACGCGCCCAGGAGAAGGTTTTCAGCCAGCTCGGGCGCTGGAAGGAACTCAAGCAGGCTCGCCCGGAACTCGTCATCGGCGTCGGCGGCTGCGTCGCCAGCCAGGAGGGCGAGGCGATCGTCAAGCGCGCTCCGTATGTCGACCTCGTGTTCGGGCCACAGACCCTGCACCGCCTGCCGCAGCTGATCGAGCGGCGGCGCGCGACGCATCGTCCACAAGTGGATATTTCCTTTCCCGAGATCGAAAAATTCGATCACCTGCCCGAGCCGCGCAAGGATGGCGTGACCGCGTTCGTGTCGATCATGGAAGGCTGCTCGAAGTACTGTTCGTACTGCGTCGTGCCGTACACGCGCGGCGAGGAAATCAGCCGTCCGTTCGACGACGTCGTCGCCGAAGTCGCCGCGCTGGCCGAACAGGGCGTGCGCGAGGTCAACCTGCTCGGCCAGAACGTCAACGCGTATCGCGGCCCGATGCACGACGGCAGCGTCGCCGACTTGGCCGTGCTGATCCATGCGATCGCCGAGTTCGACACGATCGGCCGCATCCGCTTCACGACCTCGCACCCGCTCGAGTTCTCCGACTCGCTGATCGAGGCCTATGCAAACGTGCCGAAGCTCGCGAACTATCTGCACCTGCCCGTGCAGTCCGGTTCCGACCGCATCCTCGGCGCGATGAAGCGCGGGTACACGGCGCTCGAGTTCAAGCAGAAGATCCGCAAGCTGCGCAAGGTACGCCCGGACATCTGCGTGTCTTCGGACTTCATCGTCGGATTCCCCGGCGAAACCGATGCCGACTTCGAGCAGACGATGAAACTGATCGACGACGTCGGCTTCGACCAAAGTTTTTCCTTCGTCTTTTCGCGCCGTCCCGGAACGCCGGCTGCCAGCCTGCCGGACGACACGCCGGATTCGGTCAAAGACGCGCGCCTGGCGCGCCTGCAGACCAGGCTCAATGAAAACGCGAAGGCGATCGCCCAGTCGATGGTCGGCGGCGTGCAGAACGTGCTGGTCGAGGGGCCGAGCAGGAAGAACGCAAACGAACTCGCCGCGCGCACCGAGAACATGCGTTACGTGAATTTTCCGGTGCCGGCCGGCGTGAGCGGTCCCGCCCTGGTCGGCCAGTTCATCGACGTGCAGATCACCGAGACGAAAGCCAACTCGCTGCGAGGCCGGCTGTTCGCGATGCCGTCGTCGAGCGCGGCTTGAGTCGGCGCAGGGTGGGCCTTGGCCCCACCGACTTCGCGTTACGCCAAAAAGAAAATCGGTGCGCCGAGGCGCACCCTACGATGCGCTGACCTGATCGAGTTGCGCGATATCTTCGACAGCAAGCTCGATACGAACAGCGGCGAGGATTTCCTGCAGCTGCCTGACGCTCGTGGCGCTCGCGATCGGCGCCGTGATGCCGGGACGCGCGATCAGCCACGCCAGCGCGACCTGGGCCGGCGTGGCGCGATGGCGCGCGGCGACCTCGTCGAGCGCGGCGAGAATGCGCAACCCGCGCGCGTCGAGATATTTCCTGACGCCCTGCCCGCGCGCGCTCTTGGCCAGATCCGCTTCGCTGCGGTACTTGCCGGTCAGGAATCCGCCGGCCAGGCCGTAGTAGCTGATCACGCCGATCTCCTCCCTGCGGACCAGCGCTTCGAGTTCGGTTTCGTAGCCGGCACGCGCGACCAGGTTGTATTCCGGCTGCAGCGATTCGTAACGCGGCAAATTATACTTTTTCGCAATCGCCAGCGACTCGCCCAGGCGCGCCGCGGAGAAATTCGACGCGCCGATCGCGCGCACCTTGCCCTGCTCGATGAGCCGGGCGTAAGCACCCAGCGTTTCCTCGATCGGCGTGGCCGGATCGTCCTGGTGCGACTGGTACAGGTCGATCGTGTCGACCTGCAATCGCCGCAGCGAATCCTCCGCGGCCAAAGCGATATTCGCCGCGCTCAGTCCCGGCCGCCGCGCGAGCTTGGCGACCTTCGTGGCGATCAACACCTTGTCGCGCTTGCCCGAACGCGCCAGCCATTTGCCGATGATCGTCTCGGATTCGCCGCCCTGGTTGCCCGGGACCCATGCCGAATAGCCGTCGGCCGTGTCGATGAGGTTGAAACCGGCGTCAACGAATGCATCGAGCAGCGCAAACGATGCGGGCTCATCCACGGTCCAGCCGAATACGTTGCCGCCGAATGCGATCGGCGCCGTCTCGAGGGCGGAACGTCCAAGTCTGCGTCGAATCATCGGCGGGTCTCGTTGGCCTGCGGACTTTTCAAAATGGGGCCGGCCAGCAACGCTTCAATCACGGCGTCGATCGCTCTATGCTGGGCAGCCGTTAGAGAACCAGCACCAGCATGACAGCACTCAGCCACCGCGAAATGGTGCTCGACCCGGACGACAGCGAGCGCCTGGCCAATCTGTGCGGCCCGTTCGATGAACATCTGCGCCAGATCGAACTGCGCCTCGGCGTCGAGATCGCCAACCGCGGCAATCAGTTCCGCCTGAGCGGGGCCGAGCATTCGATCCGGCTGGCCGAACGCGTGCTGCACGATCTGTACGACGCAACCGCGACCGAGACCCTGACCGGACCGCAGATCAACCTGCGCCTGTCCGAATCCGGCATCGACGCGCTCGACGCCAAGGCAGCCGAAGGCGCGCATGAGATCGCAATCAAGGTCAAGCGCGGCACCGTGCACGGACGCGGCGCGAACCAGAAGCGTTATCTGCACGCGATCGCCACGCACGACATCAACTTCGGCGTCGGCCCTGCCGGCACCGGCAAGACTTACCTCGCCGTGGCGATGGCGGTCGATGCGCTGAACGAAAACCGCGTGCAGCGGCTGATTCTGGTGCGGCCGGCCGTCGAAGCCGGCGAGAAGCTCGGCTTCCTGCCGGGCGACCTGACCCAGAAAGTCGATCCCTATTTGCGTCCGCTCTACGATGCGCTTTACGAGATGCTCGGCATCGACAAGGTCATGCGCCTGATCGAGCGCAATGTCATCGAAATCGCCCCGCTCGCCTATATGCGCGGCCGCACGCTCAACGATTCGTTCGTGATCCTCGACGAAGCGCAGAACACGACGGTCGAACAGATGAAGATGTTCCTCACGCGCATCGGCTTCGGCTCGGCAGCCGTCGTGACCGGCGACGTCACGCAGATCGACCTGCCGCGCCACATGAAGTCGGGCCTGCGCGACGCCATCGAGGTGCTGCGCGGCGTCGACGGCATCAGCTTCACGTTCTTCACGGCCAAGGACGTCGTGCGCCATCCGCTGGTGCAGCGCATCGTGCGCGCGTACGAAAGCAGGGAAGCCGGAGACGGCAAGCGCGATCCGGACGGGACAAGGGAGTGAAGCCGTTTCTGGGCTTCGGCGTTTTCGTCCAGTACCGGGCCGGGCGCAAAGGCGTCCCGACATCGCGGTCGTTCGAATGCTGGGTCCGCGAGGCACTTCGCGGACGCCGCCGGGGTCGCCAGCAGGTCAACATCGTCCTGTTCGATGAACGTGGCGCTCGCGAGCTGAATCGCCAGTATCGCGGCAAGAACTACGCGACGAACGTGCTCAGTTGGCCGTACGAGCCGGCGCCACGCGAAAAGACCGGGCTGCTCGGCGATCTGGTGATCTGTCCTGCGGTCGTGGCGCGGGAAGCGTCCGAACAGGGCAAGCCTCTGCGCGATCACTATGCGCATCTGACCGTCCACGGCGTGCTTCACCTGCTCGGCTACGATCATGAAACGCCGCTCGAGGCCGGACGGATGGAACGGCTCGAGCGCCGGATTTTGTCTGGACTGGGAGTGCCGGACCCGTACGCCTGATCCCTGTCTTGTTATATAACTATATGAATTTAAATGATTTATAGACCCGTCATGGAAATTCGGCTAGAATAGGCTGCTCGCCCGCAGGGGCTCTGCTTCCAACGCAATGAACGAGGACCACCCTAGTACCCAGCCGGCCCGCACCTGGCTGGAGCGCATCTCCCATCTGGTTTCGGGCGAACCGCGCAACATAGACGAACTGCTGGACGAACTGCGCAGTGCGCAGGCCAATGGCCTGCTGTCGAACGACACGTTGTCGATGGTCGAGGGCGCGATCGAGGTCGCCGACCTGCGCGTCCGCGATGTGATGATCGCCCGTACCCACATGGTGTCCCTGCCAATATCGGCGCCGCTCGACGAGATCGTCCGGCGCGTCATCGAGTCCGGCCACTCGCGTTTTCCGGTTCATGGCGACGATCCCGACGACATACTCGGCATCCTGCTCGCCAAGGACCTGCTCAAGTGTTTCGTCGACGCGGCCGCCCCGTGCAACATGCGCTCGCTGCTGCGGCCGACCGTGCTGATACCGGAATCGAAGAAGCTCAACATCCTGCTCAAGGAATTCCGCCTGTCGCGCAACCACATGGCGATCGTCGTCGACGAGTACGGCGGCATCAGCGGCCTGATCACGATCGAGGACGTGCTCGAGGAAATCGTCGGCGAGATCGACGACGAGCACGACGAGGAAGATCCGGCGCGCAAGAAACTGATCCAGCCGCAGGCCGACGGCGGATTCCTGGTCAATGCGCTGACGCCGATCGCCGACTTCAACGCCCGCCTCGGCAGCGAGTTCGCCGACGACGAATTCGACACGATCGGCGGCATGGTCACTTCGGAATTCGGCCACCTGCCGGAAACCGGCGAGGAGGCCGCGATCGGCGGATTCCTGTTCCGGGTGACGCGCGCCGACGACCGCCGCGTGCTGCAGTTTGCCGTGCGCGTGCATGACGCCTGAACGCATACCCTCCCTCTCCCCCAACAGCCGTATCGTTGGGGGAGAGGGCTGGGGTGAGGCGGATACGCCTCGCACTTCGGCAACGTCGAGCAATTGCGTCGCGCCGCTCCCTGACCCGACCCTTTCCCTCAAGCGTGCTTGGGGGAGAGGGCTCAAACACGCGGCGCTGAAGTTCGTGCTGCTGATCGCTGTGCTGGGAAGCTGCGATGCTCAAACCGCGCCTTCTGCAATTGCCTCCACGGAGCAACCCGGCGCCAATCTCCCCGGCGCCGATCTCGAGGTCGCGCTGATCACGTTCGGCCCCGGCGAGGAAATCTGGGAGCGCTTCGGTCACAACGCGATCGAAATCCGCGATCGCTCCAGCGGGGAAGCGCGCTGGTACAACTACGGCATCTTCGATTTCGCCCAGCAGAACTTCTTCCTGAACTTCGCGCGCGGGCTCATGACCTACCGCATCGCGCAAGGCTATCCGTCCGAGGAACTGCCGGTATACGTCGAAGAAGGCCGCTGGATCATCGAGCAGCAGCTGAACCTGACACCGCCGCAGCGCGTGCAGCTGGCCGAATTCCTGGCCTGGAACGTGCGCCCCGAAAACGCGCAATACCGCTACGACTATTTCACGGCGAACTGCTCGACGCGCGTGCGCGATGCGCTCGACGCGGCCGTCGGCGGCGCGATCAAGGCGCAGACGATCGCGCCTTCGCGCGGCTTCACGTTCCGCATGGATGCCGATCGCCTGATGCGACCGGATCCGGTCGTGATGCTGGCGATGGACGCGGGTTTGGGTCCCTACGCCGATCGACGGCTGTCTTTCTGGGACGAAAGCTTCGTGCCGATGGAATTCATGCGCCATGTGCGCGAGATCCGCGTTCCGGACGAGACCGGCAAGCTGCGGCCGCTGGTGGCGCGTGAAACGCAGTTGGCCGCCGCGCGCCTCGCCGATCCGCCGGCGTTTGCGCCGGACTGGATCTGGCGCGCGCTCGCCGTCGGCTGCCTGTCGGGATTGCTGCTGCTCGGCTTGGCATACTTGCGCGCAAGGGCTTGGGCGCGAGTGCCTCTGGCGCTGATCTCCAGCGCAATGGCGTTGACCCTGGGCATCGGCGGTCTGGTGTTGCTCGGCCTGTGGACGCTGACCGATCACGCGTCGGCCTGGCGCAACGAAAACCTGCTGCTGTTCAACCCGCTGTGCCTGCTGCTGCTGCCGTGCTGGTTCGGCGCGTTCCGCGCGCGCTGGCAGCCGTCACGATTCGCCTGGCGCGTCGCCGTCGTGATCGCGTTCTGCGCGGCGCTGGCATTCTTCGTGAAAATTTTTCCGGCTTTCGCCCAGGACAACCGCTTCTGGATAGCCTTGCTGTTGCCGCTGCACGTTGCCTTCACCCTGATCCTGACACGAATGCGCAGCCGCACGCGCGCCTGAGATTGCGCGCGTGCGCCCGGCTCCGGCATGATGCTGCATCGCATGTCATCGAGCCGCTCGGCTTTCGTCATGAATGATTCGACACCGCTGCCGCCCGATCAGCCGATGCTGGTCAACTGCATCGCCTACTCCACGGATGGGCGCAAGGTACGCGACATCTCGCTCGACGAGATCAGCGACTTCCTGGCCCAGGATGCATTCGTCTGGGTAGGATTGCATGAACCCGACGAGCCTCTGCTGGAAAAGCTGCAGCAGGAATTCGGCCTGCATGACCTGGCGATCGAAGACGCGCACAACGCCCATCAGCGGCCGAAGATGGAGCTGTACGACGATTCGCTTTTCATCGTGCTGCATACCGCACAGGTCGTCGCCGCAAAGATCGAATTCGGCGAGACGCACATATTCGTCGGCCGCAACTACCTCGTCACCGTGCGCCACGGCGCCTCGCTGTCGTACGCGCCGGCGCGCAAGAGCTGCGAGCAGAACCGCGAGCTGCTCGCGCTCGGACCCAGCTATGCGCTCTACGCCGTGCTCGATTTCATCGTCGACAACTTCCTGCCGATCGTCGGCACCTTCAAGGAAGAACTGCATGAACTCGAAAAGGACATCTTCGAAGACACATTCAACCGCGAGGTCGTCGAGCGCCTGTACCTGCTCAAGCGCGAACTGGTAACGCTGCGCCTTGCGGTGTCGCCGCTCCAGGACATCCTCAACCAGCTCATGCGCTTTCACGGCAACCTGATCCGCGAGGAAATTCGTCCGTACCTGCGCGATGTGTTCGACCACGCCACGCGCATCAGCGATTCGACCAACGCGATGGGCGAGCTGCTGACCGCGGCCATGTCGGTGAATCTGGCGATGGTCTCGGTAGGCCAGAACGAGGTCGTCAAGCGCCTGGCGGGCTGGGCCGCGCTGCTCGCCGCGCCGACCCTGATCGCCAGCTGGTATGGCATGAATTTCCACCACATGCCCGAACTGGACAAGCCTTACGCCTACCCGGTGCTGATCGTCCTGACCGTTTCGGTCTGCGTCGGGCTTTTCGTGCTGCTACGGCGCGCCAAGTGGCTGTGATCCGCCCGGCTCTGCTGCTGGAATGAACCGCGTTCGAACCGAGCCGGAACAAGGTGTAATCTACGACTAAAGGCTAATGCGCCATGTGCGCTTGCGGCTTGACCCGGCGCTTGCGCTCACCGACGCTAGGAACCGATAGCAGGAATTGAATCGGCGCGATCGTGATGGTCGCGCTGGAGAATTGGCGGCCCGTGGCGGCCGGTCCTGAACACCCACCGGAGATACGCGATGAACGCACTGGCAGGCAAACTGGTCTGGGCCGTGATCGCCGTGATTGGCGCCATGTGCCTCGGAGTCATCGCGCTGCAGCGCGGCGAAAGCATCAATGCGATCTGGATTGTCGTCGCCGCGTTGTGCGTGTTCTCGATCGGCTATCGGTTCTACTCGAAGTTCATCGCCGAGAAGGTCTTGCATCTCGATCCGACGCGGGCGACGCCGGCCGTTCTGCGCAACGACGGCCTGGACTACGTGCCGACCGACAAATGGATCGTCTACGGCCATCACTTCGCCGCGATCGCCGGCGCCGGTCCCCTGGTCGGCCCGGTGCTGGCCGCGCAGATGGGTTACTTGCCCGGCACGATGTGGATCCTGTTCGGCGTGGTGTTCGCCGGCGCGGTCCAGGACTTCATGGTGCTCGGCTTGTCGCTGCGCCGCGACGGCCGCTCGCTCGGCCACATGCTGCGCGCCGAGCTCGGCAACGTCGCCGGCGTGATCTGCATGATCGGCGTGCTCGCGCTGATGATGATCGTGCTGGCCGTGCTGGCGCTGGTTGTCGTCAAGGCGCTGGCAATCAGCCCGTGGGGAACGTTCACGGTCGCCTGCACGATTCCGATCGCGCTGTTCATGGGCGTCTACCTGCGCTATCTGCGGCCCGGTCGCGTGCTCGAAGTGTCGATCATCGGCCTCGTGCTGCTGTTGCTGTCGATCTGGCTCGGCGGCCAGGTATCGGTCGATCCGGACATGGCCAAGCACTTCACGTTCGGCCCCGGCCAGCTCGCCTGGCTGCTGATCGGCTACGGTTTCTTCGCTTCGGTGCTGCCGGTCTGGCTGCTGCTCGCGCCGCGCGACTACCTGTCGACGTTCCTGAAGATCGGCACGATCGCGTTGCTCGCCCTGGCGATTTTCTTCGCCGCGCCGTACATGCAGATGCCGGCCGTGACGAAATTCATCGATGGCACCGGCCCGGTGTTCCAGGGCAACCTGTTCCCGTTCCTGTTCATCACGATCGCGTGCGGCGCCGTGTCCGGCTGGCATTCGATGATCTCGTCCGGCACCACGCCGAAGCTGCTCAGCAACGAGCGCGAAGCGCGCATGGTCGGTTACGGCGGCATGCTGACCGAGGCATTCGTCGCGATCATGGCGATGATCGCGGCCTGCGCGCTGCAGCCCGGCGTGTATTTCGCGATGAACTCGCCGACGGCCCTGATCGGCGCCGACGTGCAGAGCGCGGCAACCGCGATCAGCCAGTGGGGTTTTGTCGTCACCCCGGACCAGCTCGCGCAGACCGCGAAGGACATTGGCGAAACGACGATCCTCGCGCGCGCCGGCGGCGCACCGACGCTCGCAGTCGGCATGGCGCAACTGCTGCATTCGATGATTCCAAGCGCCAACCTGATGGCGTTCTGGTACCACTACGCGATCCTGTTCGAAGCGCTGTTCATCCTGACGACGGTCGATGCCGGCACGCGCGTCGCGCGCTTCATGATCCAGGAACTGGCCGGCCTCGCGGTGCCGGCACTGAAGAACACCGAGTCGTGGATCGGCAACGTCGTCGGCTCCGGGGTCTGCGTTTCGCTCTGGGGCTACGTCCTGTATCAGGGCGCAGTCGATCCGCTCGGCGGCATCAATTCGCTGTGGCCGCTGTTCGGCATCGCGAACCAGATGCTGGCGGCGATCGCGCTGACACTGTGCCTCGTCGTCGTGGTCAAGAAGAAGCTCGGGAACTACGCCTGGGTGCCGGGCGTGCCAGCCGCATGGCTCGTGATCTGCACGATGACGGCGGCCTGGGTCAAGATGACCGATCCGAAGATCGGCTTCCCGGCGATCGCGGCGAAGTACGCGGACGCGGTGGCGCAGAACAAGCTGCTCGCGCCGGCGAAGTCGGCCGACGAGATGCAGCGCATCATCTTCAACAACCAGCTCGATGCGGCGCTCACGGCGATGTTCATGCTGCTCGTCGTCGCGACGGTCGTGTTCGGCGTCAGCGCGATCATGAAGGCGCGGCGAGCCGCACAGCCGAGCGCGGTCGAAGAGCCGTATATCGCGCTGGCATCGGTAACGCGCTGAGCGGATAATCGATTGCGATGGATACGGTGAACAACGCGAGCGCGATGCTGCGCCACTTCTGGCGCCAGGCCGTCCGCATGGGGCGCCTGGCAATCGGCGTGCCGGACTACGATACGTACGTCCGGCACCTGCGCTCGCACCATCCCGAGCGCGAGATCCCGACCTACGAGCAGTTCTTCACCGAGCGCCAGGACGCGCGCTACAAAAACGGCGGCAACCGCGGCTGTTGCTGAGCGAAAATAGATCGGTTTTTTGTCGTCATCCCCGCGAAAGCGGGGATCCATTTTGACCTTGGCCCCCTTTTTCGAAGCAAGATGGATTCCCGCTTGACCAGCTCCGCTGTTGAGAGCCGCGGGAATGACGTCTGTGGAG
>DATIEJ010000258.1:0-12131 GCA_035455825.1 Rhodanobacteraceae bacterium | reverse complement strand
TCATACGCAGTAGAGCCGATGGGCCAAGGCCCACCCTACTCGCGCAAGGCTTCGATGTGATCGCCGAGGATGATTACGCGATTGCCCGGATGGAAGCCCGGATTGTCGTACTGCGTGACCATGGCCATGCGCCCGTCGTCGAGCTGCACGCGGTAGCGCCACGCGCTGCCTGACGCATGACGAGCGTTGTCGGCTTCGATCGCATTGCCGGCGGCGGCGCCGCCGACAACTCCGACCGCAGTGGCCGCGGCCTTGCCGCTGCCGCCTCCGAACTGGTTGCCGACGAGTCCACCGATGATCGCGCCGAGTACGGCGCCTCCGCCCGTCGTGCCGTGCTGGATGTCCACGCGAGCCACGTCGCGAATCGTGCCGCAGGTCTGGCAACGGGTGGCGTAGCCCTGGTCGGCCGGCGGCGGGTATCCCTGCTCGGCGCGAGGCGGCGGGGCCTGATCGCTGCGAGGCGGCGGATAGCCTTGATCGTAATGACGCTGGTAGGCCTGATCGGAAGACTCGTGATAGACCACGGTCTGGCGCGGTGGCGGCGGCACGCAGGCGGTCAGCCCAACCGTACTGGCCAGCAGCAACGCGAAGAAACCTTTGTTGAACGACATGATTGAATCCTCTCTGACGAAAAGCCTGTACAACCCGCGACAACGCATCAGTGCGCGTTTTGTCTACAGGCAGTCTAACGCGTCGAGGTGAATGCACGCCGAACCGCTCTGGCCGGCAGCGCGCGGCACGGCTCGCCTGTTCTCGGGTACGATCGCCGGCAGGCCACGCCGCCGTTCCCAGTGGAGCAATCATGTCAGACGCAGAAACCCCGCGCCCGCTCAGTGAGCGCATCCGCGAACTCGATTCGCAGGGCGCGATGGACAGCCTGGACGGCCTCCCCGACGCGGAGATCGCCCAGGCGCTTGCGGACCTCGGCCCGGGCCATGCGATCGAGATTCTCGAGAAATTTCCCGCTGAACGGCGCGGCCGCATCGCCGCCGCCACGAAATCCGGCGAAGGCGAACAGTGGCTGAAGGACTGGCATTACCCCGAGGGCAGCGTCGGCAGGCTCATGGAGACGACACCGGCCGTGTTCCGGCCGCAGACCCCGGTCACGACCGTTATCGAAGCGCTGCGCGAGGCCGTCAAGCGCCAGCTGATCACGTACATCTTCGCCACCGAGGACGACGGCCGCCTGGTCGGCGTCATCGCGTTTCGCGAATTGCTCTATGCGCAGGCCAGCCAGTCGCTCGCCGACGTGATGGTGCGCAATCCGTTTTTCCTGCGGCCAGAGACCAGCCTGGTCGACGCGATGCGCGAGGTCGTGACGCGCCACTATCCGGCCTATCCGGTCTGCGACGCCAACGACCGCCTGATCGGCCAGGTGCGCGGACAATTGCTGTTCGAGCAACAGGCGTTCGAGATCAGCGCCCAGGCCGGCGCGCTGGTCGGCGTCGAGAAGGAGGAGCGCGTTTCCACGCCGTGGCAGCGCGCCTTGAGATTCCGCCATCCGTGGTTGCAGTTGAACCTTCTGACAGCTTTCGTCGCGGCAGCCGTCGTGAGCCTGTTCCAGGACACGATCAACGCGATCGTGCTGCTGGCGGTTTTCCTGCCGGTCCTCTCGGGCCAATGCAGCAACACCGGCTGCCAGGCACTGGCGGTCACGCTGCGCGGGCTTACCCTGAACGAGATCCGCGGCCGGCCCAAGATCAAGCTGATCGCCAAGGAAGCGCTGCTCGGTCTTTGCAACGGCATCCTGGTCGGAATCGTCGCCGGCCTGGCAATGTTCACAATTGCGCATTTGCAGCAAAATCCGAATGCCGTCTCGCTGGCGTTCATTACGCTCGCGGCGATGTCGCTGAGCAGCGTCGCCAGCGGCGTGGCCGGCGCAGCGGTTCCGCTCGGTCTCAACCGCCTCGGCGCCGACCCGGCCATGGCATCGAGCATCTTCCTCACGACCGCGACCGACGTCGTCAGCATGGGACTGTTTCTCGGCATGGCGCGCTGGCTGATTCTCTGAGCGCCCGACCCTCGGTGAGCATGATGCAGCTGTTCGACAGTCACTCGCATCTCGACGTCGCCGAATTCGACGCCGATCGCGCCGACGTGCTCGCGCGCGCCCGCGGCGCGGGCGTGACGCGACAAGTGGTGCCGGCGATCGGCGTTGCCGGCTTTGCAAAACTGCGCGACCTGTGCAAGAGCGAGTCCGGCCTGTACCCGGCCTATGGGCTCCATCCGATGTTTCTCGCCGATCATCGGCGCGAGCATCTCGACGAGCTGGAGACATGGATCCAGCGCGAACGGCCTGTCGCCGTCGGCGAGTGCGGCCTGGATTTCCATGTCGAAGATCTCGATGCCGGCGAACAGCGAACGTACTTTCGCGGCCAGCTCGAGCTGGCGCGCGAGTTCGACCTGCCAGTTGTCCTGCATGCGCGCCGTGCCGTCGAAGAAGTCATCGCGACGCTGCGCAGCGTCGGCAACCTGCGAGGTGTCGTGCACAGCTTTTCCGGCAGCGTCGAGCAGGCCCAGCAGCTGTGGAAAATCGGATTCTGCGTCGGACTCGGCGGTCCGGTCACTTATCCGCGCGCGCGCCGCCTGCGCGAACTCGTTGCCACGATGCCGCTCGAATACCTGCTGCTGGAAACCGATTCGCCGGATCAGCCGCTGCATGGACGTCAGGGCGCGCGCAACGAACCTTCACGGCTGGTCGACGTTTGCGAATGCGTTGCGCAGTTGCGTGGTGTCGATGTTGAAGTGATCGCCAAGGCGACAACAGAAAACGCCAAGCGATTGTTCGGCCTTCCAACGGGCTGAGCAAAGCGCCTGTAACGATCCCACCCCGCCGTCATTCCCGCGAAAGCGGGAATCCATTTTGCTTTTCGGCGCCAAGATCAAGATGGATTCCCGCTTTCGCGGGAATGACGGCAAAAAAAGAAAGTGCTTCGTGACTCCCTGCCTAATCTTCCGCTGCGTTTTTCACTGAAACCTTCGCCTCTAGCAACCGCTCGATCAAACGCTGAGCCGCCACCATGCCAAACGTCGCCGTCACGTGCATGGCCGCGCCCAGCCCGCCGGCGCAATCGAGCTTCAGCGCCGTCTCGGCATCCGGACCGCGCGTCTTGCACACGCTGCCATCGGGCTGCGGATAGTTGACGTTTTCGCGCGAGAACACCGCCTGCACGCCGAAGTAGCGCTTCGGGTTGCGCGTCCAGCCATAGTCGTCGCGCAGTTTCCGGCGCGTGATGCCGAGCAGCACGTCGTGCTCGGTGCGTGAAAGATCGCGGGCGGTGATCAAGGTCGGATCGCGGCGCCCGCCGGCGGAACCGGAAACGACGATCGGAATCTTTCGCCGCCGGCAAAACGCGATCATCGCGACCTTGACCTTGATCGCGTCGCATGCGTCGAGCACGGCATCGTAGCCGCGGTCGAGCATCTCCTCCAGGTTCGCCACTGTCAGGAATTGCGCGATCGGCTCGACGCGCAAGTGCGGGTTTATCGCCCGCGCGCGCCGCGCCAGCACCTCGACCTTGGGCCTGCCGTACTCGCCTTCGAGCGCGTGCGACTGGCGATTCGTGTTCGACACGCACACATCGTCGGCATCGATCAACGTCAGCGCTCCGACGCCGGAGCGCGCCAAGGCCTCGACGGCCCAGGAACCGACACCGCCGACTCCGACAACGCCGACATGCATCTGCGCAAGCCGCTCGGCTGCGCCGGCGCCATACAGGCGATCGATTCCGCCGAAGCGGTCATTGGATGCGGCATTGCGCTTGATCATGAACTTTCAGGAATAGCGGCGTGACTGCGGAAGCGGCGCCAACCGTCCGTGGCGCCGCATGGGGAATTCGACAACACGTTTACTTCTCGGGTGACACGCGATCACGGCCGGATTGCTTGGCCCGGTACAGCTGCTGGTCGGCAGCACGCAACAGGTCCGAGCTGACCCCGCCGCGTCCAGCGCATTCGGCGACGCCGGCACTGACCGTGACGCGCAACTGTTTTTCGCGCACGGTCAACGGATGGTTGCCGATCGCGGCGCGCAAGTACTCGGCGACTCCGATCGCTTCCTGCAGCCCGGTGTCGCGCAACACCATTGCGAACTCCTCGCCGCCGAGGCGGCCGACGAACGCATTGGCCGGCGCTCGTGCGCGCAAGACATCGGCGACGCCGCTCAGGACCTGGTCGCCGACCAGGTGTCCGTGCTGGTCGTTGATCGCCTTGAAATAATCCAGGTCGAGCATCAGCAGGCTCACGACGCCATCGTCGGCGCTCCTTTTCAACTCGTCGTCGAGCAGGCTGCGAAAATGCCGCCGGTTGTAAAAGCCGGTCAGGCTGTCGTAGATGGCCAGATCGATCAGCTCGTCGTGGTAACGCGCCTCGACGCTGGCACCGACGAAAAACTTCAGCGCGTTGCTGCCGACGCTGATCTGGTCGCCGTCGCGCAGATCGGCGCGCGTCACGACCTCGCCATTGAGAAACGTCCGATTGGTCGAACCCAGATCCTCGATGCGGTAACGTCCGTTCTCGCGCCAGATGCGGCAATGCTGGCGCGACACGCTCGGATGCGGCAAGGCGATCGTGCATTCACTCGAGCGCCCGATCGTCACCGGCGTTTCGCCGAGCTCGATCTGATGGCCCAGGAGCACGCCGCTGACGATGATCAGGCGCGGACTGGACTGGGTCTCCTGCGTCGTGGCCGGATCCAGCACCGTTGCGCGATCAGTCTTGAAATTCTGGTCCTTGTTCAAGGCCCGGACTCCCAGCAGTCGCCGCATTGTAGCGTTATCGAATCGCATATGGTTCGGGAACGCTTGCCGGTCGCAAGACGCTGCATCGGCGAACCGGATATCCTTCCCTCCTGCCCTTGTAGCGACACCTTTGCCATGCGCTCGCTGATATTGTTGATTCTCGGACTGGCGTTCGGCGCGGTCTGCACCGCCATAGCGATGAATGCTCTGGCCCAGCGCAGCGCCTATGCGCGCGGCGTCATGCAGGTCATGCAGCATCACTACGCCGAATTGCGCACTGCCCAGCGTACCGGCCGCTGCGAAGGCGCAACTGTCGCACGCGCCCACGAAACGTTGCGGCTGCTGGAGGATGAGATCGAACGATCGGTCTACGGCGACGGCACGCCCGAGCCTCCATTCCGCGAGTACAGCGATCGCCTGCGCAGCGCCGTGGCCGACCTGGGCGATGGTACAAAGACCTGCGCGGCGCTGGCGCCGATCGTCAACCGCGTCGGTGATTCATGCGACGCGTGCCATCGGCAATACCGCTGAACTGAGAGTTGGAAGGATACGCCAGCACACAACACCACTGCGCTCACTTGGCGCAGTGACCTGCGTTGAAGCGATATCACGTCCTTCGTATGGATCGCCCCCTTCCGGCTGCCGCCACCTTCCCCCGCGAGCGGGGGAAGGATTCCAAGCTGATGCCTCGCGCTTTCCTTCCCCTGCGAAGCGGAGAAGGATTCCAGGCTGATGCCTCGCGCTTTCCTTCCCCTGCGAATCGGGGAAGGATTCCAGCTAATGCCTCGCGCTTCCCTTCCCCTGCGAAGCGGGGGAAGGTGCCGAAGGCGGATGGGGGCGATCCTGGCTAGAGACTCAACACACTCGTTCGAATCAAGCCTTACAATCAATTAAACCCTCTGCCCTATTTCTCAGGCAACGGAATGAATTCGGTCTCCCCGGGAATCTGCCCAAAGCGCGCAGCGCGCCAGTCGGCTTTTGCTTGTTCGATGCGTTCGCGCGAACTCGAAACGAAGTTCCACCACAGGTGCCTCTCGCCGAGACTCGCGCCGCCGAACAGGATCGCCTTTGCCGGACCGGCCGCGCTGATCTCGACATCGGCGCCCGGCGGCAGCACGGCAATCTGGCCCGGCGCGACTTCGCGCCCGCCGACCGAGAGCGGTGCGTCGACGACATACACCGCGCGCTCGACATGTTCCGGCGGCAAAACAAGACTCGAGCCGGCGGAGAATTCCGTCGCCAGATAAAAAATCTCGGAAAACGTCACGACCGGAGCGCGCTGGCCGAACGCGCTGCCGACGACGAGCCGCATCGTCACGCCATCGCGTTCGATCAACGGCAGCACTCCGGCCTCGTGGTGATGAAAGCTCGGTTCGGTCTCTTCGGCCTCGTGCGGCAACGCCACCCAGACCTGGATCCCGTGCACGCGATGGCCGGATGCGCGCTCGGGGCCCGGCGTGCGCTCCGAATGCGCGATGCCGCGCCCGGCGGTCATCCAGTTGACGTCGCCCGGACGGATCGTCTGCACGAAGCCGAGCGTGTCGCGATGCTCGATCGCGCCTTCGAACAGATAGGTTACGGTCGCCAGTCCGATATGCGGGTGCGGGCGCACGTCGATGCCTTTGCCGGCTTCGAACCGAACCGGGCCCATATGGTCGAAGAACACGAACGGCCCAACGTGGCGCGCCAGCACGTGCGGCAGCGCACGGCGCACCTTGAAGCCATCGCCAAGGTCGTGTTCGCGCGGATCGATGATCAGGATTGCATTCTCGTTCATGGCCGCAATGTTACCGCCAATGGCGTTCCATGGGCGCAACGGTGCGTGTCGCAGGCAACGGTTGTCCTGGACCCCGCGGACACCATCTAATGCGTCTCCCACACTGCGAGGTACGTATGCACGCAAATACCGCGATTTCTCCCGCCGCAGATGCGCCGCGCGCAGCGAGCCTGCGTCCGGTGACGCGCATCGTGCGCGGACGGCCAACCAGCGACGGCGCCGGCGTCAAGCTGACCCGGGTGATCGGCCAGCCCGCGCTGGACATGCTCGACCCGTTCCTGATGCTCGACGAGTTCCGCTCCGATCAGGCAAGCGACTACATCGCCGGATTTCCCGAACACCCGCATCGCGGATTCGAAACCGTCACCTACATGCTCGCCGGCCGCATGCGCCATGGCGACAACCAGGGCAACAGCGGACTGCTGACGGCCGGCAGCGTGCAATGGATGACGGCCGGCCGCGGCATCGTCCATTCCGAGATGCCGGAGCAGGAGGACGGGCTGATGTGGGGCTTCCAGCTCTGGGTCAACCTGCCGGCGAAGGACAAGATGACCGCACCGCGTTACCAGGACATCGCGCCCGAGCGCATTCCCGAGGTTCAGTTGGCAGCGGGTGTCAGCGCGCGCGTGATCGCCGGTCAGGCCGGCGGCGTGAAAGGACCTGTCGACGCCGAAGCGACCGCAGCCGTCTACCTGGATCTGCGCATCGAGGCCGGCGCCACGGTCGATGTGCCGCTACCCGAGGGTCACAATGCGTTTGTGTACGTCTACGCAGGCCAGGCGCGCATCGGCGACGGGACAACCAGCGAAGTGCTGCGTGGCGACCTCGGCGTGCTTGGCAGTGGAGACGCGGTGCGTATCGCCGCGCCGCAGTCCGATGCGCGTCTGATTCTCGTCGCCGGAAAGCCGTTCAACGAACCGGTGGCCAAATACGGCCCGTTCGTCATGAACACGCAGCAGCAGATCGTGCAGGCCGTCGAGGACTTTCGCGCGGGACGGTTCTGATTGCAGACCCGTTGGGAGCCGCGTCCGCATTCTTTGCGGACGCGGCAAACTCTCAGGACTAGCGGCGGCCGCCACCGCGACGCGCTTTCTCGTCGTGCAGGCCGACGCGGATCATCGTGCCGTCCTGGGTCGAGCCGTCGAGCGCTGCAACCGCGGCGCGCGCTTCGTGACCTTCCATCTCGAGTTCGGCAAACCCGCGGCACTCGTTCTTGAATGGATCGATCGCCAGCTTGAGCTTGTGTACACGACCGTGCTGGGCGAACAAACCCGCCAGCGTCTTTTCGGTCATCGAACGCGGCAAACCGCGGACATTCAACGTAACCATCACTTTCTCCTTCAAAAAAAACGCACCGGCCAGCGCGAGCCAGCCGGTGCGTTTTCAAACACCGATTGCTGCGTTCAGGCTGGAGTAACTTCGTCCGCCTGCAGGCCCTTCTGACCCTGGACAACGCGGAAGCTCACTTTTTGACCTTCCTGGAGGGTACGGAAACCGGAGCCGGTGATCGCGCGAAAATGCACGAACACGTCGGGGCCATTCTCACGGCTGATGAATCCGAAACCCTTACTATCGTTGAACCACTTGACGGTACCAACCTCGCGATCCGACATAAGCACTCCACAGGACAATTCAGACAAGACCCGAGCCATCCGGCCGAGTCGACTTACTGGCATGCATGGAAACGTGGGTGACGATGGAGCGGATCGAAGACCAGCGCTATCGGGTCACAATTCACAAGCGACCGTGCAGACACAGTGAACCAACTATAACTCAAAATTTACAAAAGTACGATATTTGTGAATGGCACCAGAACGCCCAGCCCGATGCTGCACTGCACGATACTGATCTGGGTCCTTTTCCGGCGTTCTCAAGCCGTTTCACGTTCCCATATGCAGCCACCCCGGGTTGCGCTAAGGTCCGATGTCCGAACAACTTTTTGACCGCTGGAGTCCCCCATGCCCGCCCAAGGTTGTCACCCGGTAGCCGCGCACAAGAAGTTGCATATTCCCGACTGGTACGTCTCCAGCCTGATGCTCGACCGCGCGCTCGATGCGATCCTGCGACGGGTCGGCAAACTCGATCGTACGCACGACGTTCCCTATCTTGCCGGCTACAGCCAGGACGGCAAGACGATCTACATCGACCGGCACTTGCCGCGCACGATGCCCTACAAGGGCCGCAGGATCGAGGTCGATCGTTATCTGATCATGCACGAAGAAGTCGAGAAGACGCTTATCGACCAGCTCGGCCTGCACTACCTGCACGCACACCAGATCGCCACGCGCGCCGAGGAGGCCGCGGTCCGCGCCGACGGGATCGTCTGGCGCGACTACGACCGGTTCATGCAGAAGTACGTCAAGCACATTGGCGATGAAAGGTTGGCCAGGGTGCCGGAGGATCTCGATCTGAAACCCTATCGCGACGAGCACGACTTCGAGTTGATCAAGCGCATGCGCAAGGCGTTGACCAAGCGCGGCTTGCGCAAGGACGAGGATGTCGCCACCTTGCGCAAAGCCGTCGATCAGTACGCCGCCGCGCTTTCGATACGGCGGCGCGACCAGATCAAGGCCAAGGTTAAGGCGGCCGCCAAGTAGGGTGGGCCTTGGCCCACCGACGTTTCTCAAGACCTATGGTGGGCCAAGCCCACGCTACAAATGCTCCAGCGACGACCAGGCGGGCGTCGCCGCCCACCGGTTGGCTCCGCCAGCCTAATAGGCTTCGAAATTGCCGCTGAAAATGCGCACCGGCGGATCGATCGTGCTGTTGCCGGCAACGACGCTCGTATTGGTGCTGGCGGCAATGCCGACCGCGCCACCGCTGCCGCCGACGACGTAAGCCTGATGTGCCGGCGACGTTGCTTTTCCCTCGACGCTCGCCGGGCTTCCGGCGATCATGCGATGCGTGTTGCTGCGCGCATCGCCGGAACCGGCACCGGCGGAATTCACGCCGCCGAGCGCCAGCAGCATGACCACGACGCGAAGGCGTCGAACATACCCAGGTGCGTAGCGATGCCGTGCGTTCATGGCACGCCTCAGGGACAACTGTTGTTGAGGAAGCCAGTGCCGCGCTTGGTCACGCCCGCGCATACGTAGCTTGGACCCGGCGGTGTGCAACTCTGACCCTCGACATACCCGCCATACAGCTCGATGCTGCCGCTGGCGCCATTCGCGACCACGCAGTTCGCCGTCGCGGGATTGGCGTTGACGCTCTGGATCTCGATCGAGGAGTTGTGCACGCGCACCTGGGAGGCGCCGCCTTGCGCAATGTTGACGCCCGACTGCAATTCATCGGACGCGCTACGCAGGACGCGCAGCGTCGAGTGATCGATGCGTGCCGGAGTCAAGCCGCCGAGAAATGCGACCGATTGGGCCGAAATGTCCGCCGGCGCATCGTGCCCGGTTTCAATCATGACCTGATCGAGCGTGAGCGTGCCGGCCTGCACGCCGGGACCGACGTTGGGCGGCTGGGGCTGCTGCGTCACGCCGCCGCAGAAGTTGTAGCCGTTCGGCAGGCACTCGACCTTGATCTTCACACGCGTCAGTTCCGGCGCAGCACCCTGCGCCCTGATGCCGAAGATTCCGCCGGGCTGCTGGGCGGCATCCTGCACGCCGGTAACATGGATGTCCGCATCGCTGATGTGAACGATGTGCGTCGACGTATTGTCCGCCTGCAACCGCACGCCGCTGATGAACGCTGCCTTGACCTTGCTGATGTCGACGAACAGTCCCTTGACGTCGACGTCGGCACCGGTGTCGATGCGCAGTCCCTCGATCAGGGAGACCGTCGTGGTGCCGGCTGGATTGTTGCCTTCGATACTGATTACCGCGTTGAGGATCACTGCTCCGGCATCGATCGTGTTCGGAAACACGCGTATGCCAAAACTGCCGGCCGCGCCGGTCGCCGGCGGCTGGTCCAGAAACACCTTGATGTTGCTCCACGGGCCGCCGCCGGCGAGGAACGCGCCGCGCACGCCGCCGACGCTGCCACTCGCGGTCAGCGTCAAGCCGTCGATGAGCAGGCCCTTGGCGGTCTGGCAGTCCGCGCGCAGCCCTATGCCATAGTCACCGCTCTGGGCGCGGCCGAAGGAGTTGACCAGAAAACTGTCGCTCGCACAGGAGTAGATGCCCCAGCGGCCGCCGAGCGCGCTCACACCGACACTTTCACCAGTAATGTTCTCGAACCTCACGTTGCTGACCGGCGTATTGTCGAGCGCGGCCGTCGCAGCGCCGATACCGAATATCGAGCTGTTGTCGTCCGGCGGCACTCCGGTGCTGCGCGCGGTGAAGCGCCGCCCTTGCGTGTTCGACGCGAACAGGACCGTGCCCACCGTGTTTGCCGATGTGATCAGGCTGACGTCCTGACCGCGGCCAGTCAACGAAACGTATTGCGGGATATCCAGCCGCGCGCTGCCCAGATCATACGTGCCGGCGTCGATCTCGACCGCCACCGGCTGGCTGGCCGAAGCACCGCTGATGCCGGCGACGGCGGCGATCAGCGCTGCACCGTTCTCTGCCGGCGTGCCTTCGGCCGAGACCATGATCGTGTTCTTCATCGTACGGGCCGCGCGCAGCGCGTAAGGCGCCGCCGTCAACGGTGGACGCGGCAGCATCTCGGTGTCGCCGGAGATCTGTATGCCCAGATACAGCTGCTTGCCCCAGATGCTCAGCGGCAGCGGCGTGACCTTGCCGAGTTCGACCGCCATGTTGCCGCCATCGACCTGGACGGCAGGCTGGACCTCGCTCCACAGCGGCGCCCCACCGCTGGTCACGTCGTACAACCGGAATGTGATGGAAAGATCGGCGGTAATCGGGTTGCCGCCGGAATCGGCAAGATGTCCCTGATAACCAAGAGTCTGCGGCGCCGCGGCGACGGCGAAATCAAAAGCGCACAACAACAGCAAAAGCGCGAATACGCGCATTGTTGAAGCAAACATGGTCTTCCCCCTGTAGGAAACCCCCGGCGCATTCAAACAGGCCGCCGTGGCGCCGATATATCACAAAGACAACATGAGCGCCAGCTAACGTTCAGGCGTCGTGGTCACTACGGGCACAGGGAGAACAACGGCTGCGACAGGCGGCTGGCCGGGCGCTAGTGCGCGCCGATGAAATCCGGCTTGCCAAGGTCGACGCCGTTGTGGCGCAGGATCGCGTAGCTCGTCGTGATGTGGAAGTACACGTTCGGCAGCACGTAGTCGCGCAGGTAGTTCAGCCCCTTCAGGCGCCGCTCGGTGCCGCGCACCTGCAGCACGATGTCGCGATCCTCGCTGCCGGCGAATTTCGCGGCATCGACGCCGTTGGCGAACGCCAGCGTCTTCGCGATACGCGCTTTCAGGTCGGCGATCGTCGTCTCGTTGTCCTCGAACTTCGGAATTTCGGTACCGCTCAGGCGCGCCGCAGCGCCCTTGATCATGTCGCAGGCAATCTGCACCTGGCGCGTCAGGGCGAACATGTCCGGCGCGAGGCGCGAGTTCAGCAGCACCGCGGCATCGAACTTCTTCGCCTCGGCGAATGCCGCGGCCTTGTCGAGGAAATTCGACAGGTTGCCGAGCATGCGGTTGGCGGTTGGGACCAGCGTTTCGTACATCGAGATCTGCATTGGAGCTCCTGGAGCGG
>DATIEJ010000257.1:0-14579 GCA_035455825.1 Rhodanobacteraceae bacterium | reverse complement strand
GGATCTCGCCCTCATTCACGGTCAGCGACAACCCGTGGAGAATTTCGCGATCGTCGACGCGGACCTGTAAATCCTTGACTTCGAGCAGTGACATCACTTTTCCCAATCCAATCTTTGTCGACCCTTAGCCCACCGATCCTTCCAGCGAGATCGAAATCAGCTTCTGCGCTTCGACCGCGAATTCCATCGGCAGCTGCTGCAGCACGTCCTTCACAAAGCCGTTGACGACGAGACCGACCGCCTCTTCCTGGGACAGGCCGCGCTGGGTGCAATAGAACAGCACGTCCTCCGAGATCTTGGAGGTGGTGGCTTCATGCTCGAACAGCGCAGACGAATTCTTTGCCTCGACGTAAGGTACGGTGTGTGCGCCGCATTTGTCGCCGATCAGAAGCGAGTCGCACGCCGTATAGTTGCGCGCGCCGGTTGCCTTACGGTGCGCGGTGACGAGACCGCGATAGGTGTTCTGCGACACGCCGGCGGCGATGCCCTTGGAGATGATCCGGCTGGTCGTGTTCTTGCCGAGATGCAGCATCTTGGTGCCGGAATCGACCTGCTGATGGCCGTTGGAGATGGCGATGGAGTAGAACTCGCCGCGCGAATTGTCGCCGCGCAGAATGCAGCTCGGATATTTCCAGGTGATCGCCGAGCCGGTTTCGACCTGGGTCCAGGAAATCTTGCTGCGCGCGCCGCGGCAGTCGCCACGCTTCGTGACGAAGTTGAAGATCCCGCCGACGCCGTTCTCGTCGCCCGGATACCAGTTCTGCACGGTCGAATACTTGATGCTGGCGTCGTCGAGCGCGACGAGCTCGACGACCGCCGCATGCAGCTGGTTCTCGTCGCGCATCGGCGCGGTGCAGCCTTCGAGGTACGACACGCTGGCGCCTTCCTCGGCGATCAGCAAGGTGCGTTCGAACTGCCCGGTGTCGCGCGCGTTGATGCGGAAGTACGTCGACAGCTCCATTGGACAACGCACGCCTTTCGGCACTAACACGAAGCTGCCGTCGGAGAACACGGCCGAGTTCAGCGCGGCGAAATAATTGTCTCCGGTCGGCACGACCGTGCCCAGGTACTTGCGCACGAGTTCCGGGTGCTCGCGGACGGCCTCGGACATCGAGCAGAAGATCACGCCTGCGTCGGCCAGTTCCTTGCGGAACGTCGTGCCGACCGAAACCGAATCGAATACTGCGTCGACCGCAACACCAGCCAGGCGCGCGCGTTCGTGCAGCGGCACACCAAGTTTTTCGTACGTCTCGAGCAGTTTCGGATCGACTTCGTCGAGCGACTTCGGCCGGTTCTTCGGCCGCGAAAAATAGCTGATCGCCTGGAAGTCGATCGGCGCGATCTCGAGCTTGGCCCAGTGCGGCGGCGTCATCGTCAGCCAGTGTCGATAAGCTGCGAGCCGCCACTGCGTCATCCACTCCGGCTCGTTCTTGCGCGCCGAGATCGCGCGCACGACGCCTTCGTCGAGGCCCGGCGGCAGGCTTTCGCTTTCGATGTCGGTGACGAAGCCGGCGCTGTAGCGACGGCTCATCGCCTCGGCAACGGCGTCTTCGGCGACGATCGATGGACTCGCGGTGGAGAGAATTTCGCCGGTCATCTGCTCTTCAGCCCTTGGCCCTCAGCCGTCTGCATCACGCCGTCGCCAGCTGCACGGGGATCGTGGCGTGGCGCTTCGGCGCCGGCTTGACCATGTCGGCGACCGTAACGTTCGCCAGCGCCTGTGCGATCGCCTGGTTGATGCGCTGCCAGTTCACGCGCACGCCGCAATGCGGCTCGTGGTCGCACAGGCCGGCGTGCGCGCCGCATTCGGTCATGCCGATCGGCCCTTCCATCGCCGTGACGATATCGGCGATCGTGATCTGCTGCGGCGCCCGCGCCAGTCGGTAGCCGCCGTTGACGCCGCGCGTGGCGCTGACCAGTTGCGCATGCGCCAGCTGCTTGAGCAGCTTGCTGACGGTCGGCAATTCAAGCCGCGCCCGCGCGGCAAGGTCCTGCGCGCTCAACACGTCGTCCGCGCCGCCGGACTCGCGGACGCTGGCGAGAACGGTCATGACGACCGTGGCGTAATCGGTGAGCTTGCTGACCCGTAACACCTCAAGTCACTCCATCTATTCCAACAGTGCGGCCAAGGACGGCCGCTTTGTGATCCTCGCCATCAGGACGATGGCACCAACGTCGTCGCGGCCGAGGATGGCCGCTTTGTGATCCTTGCCACCACGGACGATGGCACCGTCGCCGTCGCGGCATCGATAGCCACTTGGCGATCCGGGCGATCAAGGATCGATCGAAATACCGTACTGAAATGGTACTATTTCAACGGGCCTGCGTCAAACGGCCGTGAGGCCACGGAAACGGCACTGCGGCTACACTATTGGCCGGCAACTCCCGGAAAATCCTGCATGCACGACAACCGCGCCCGTGCGCGTCTGGCATTCGCTCAACGAAACCTGAACGGACCGGCGCTGGACATCGAAGTGGCGTCCGCCGATGCCAGCTTCCGCAGCTACTGGCGCGTCCGCGACGGCGCGGCGAGCTGGATCGTCATGGATGCGCCACCGGCGCAGGAGGACGTGCGGCCGTGGCTCGACATCGGCGCACGCTTGCGCGGCGCCGGGTTGCACGCCCCGGAGGTCCTTGCTGCCGACCTGGAGCAGGGGTTCGTGCTGATGGAAGACCTGGGAGTCCGCACGTATCTGCCCGAGTTGAGCGAAAACAGCGTCGACGGTCTGTACGGCGACGCCCTCGAAGCCCTGCTGCGCATGCAGCGCAGCGTGTCTGCCGACGAACTGCCGGTCTTCGACGCGACGCGCACGATCCCGGAAATGGAACTGTTGGCCGAATGGTTCGTGCAGCGCCACCTCGGCTGCGAGCCGGGCTGCGACGACTGGGACATCATCGAGGCCGCCTTTCGCCTGATCGCTGCCGCCGCCGACGAGCAACCGCGGCGCTTCATGCATCGCGACTATCACAGCCGTAACCTGCTGATTGCCGAACGCAACAATCCGGCGATCATCGCCCCCGGGCTCTCGAGCCCGGGGATAATCGACTTTCAGGGAGCCATGCTCGGGCCGATCGCCTATGACCTCGCCTCGCTGCTGCGCGACTGCTACATCGCCTGGCCGATCGAGCGCGTCGATGCATGGGTCGAGGGTTATCGCCAGCGCCTGGCAGCCGCAGGACTCGTCGATATCGACGGCGCGCACTTCCGCCGCTGGTTCGACCTGATCGGACTGCAGCGCCACATCAAGGTGCTCGGCCTTTTCTGCCGCCTGAACTACCGCGACGGCAAGCCCGGCTATCTCGCCGATCTGCCGCGCGTATTCGACTATGTCCTGGGTGTCGCTCGCCTCTATCCGGACCTGACCGCGTTTGCTTCGCTGCTCGAACGCGCGGTCGCCGGGCGTGATATCAGCCGGCCGCGCCCGGCGAATCCGGTGCAAGAGGCATGATCGAGCGCGCGCTGATCTTTGCCGCCGGGCGCGGCGAGCGCATGCGCCCGCTCAGCGACGCCACGCCGAAACCGCTGCTGACCGTCGGCGGCAAGCGCCTGATCGAGTGGCACCTCGAGAAACTTGCGGCGGCTGGCGTGCGCGATGTCGTGATCAACACCTCGCACCTGGCCGAGCAGTTCCCGGCGGCGCTCGGCGACGGCTCGCGCTGGGACCTGCGCATCCACTACTCCTACGAGGGGCCGGAGCCGCTCGAAACCGGCGGCGGCATGCAGCGTGCCCTGCCGCTCCTGGGCCGCGAACCCTTCATCGCCGTGAACGGCGATATCTGGTGCGATTTTGACTTTTCCACATTGCGGCAAAATCCAGTCGGACTCGCGCATCTCGTGCTCGTCGACAATCCGCCGCATCATCCGCGCGGGGATTTTTATCTGCGCGACGGCCTGCTCGCGAGCGACTCTCCCGGGGACGGTCCGCTGCCGCCCGCCGGCACCGGACTGAGGCTGACGTTCGCCGGAATCGGCGTCTACCGCCCTGACTTGCTGCACGGGCAGCAAGCCGGGAAGTATTCGATCGTGCCGATCCTGCGCGCGGCATTTCGCTCCGGCCGCATCAGCGGCGAACATTTTCACGGACACTGGTCGGACGTCGGCACGCCGCAGCGGCTGGCCTACGTGAATGAGATTCTCGGCGGCTGAGCGCGGCGCGGCGCCCTCGCCGGTATTTCTCTAGAACAGCTGCCCCGGGTCGCGTTCGCCTTCGAGCAGCTGGCGCAGGAACGGCACCGTGATGCGCCGCTGCGCAGCGAGCGATTCGCGGTCCAGGCGATCGAGCAAGGCGGTCAGGCTGCCGAGGTCGCGCTGCGTGCGCGCGAACAGCCAATCGAGAACGGCATCGTCGAGCGTCAGTCCGCGCGCCTGCGCACGCTGGCGCAGCGCCTCGCGGCGCTCACTGTCGGCAAGCGGCTTCAACGCGGCCTGCGCGCAAGCCGACAGCCGCGACACGAGATCCGGCAAGCCGATGCCGAGCTGCGCGGGCGGCAAGGCCGCGCTGAAAAGCATCGTGGCGTTCTCTCCGCGGCAACGGTTGTAGAGGTCGAACAACGCATGCTCGGCAGCGCTGTCGCCGGCGATCGCGTCGATGTCGTCGAGCGCCAGCACGGCGCTGCCTCCCAGAGTCCGCAGCGCTCCCGCAAGATCGGGACGCGCAGCAGCCGTTGCATCACGCGCGCGCCGCAACGGCAGATACTGCGCGCTGCGGCCATCCTCGTTCGCGGCCGCGCATGCCGCAATCAGCAGGTGCGTCTTGCCGCTGCCGGCGGCGCCGGTGACGAAAACCCACGGCGCGGCCAGCGACTGCGCCGCGTCGCGCAACAGGCCGAGCGCGACGGCGTTCTCGCCGCGCACGTAGGAATCGAAACGCTGCTGCGCCGGCCAGCGCAGCTCGAGCGGCAACTGCGCGCTCATGCGCCGCCGCGTGCTTCGTCGATCGCGCCGGGAGCGCGAACTTCGAGTCCGGATGCGGCGGCGATCGCGCTGGCCGGAGTGCCGCCGGCCACGACGATCTGCGGCTCGTCACCGGAACGGTAGAGCGCGCTGTCGCGATAGCGCTCATGCGCGTAGCGCAGCACGACCATGACGACCGATGCAATCGGCAGCGCCAGGAGCACGCCCAGGAAGCCGAACAACTCGCCGCCGGCCAGGATCGCGAAGATCACCGCGAGCGGATGCAGCCCGATCTTTTCGCCGACCAGGCGCGGCACCAGCACGTAGCCCTCGATCAGGTGGCCGACGACGAATACGACCAGCACGAGCAGCACGTGCAGCCAGTCGTGATACTCGATGACCGCCGCGATGACGCCGGCGAGCACGCCGAGGATCGCGCCCAGATACGGCACGAAGCTGATCAGGCCGGCGATCAGGCCGATCAGCGGGCCAATGTCGAGTCCTACCGCCCACAGCGCGATCGCATACAGCGCGCCGAGCACGAGCATCACCGACAACTGGCCGCGGACGAACGCGCTGAGCGTCTCGTCCGACTCGCGCGCGAGCCGCGACACGATCGGCTCCAGCGATCGCGGCAGCAACTCGCGGATCCGCTCGATCATGACGTGCCAGTCGCGCAGCAGGTAGAAGAACGCTACCGGCACGATGATCAGGTGCACGGTCCATGAGATCAGCGCGAAGCCCGAGCGCGACACGCGCGCGATCACCGCCGCCGCGACGCCGCCCGCTTCCTTCCAGTGTTCCTGGAGCACGCCGATCAGCTGCTGCATGTCCGGCACGTCGATGTCCAGGTCGAACTGCGCGCGAAACCACGGCACGGCCGTGCTCTGGAACCAGGCAAACCAGTCCGGCAGATGACGGATGAACGCGCTGACCTGCCGCTGCAGGTAGGGAATCAGCAGCAGCAGGATCAGGAACAGGAACAGGGTCAGCGCCAGGAATACGATCGCAACGGCGGCGTTGCGCCCCAGGCCCATCCGCTGCAACCGCTCGACGACCGGATCGAACAGGTAGGCGAACAGGGCGGCGATCGCGAACGGTGTCAGCACCGGCGCGAGCAGGTAGACCGCGAAACCGACGAGCAGGACCAGCGCCAGCATCTGCCAGCGCGGAGCGATCAGCGGTTCAGTCATGCGCCTTCCCCGCACCAGCGCGCAACCCGTTCTGACGCCGTGCCTTGAGCGACCACACGACGACATATTGCGCGCCGCTGAGCAGCGTGCAAACGACGGTCGTCCACATCAGCGCAGTCGTGACTCCGCGCAACTCGAACCACGACGTCAGGTGCAGCAGTTGCGCCAGGACGTAAGTGATCTGCACGCAGGTCGTGAATTTCGACAGCAGCGTCGGCTGCGCATTGAGACGGCCGATCAGGTAGTGATAGGTGACCGCGCCGGCGACGATGACGACGTCGCGGCCGACCACGAGCCAGGTCAGCCAGGCCGGATGGGCGCCGATCATGCCGAGCGACACGAAGCAGGCGATCAGCATCAGCTTGTCGGCGATCGGATCGAGGATGCCGCCGAGCCAGCTCTGCCAGCCGAAGCGCTTGGCCAGGTAGCCGTCGAGCGCATCGGTCGCGCCGGCGCAGGCGGCAATCAGCAGGGCGCCATCGTACTGGGCGTCGCGGATCAGCCAGACCAGCGGGGCGACCAGCAGCATGCGCAAGCCGCTGAGCAGATTCGGCAAGTGCCGCCAGGGCGACGTGCCGGACGCCAGTGCGTTCGGATCGGCCGGCGACAGTTTCATGCTTGCCCGCTTCGTGCCAGCCTCACGGTTGCAGATCCAGCAGCGCATCGAGTCCATCGACCGGCGGCTTGGAGTTGGCCACGCGAATCACGGCGCCGGCACTGAGGTTGTCGAGCAGTCGCGATAACGAAGCGGCGGTCGTCAGCCGTACCTGCACGCCGTCGCCGCGCGCGAGTTCGACCTGCACTTCGCGGACGAATTCGTTGCCCGACAGCGCACCGATCAATCGCGCATAGTCCTGCGCCGAGCGCACGCCGGCAATCCAGACCCGATAACTGCCGGGAGTTGCGTCGACCGCCGCGGCCTGGCCGTCGGGCGGCGGCGGCGTATCCTTGGGCGATCCGGTATTGCGCAGCAGCCGGTCCACCGCGTCGCGATCGAAGTGCGCGACCAGGGTCAGCCGAACCTGGGTCTGGCCGGCGTCCGTGACGACCTCCTGCTGATACGAGAACTGCTGTACGTAGCGCTCGGCGTCGGCGACGGCCTTGGCGATGTCGGGCCGGGCCAGCACGCTTTTGTCGCCGGATACACGCACCACGACTTCCCCGAGCGCGGTCTTCAGCGCCTCGGTTCGATCGGCATCGCTCTGGGATGCAACCGGGACCTGCCCGGTGTACAGACCGCCGGCGAGCGCCGGCCAGGAAACCATGATCAGCGCGAACGCGAATAGGCAAATGCCGGCAAAACGGGACTGCACGACGAAAATCCTTCCGATCTGGAACATGCAGTCTGCCTAATCGTTGCGCGAACGTCTATTATGCGGCCTGTTCCGCGCACCCCCCAAACCGGTTCATGTCTGCCGAAAAAGAAGAACTCACCTATCGCGCCGCCGGCGTCGACATCGACGCGGGCGAAGCGGTCGTCGAACGCATCAAGCCGCTGGTCGCGCGCACGTTCCGCAAGGAAGTCATGGCCGGACTCGGCGGCTTCGGCGCACTGTTCGAACTCGCCGGCCGCTACAAGGAGCCGGTGCTGGTTTCCGGCACCGACGGCGTCGGCACCAAGCTCAAGCTTGCGCAACGCCTCGGCCGGCACGACACGATTGGCATCGACCTCGTCGGAATGTGCGTCAACGACGTCCTCGTGCAGGGTGCCGAGCCGCTGTTCTTCCTCGACTATTTCGCTACCGGCCGGCTCGACGTCGACACGGCCGTGGACGTGATCGGCGGCATCGCCCGCGGCTGCGAACTCGCCGGTTGCGCGCTGATCGGCGGCGAGACCGCGGAGATGCCGGACATGTATCCGCCCGGCGAGTACGATCTGGCCGGCTTCTGCGTCGGCGCCGTCGAAAAAGCCGCGCTGATCGACGGTTCCCGGGTGCGCGCCGGCGACGCGATCATCGGCATCGCCTCGAGCGGACCGCATTCGAACGGCTATTCACTGATCCGTCGGATCCTGACGCGCGCCGGCGACCCGTTCGACCTGGATATCGGCGGAACCACGCTGGCCGACGCGCTGCTGGCGCCGACGACGATCTACGTCAAACCGATCCTGCAGTTGCTGGCGCAGGATCGCGCGGCATCCACACAGCCTTCGACCCCCAGCCCTCAGCCCTCGATCCACGGCATGGCCCACATCACCGGCGGCGGCCTGACCGAGAACATCATCCGCGTGGTTCCGGATGATCTCGGCATAGCGCTGGACAGTTCGGCATGGAAGCGGCCCGCCGTGTTCGACTGGCTCCAGCGCGAGGGCCGCGTCGCCGCTGCGGAAATGTGGAGAACATTCAATTGTGGAATAGGCTACACGCTGATCGTTGCGCCGGAAAAGGCCGCGGCGACCTTGCAGCGACTGGCCGCGCTGGGCCTGCAGGCGTGGACCATCGGTGAAATCGCCGCCGGCGCCGGCGACGAGCGCGTGCGCATCGCCTGATGCCGCGATGAAGGTCCGAAAGCGCCTGCGCGTGGCGGTCCTGGCGTCCGGCCGTGGCGGAACGTTCGCCGCGCTGCTGGATGCGCAACAGGACGGACGGCTGCCGATCGAGATCGTCGCGCTGCTCTCCGACAAGCGCACGGCCCGGGCGCTGACCATCGCCGAGTCCGCGGGCATAGCCACGGTAGCGCTGCGGCCGCGCGACTATCCCGACCGGACCAGCTTCGACCGCGCGCTGTTTGCGCGCGTTGCGGACTTTGCTCCCGACCTCGTCGTGCTCGCCGGTTACATGCGCGTCATCGACTCGTCGGTCGTCGGCGA
Organism: Rhodanobacteraceae bacterium; assembly: GCA_035455825.1. Lineage (GTDB taxonomy): Bacteria > Pseudomonadota > Gammaproteobacteria > Xanthomonadales > Rhodanobacteraceae > Rudaea. The sequence continues at coordinate 5,683 of DATIEJ010000257.1, read as the reverse complement.
GTGGCGCGGGCGGATGATCAACCTGCACCCCTCGCTGCTGCCGAAATATCCCGGCCTGCGGACCCACGAGCGCGTGCTGGCGGCGGGCGACAAGCTGCACGGCGCCAGCGTGCATTATGTAACCGCCGAACTCGATGGCGGCCCGTTGATCGCGCAGGCCCGCATGCCCGTCGGTGCGGATGACACGGCTGAAACGCTCACTGCCCGACTGAGGCCACTGGAGCGCCAGCTCCTGATCCGCGTGGTGGACCTGATCAGCCAAGGCCGACTGGCACTGGGGCCGAAGTCGGTGGAACTCGACGGCCAAGGCCTCGCCGCGCCTATTCAAATCTAGGCCACGGCGGATTTCCCGCGATGTGACCGGGGTACGGTATCCGGCCGGCCCCGCCCTGCTATTCTTGTGGCGATTGTGTCCCGATGGCTGCACCCGGAGCGAACGGGCAAAAAAGGGGAAATATGTTGCGCTCGGTGTGGCTGGCCTTGGTCTTCTCGACTGCTGCCGCGTCGGCCACGGTCGATCTGCCCAAGCTGCGCCACTTGTCCGAGGCGCAGCCGGCGCAGGCCCTGGCAGACGGCCGGCGCCTGCTCGACGGCGGCAAGCTCAGCGACGACCCTGCCGATGCGCGCGAAGTGCTGCGCTGGATGGGCCGCGCGGCACTGATCCTTTCCGACGAAGCGGCGATCGCCGAGGTCGTGTTGCGCCTGGATGGCCTGGCCCAGACCCACGCGGATACGGTCGCGAAGGCGTACGCCGGATTCCTGCGCGCCCAGCGCCTGGCCATGCAGAACCGCGCGCGCGAAGGCCTGGCGGAAGCCCTCGGCAGCGCCGATCTGCTCCAGGAGCAGAAAGACCCGAAGCTCCTTGCCCTTTCCGACTACAACCTGTGCGACGCCTACCTCGAAGCCGAGGAATATGCGCGCGCCTTGCCGTTCTGCCAGCGCGCCGGCGAGCGCTCGCGCCAGGCTGGCGACGGCTACGAAGAGGCGCGCGCGATCAACCTCGAAGCGAACGTGCGCTACAACGAGAACGACAACGCCGCGGCGATCGAACTGCTGGAACGCGCGCGCGACCGCATGCACGCGCTGGGCGAGGAGTCGATGGTCGTGATGTTCAACGACAATCTGTCCCGCCTCTACATCGAGGAGGGCAGGGCTGCCGAGGCGCTCGAACTGGCGCGCAAGGCCTATGAAGTCTACCGGACTTCCGGCAAGGTAAGCCTCACCGTGCTCGGCCAGGCCAATGTCGCCCGCGCGCTCAGCGCCCTCAAGCGCCACGACGAAGCACAGAAGGAAATCGCGGCGAGCGTCGACGAAGCACGCGCGAACAAGCTGGCCTCGGTGCTCCCGGATTTGCTCGATACGCAAAGCCGGATCGCCGAGGCCGCCGGCGACCTCAAGCTCGCGTTGAAGTCGCTGCGCGAATCGAGCGACCTCGACCAGAACGCGCCGAAGCAGGCCGGTGGCAGCACGTCGATCACCGATCTCGAGGCACGCTTTGCGACGCGCGAGAAAGAGTTGCAGATCCGCGAACTCGAACACGCCAACCAGGCCAAGCAATTGCAACTCGCGGCCGCGAACGCCCAGGCTGCCGAGCACGAACAACAGATGTCGCGGCAGAAACTCGTGCTCGCGGTCGCGGGGGCCGGACTGGCCGCACTCGCGATCATCGTCTTGTTGCTCTACAAGCTGCTGCGCGTCCAGAAAAAGTACGGCGCGGAATTGAGCGTGCAGGCGCTGCGCGATCCGCTCACCGGCGTCGACAATCGCCGCGCACTGTTCACGAACATGCGTGAACTGCTTGCGGGGGGCGTCCCGCCAAGCGAGCACGCACTCCTGCTGATCGACCTGGATCACTTCAAGCGCATCAACGACAGCCACGGTCACCCTGCCGGCGATGCCGTGCTGGTCGCCGTGGCGATGCAGCTCAAGCAGCAGCTCAATGGCCGCTGCAGCCTGGCGCGCCTGGGCGGCGAGGAATTTGCCGTGCTTTGTCCGGCCAGCGGCCGCGACGCCGCGCTCGGATTGGCCGAGGAACTGCGTCTGGCCGTCGCCAGCACCTCGGTGCGCGACCTTCCGGTTCCGACCCAGGTCACGGCGAGCATCGGCGTCGCCCTGTTCGAGGGCAGAGGCAGTCTGGATGACTGGATGCGCGCCGTCGACCGCGCGCTGTACGCAGCGAAGGCGCGCGGCCGCAACTGCGTGGTCGAAGCGGCCAGCGTCCGCGTAAACGTCGCCTGACGAACTCCTTACGGGTCGCCGCGTCCGCGGCTCAACATCGCCGTTGTTCCATCTTCTCGCACCCTGGCCGCGGCTGTTTGGGATGCCGGCGCGAGTTTTGCGTGTCGTTCAGCTTTCTGCTGGCAGACTGCCTGCCTTTCTTGACCGGAGATTTCCCGATGCGGATGCGCTGGATCGCATTTTTCCTGAACACTCTGTTGCTCGGTGCTGCGGTTGCGGCGCCGGTAACCGAGTCTGTGCCGGTAGCACCGTTCCACGCCGACTACGAAGTCCTGCGCAACGGCAAGGAGCTCGGCGTCGCGACGCTGACGCTTCGCGCCGCCGACCATGGCACGTGGGAATTCAGCAGCCAGACCAAGGGCACCAAAGGCATGGCCAGCCTGCTCGGTGTCGACGTCGTGGAAAAATCCACATTTCGCTGGCATGAAGGGCAGCCTGAGGGCCTGCGTTACCTGTACTCGCAGGAAGCGGCGATAAAATCGCGCCAGCGCAGCACGGAATTCGACTGGCAGACACACGAAGCGCAAAGCCGCGAGGGCGACAAGGTCTGGACCGCGCCGCTGCAGGCCAGCGCGATGGACCGCAACCTCGTCATGATCGCGATGATGGCGCAACTGAAAGCCGGCGCGCATGACCTGACATTCAAGGTCGTGGACAAGGACAAGGTGTCGGAACAGCGTTACGCGCAGGGCGCGCAGGAAACGCTGTCGTTGCCGGCCGGCAAGATCGAAGCAGTCCGCGTCGAGCGCCAGCGCGCCGACAACTCGCGCGTGACGACCAGCTGGTTCGCCCCGCAGCGCAACTGGCTGCCGGTGCAGATCGAGCAGGTCGAGAAGAACGGCGAGACGATCACGATGCGGCTGACGTCGACGCCACGCGGCTGACGCAGCGCGCGATCGACGCAATCAGGACGAATCAAAGCCGTTGCGGAAGACGACGTCCTCGGGATATTGACGTTCGACCGCGCCCATGTCGCGGCGGCCGTTCGCGCTGCGCGGCAAGCCGCGCTGATCGGTTCCCGACGGTGGCGGTATTACCTCGCCGGTGTCGAGTGCCGGACTCTTGCTCGGCGACGAAGCCGGCATCATCGTCAGCGTCGGCCCGCCATTGACCGTCAGAGGTCCCAGCAGCGGATCCTCGCCATTCCGGTTGCCGGTGATCGTCGTGATGCTTGCGCCGCCGACGGCCCGTATCAGGCTGTAGCTCTCGAAGATGCTGCCGCTGCCGTCGAGATCCTGGCTGTGGTAGCGGCTGAAGTTGTAGGCAACGATGCTGTTGAGGAGTGCCGTGCTGCCCGCGCCGAGAATGCCGTTGCTGGTCGACCCGAACGTGTAGTTCTGGGCGATCGTCGCGCCGTTGAACGTGGTCTGGTCGGCGGCGTTGAATATACCGACGCCCCCGCCGTTGGTGTACGCGTAGTTGTTGTAGAAAGTTGAATTGTTCAGATAGGACCGGCTCTTCGCGTAGCCGATCGCGATGCCACCGCCGCCGCCGGCCGGATCGGCGACGCTGTTGCCGCTGATCAGCGAGCGGTTGACGGTGAAGGCGCTCACGCGTCGGACATCGATCCCGCCGCCGTAGGTCGTCGCGCTGTTGCCGCTCACCGTGCTCTGTTGCACGGTCAGATACGTCAGCACGCTGACGTGGGTGTCGTCGGCGAAAATCCCGCCGCCGTTGCTGGTCGCCGAATTGCCTGCGATCGTGTCCCCGGTCAGCGTCGCAGTGCCATCGAAGAGGGCCACTCCCCCGCCGTTGGCGTCCGAGGTATTGCCAGATATGACGCTGTCGTCGATCCGCACGTACGCGTCGTAGAGGCGCAAGCCGCCGCCCGAAAGCAGCTGAGCCTTGTTGCCGGTGATCCGCGAGCGTGCGATCGTCACGTACGGAATGTCATGGACGTAGCCGCCGCCGGCACCTTTCGCGGCGGTATTGGCGTCGATGATGCTGGCGGCAACATGCAGCGCCGACCCTCCGGTGAAGGAAAAGCCTGCGGACGAACCCGATGCGGTGTTCTTCGCGATCGTCGTGCCGGTCAGTTCCGACACGGCGTAGACAAATGCGCTGTCGTAGGAGTAGATCGCACCGCCGTAGGCGCTCGCGTTGTAGTCGAGCACCGCGTCCTGCACGGTCAGCGATACATTCTTCGCGTAGACGGCGCCGCCCTTGCAGATGCCGGTACACTTGCCGTGAGTCAGGGTCAGACCACTCAGCTTGACGGTGATCAGCGTGTTTGTGGGCGCGGAGATGTTGAAGAGGCGCGTCGCATCGTTGCCGCTGATCGTCAGCTTGCCGGCGCCCGGACCGATGAGGTACATCGGCTGGGTGATCGCGATCTCGCCCTGCGACAGCGTGATCGTGCTGCCGTTGAGGCTCGCGTCAAACTGCACGATGTTGTTGGCCGAGCCGTTGGCCTCGAACACCGCCTGGCGCAGCGTCGTCTTGCCGGGCGTCGTCGTGTCATTGGCCGTGTCGACGACATAGGTCGTCGCCAGTGCAGCGGGCGCCGGGCAACACGCCCAAGCGAGCGCGGCAGTGACGAGGAGAGCGGGCGCCGGGCGCCCGATGGATGCGCTGTGCGGCGACAATCCAGACTCTATTGCGTCGACGAGATGCCGGCGCGGGCAAAACGAACGTGCACGCATCGCTCTTCCTCCTTTCGGCGGGAGAGCGCCCCCAGCAAGAACATCCGCTGCGCGCCGCAAAATCGACTATACGCTCGGCAGATCAAGGGCGCGTGAAGCGCCACTCCCGGCCGTCGCGAACCAGGCTCAGCCGCGGAATCGTCGTTGTGTACCCGCGCCGACGGAATGCGGCGGGCTCAAGCCACACAGGGTGGACGTCGGCCAGCCGTCCTTGTTTTGGCGTCAAGCGAAGAATGGTGGGCCGAGGCCCACCCTACGACGGCAAGCGGCGGATCTTCGCGCCGAGCGTGCCGAGCTTTTCCTCGATGCACTCGTAGCCACGGTCGATGTGGTAGATGCGGTCGACGGTGGTATCACCCTTCGCCACGAGTCCGGCCAGGACCAGGCACGCCGAGGCGCGCAGGTCGGTCGCCATCAACGGAGCGCCGGACATCTGGTCGACGCCCTTGATCACCGCGGTGTTGCCTTCGAGGCGGATGTCGGCGCCGAGCCGCTCGAGCTCGTGCACGTGCATGAAACGGTTTTCGAACACGTTCTCGGTGATCGTGCCGACGCCTTCGGCGACCGAGTTGAGCGCGGTGAACTGCGCCTGCATGTCGGTCGGAAACGCCGGATACGGCGCCGTCGTGATGTCGACCGCCTTCGGCCGCCGGCCGCGCATGTCGACCTCGATCGAATCGTCGGTCGTGTTGATGTGCGCGCCGGCTTCCTCGAGCTTTTGCAGCACCGCTTCGAGCGTCTTCGGCCGGGCGCGCTTGGCGAGCACGCGTCCGCCGGTGATTGCGCCGGCGACGAGGAACGTG
>DATIEJ010000256.1:0-2299 GCA_035455825.1 Rhodanobacteraceae bacterium | reverse complement strand
CGTCGACGGCCAGAGTGTCTACTACCGCGTCAAGCGCAGCGGCTCGCCGATCAAGGACCTGCACCGCATCAACCTCGCCGACGGCGCCGACAGCACGGTCGACGCCGCCGCGATGGCGAATGCCGACGGTGCGCAGACCGTTTTCGACAAGTCGCGCCGCTACGCCGCATTCGTGCGCAATGGCGACGTCTTCCTGCGCGAGCTTGCCGGCGGCCGGCTGATCCAGGTCACGCGCAGCGCGCAGGACGAAACGGCGCCGCAGTTTTCGGCCGATGGCCGCAAGCTGTCGTTCCGTTCCGGCCAGGACTGGTTCGTCTACGACATCGCCGCCGGCGTCGCGACGCCGGCCGCCGTGCTCAAACTCGAGAACGATCCGGATGCGCCGGCGGCCAAGCCCGACGATCTGCACGACCTGCAGCTGCGCCTGTTCACGACGCTGAAAAAAGCGCGGGACGACAAGCACGCCACGCGCGAAAACGCCGAACAGATGCAGAAGGACGATCCGACGCGCGCCTCCGTGCCGTTCTACCTCGGCGACGAGGTGCGCGTCGTCGGCACCGCGCTGTCGCCGGACACGCGCCACCTGTTCGCGGTCACCGTCGCCAAGAGCCACGACGAGGGCAAGAAGGGCAAGCTCACGCGCTACGTGACCGAGTCCGGCTACGAGGAATTCGAGGACGAACGCACGCGTGTCGGCCGCAACGACTCGGCGCCGCAGACGCTGTGGCTGTTCGACCTGGCCGCGCACACGAAGACGCAGCTGAAATTCGACGGCCTGCCGGGGATCCACGACGACCCGCTGAAATCCGTGCGCGCGGAAAACGCCGCGCAGACCAAGGGCAACTACGCCGATCGCACCGACGTCAACGGCTACAAGGAAAAGGCCGACAAGACGAAGGACGAAGCCAAGGCGCGCACGCTCGAAGTCATGGCGACGCGTTTTTCCGACGACGGCGCGGCCGCGGCCGTCGAGCTGCGTTCGCTCGACAACAAGGACCGCTGGATCGCCAGCGTCGATTTGTCCAGGCCGGCGCTGGTGACGCAGCATCGCCTGCACGACGATGCCTGGGTCAACTGGACGTTCAACGACTTCGGCTTTGCCCACGACAGCCACGCGTTGTGGTACCTGTCCGAGGAAACCGGCTACTCGCATTTGTATACCAAGCCGCTGGACGGCAAGGCGCGCGCGCTGACCCAGGGCCAGTTCGAGGTCTCTTCCCCGCAGCTCTCGCACGATGGCCGCTGGTTCTATGTGCACGCGAACGTGCCTGCGCCGCGCACGTACGACGTCTATCGCGTGGCGGCTGGCGGCGGCGAATTGCAGCGTGTGACGCATTACGGTGGCGCCGGCGGATTTTCGTTGTCAGGCGATGACCAGCGACTGCTGGTCGCGCACTCGTCGAGCTACGTGCCGCCGCAGATCGCCGTCATCGCCGCCGACGGCAGCGGCCAGCCGCGCGAGCTGACCGACACGCGCACGCCGCAGTACAAGGCGCTGAACTGGGTCGCGCCGCAATTCGTGCAGGTGCCGTCGAAGCATTTCAAAGGGTCGATCTGGGCGAAGTTCTACGCGCCAGCCAATTACGACAAGTCGGTCAAACATCCGGCCGTTCTGTTCGTCCACGGCGCCGGCTACACGCAGAACGTGCACGAGTCGTGGCCGTACTATTTCCGCGAGCAGATGTTCCACAACCTGCTGCTGCAGAAGGGTTACGTCGTGCTCGACATGGACTATCGCGCCTCGGAAGGCTATGGCCGCGACTGGCGCACGGCGATCTACCGGCAGATGGGTCATCCCGAGCTCGACGACCTTCTCGATGGCAAGCAGTGGCTGGTCGACAACTACAACGTCGATCCGAAACGCATCGGCATGTACGGCGGTTCGTACGGCGGCTTCATGACCCTGATGGCGCTGTTCCGCGCGCCGGGCGAATTCGCCGCCGGCGCGGCGTTGCGGCCGGTGACCGACTGGACGCAGTACAACCACGAGTACACCTCGAACATTCTCAACGATCCGCAGATCGACCCGATCGCCTACGCGCGCTCCTCGCCGATCGAATTTGCCGACGGCCTCAAGGACTCGCTGCTGATCTGCCACGGCGTCATCGACGACAACGTGCTGTTCGAAGATTCGATGCGCCTGTACCAGCGCCTGATCGAGCTGCACAAGGACAACTTCACGCTGTCGCCGTATCCGCTCGATCGCCACGGCTTCGCAAACGCCGACTCGTGGCTGGACGAGTACAAAAGGATCTACCGGTTGTTCGAGGCGAATCTGAAGTGAGGGCTGAGGGCTGAG
>DATIEJ010000255.1:0-3166 GCA_035455825.1 Rhodanobacteraceae bacterium | reverse complement strand
CGCTGCCGCTGCGCGGCCTGGTCGGCGTCGCTGCCACCCTGTGGGTCGGCGGCGGAATCGTCCTGTATGCGCTGATGCGCTGGCGCACGGCGCCGCGCGGCAAGCGTTACACGCCGGAAATGATCGGCATGATTTGCGCGCATTTCGGTTTTTCGCTGTTCCTTGCCGGCGTGCTCATTACCGAGGCCAGCAGCGTCGAAAGCGATCTGCGCTTCGCGCCAAATGAAACGCGCAATGTCGGCGGCCTCGACTTCCGCTTCAAGGGCGTCGAGCATGCAAAAGGTCCGAACTACACGGCCGATCAGGGAACGCTCGAAGTGCTGCGTGACGGCAAGGTCGTGACGACGTTGTATCCGCAGAAACGCCAGTACTCCGGCGGCGGCATGGCGCAGACCAAATCCGACATCGATCCGGGCGTATTCCGCGATCTTTATGTCGCGCTCGGCGAGCCATTGGCCGATGGCGCCTGGTCGGTGCGCGTCTACGTCAAGCCGTTCGTGCGCTGGATCTGGCTCGGCGGCCTTTTCATGATGTTCGGCGGCTTCGTCGCGGCCACCGATCGGCGCTTCCGCGCGTTGCCGGAACGTGCGGAGGGCGGCTCGACAGCGTTGACGGAAGAGCAACACCATCCCCACCCAACCCTCCCCTTGAAGGGGAGGGCCTAAAACATGATCAATCGTTTGTTGCCGCTCGCGATCTTCCTCGGACTGGTCGGCCTGCTCGGATTTGGCATCTACTGGAACACGCATCACGAGATGACCGAGGTGCCGAGTCCGCTGATCGGCAAGCCGGCGCCGGCGTTCACTCTTCCACTTCTATACGAACCCGACAAGACGCTCAGCGGCAAGGACCTGCTTGGCAAGCCTTATCTGCTCAATGTGTTCGGCAGCTGGTGCCCGACCTGCCAGTTCGAGCATCCGATCCTGACCGGCCAGATCAAGCCCCTCGGCATCAAGCTGATCGGCCTGGACTGGAAGGACGAGCCGGAAGACGCCAAGCGCTGGATCGCGCAATTCGGCAATCCGTACGACGCCGTGATCACCGACCGCGACGGCCGCTCCGGCATCGACTTCGGCGTCTACATGGCGCCCGAGACATTCCTGATCGACGCCGAAGGCATCGTCCGCTACAAGCGCATCGGCATGTTCACGCCGCAGAACATCCGCGACGAACTGCTGCCGAAGATTGCCGAGCTGACGGGTAAGTCCGCAAAGAAGGCCACGCCATGAACTCCCGAAACGCGCCGTTGCTTCCCTTCCCCTGCGCAGCGGGGGAAGGTGCCGAAGGCGGATGGGGGCGCTCTTCAGTCCTGCCCCCATCCCCCCTACGGGGACCTTCCCCCGCAAGCGGGGGAAGGGAAAGCTTGGCAAGCATCCGCTCCTTCTTCCTCGGCGTTTGCGTTGTTGTCGTCGCGCTGGTCTTGTCGAGCAATGCATTCGCCATCGACCCGCTGCCCTTCAAGGATCGCGCCGAAGAAGTCCGCTTCCAGAAGCTGACGAAACAGCTGCGCTGCCTGGTCTGCCAGAACCAGGATCTGGCCGACTCCGATGCCGACCTTGCCAAGGACTTGCGCAAGCAGGTCTTCGACATGATGCAAAGTGGAAAAAGCGACACCGAGATCAAGGAATACCTGGTCGCGCGCTACAACGATTTCGTACTGTACGACCCGCCACTCAAGCCCGGCACGTGGCTATTGTGGTTTGCGCCGTTCGCGTTCGTACTGGTCGGTGTGTTCGTCGTCGCGCGGATATTGCGCGCGCGCGCGCAGCAGGCCGGCGGCGTACGGCCCGCCGATACCGAATCCGGAGACGACTGGTGACCGTATTTTTCGTCCTGATTGCCGCGCTGATGCTGGGCGTGGCTCTTGCGTTGTTGCTGCGTCCGCTGCTGCGCGGCGCCTCGCGCGCCGGCGATCCGGCAGCGGCCGCCCGGCGGCGCATGAAAGTCCTGCAGGAAGCCCTCGATACCGGCGTGTTGAACAAGAAGGAGTTCGCCGCCAAGAAGGCGGAACTCGGCAGCGAACTGACCGGCGCGCTCGAGGCCCCGGCCCCGCGTTCGCGGTCGGCATTTTACGCAGCGCTCGCGGTCGCGTTGCTGCTGCCGGCCAGCGCGATCGTGCTGTATCGGCTGGTCGGAGACCCGCGCGCGCTCGATCCGGCATCGATCCCGCCACCCGAGGCGCAGGCGGCGGGCGCCGAACACGGACAGGACATGGACCAGGCGATCGCCAAGCTCGCCGAAAAGTTGAAACAGAATCCGGACGACGTCGGCGGCTGGACCTTGCTCGGCCGCGCCTACCTCGAAACCGAGCACTTCAGCGAGGCGCGCGACGCGCTCAAGCACGCGCACGATCTGGCGCCTGCCGAACCCGACGTCAGCGTCGCCTATGCCGAAGCGCTGACGCTCTCGGGCGATTCGCATCGCATCGACGGCGAAGCCAAGGCGCTGATCGACGCGGCGCTGAAGGCCGACCCGCAAAACCAGCGCGGACTCTGGCTGCTCGGTGTCAGCGCATACCAGGACCGCAACTATGACGGGGCGATCGCAAGCTGGAATCGCCTGCTCGCGCTGCTGCCTGCCGGCTCGACGGTCGTCCAGTCGGTCAAGAGCCAGATAGCGCGTGCCGAAGCCGAGCGCGACGGCCGCGCGCCGCCGGAAGAATCGGCGTCCGCGCCCGCGCCGGGTGCCGGCGAAAGCACGACAACGACAGTCGCCGCGCAGCCTGCGCCGACGTCCAGTGCGCCGGATGCCGGTGGTCCGCATCTGACGATCACTGTCGGGCTCGACGCAAAACTCGCAGCCAAGGCAGCGCCCGGCGACACGGTGTTCGTCTATGCCAAGGCGGCCAGCGGCCCACCGATGCCACTCGCCGTACAGCGCCTGCGCGTCGAACAGCTTCCGGCGACCGTCACCCTGACCGACGGCATGGGCATGCTGCCGAACATGAAATTGTCGCAATTTCCACAAGTGATCGTCGGCGCCCGCATTTCGAAATCCGGCAACGCGATGGCTCAGAGCGGCGACCTGCAGACGGCGTCGAAACCGCTCGCGGTAACTTCGACGGCTCCGATTTCGCTGATGATCGATCAGGTGGTGCCCTGAGGGCTGAGGGCTGAGGGCTGAGGGCTGAGGGCTGAGGGCTGAGGGCTGAGGGCTGAGGGCTGAG
>DATIEJ010000254.1:0-2387 GCA_035455825.1 Rhodanobacteraceae bacterium | reverse complement strand
GCGCCGGTCAGGCGCAATCCGCGCCGGGAGGTTTTGCGATCAGGCGGTGACATGGGCGACTCCGAATGAATCCTGCGGCGCCGGCTTGCTGCCGTAGCGCCGGTGAACGATGCTGAAAACGACCGGGACGAAGAACAGCGTTGCAATCGTCGCGAAGGTCAGGCCGCCGATCACGGCGCGGCCGAGCGGCGCGTTCTGCTCGCCGCCTTCGCCGAGACCCAGGGCCATCGGCGTCATGCCGATGATCATCGCCAACGCCGTCATCAGGACCGGACGCAGGCGCACGAAGCCGGCTTCGAGCGCTGCGGCAGTCGCGTCGCCGAGTTCGTTCAATTTTTCGCGCGCGAAGCTGATGACGAGCACGCTGTTCGCGGTTGCAACGCCCATGCACATGATTGCGCCGGTCAGCGCCGGCACGCTCAGGGTCGTGTGCGTGGCGAACAGGATCCAGACGATGCCGGCGAGCGCGGCCGGCAACGCCGTGATGATGACGAACGGATCGCTCCACGACTGGAAGTTCACGACGATCAGCAGGTAGATCAGCACGATCGCGCCGGCCAGGCCGAACAGCAGGCCCGAATACGCGTGATTCATCGTGCGCACCTGGCCGAGCAACGCGACGGTCGCGCCCTTCGGCTTGTCCTTCGCGTTCGCATCGATGATCTTCTGGATGTCGGCCGCTACCGCGCCGAGATCGCGGCCCTGGGTCGTGGCGAAAATCTGCACCATCGGCTGGATGTCGTATTGCGAAACCACGGCGTTCGCGCTGCCGCGCGTGACGCTGGCGATGCCGCCGAGCACCGCCGTGGGGGCGCCGGTCGCATTGATCGGCAGGCCCTGCAGCTTCTCGATCGAGTCGACCTGGTATTGCGGCGCCTGCATGACGATCGGATACGACACGCCGTTCTGCGGATTCAGCCAGAACGTCGGCGTTACCTGGCCGGTACCGGCCAAATTGACGCCGAGGTTCGTGGTCACGTCGCGCTCGGTCATGCCGGCGTATTGCGCACGCGAACGGTCGACATCGACGTTCAGGACCGGCGCGGCCGTGGATTGCTGGATATGCGCGTCGGCGACGCCGGGGATGTGGCGGATCTGGGCGAGCAATTGGCCGGCATAGGCGAAGTTCGCGGCCAGGTTGTTGCCGCGGACCTGCAGGTCGATCGGAGCCGGCGCGCCGAAATTCAGGATCTGGCTGACGATGTCGGCCGGCAGGAACGAAAACGTCAGGCCCGGAAAGCGCCGCGGCAATTCCTCGCGCAAGCGCTGCACGTATTCGTCGGTCGGACGATGCCCCTCACCGAGCGAGATCTGGATGTCGCCGTCCTGCGAGCCGATCGAGCCGGTGTTGTTGTAGATCGTGTTGATGCTCGACAGGTACGTGCCGACGTTGTCGACGATCGCGCGCAGCTCTTTGGCCGGGATGATCTCGCGGATCGCCTTCTGCACGTCGGCGAAGCGCGCGGCGGTTTCCTCGACGCGCGTGCCGATCGGCGCGCGCACGTGCATGAGGATCTGGCCGCCGTCGACGGCGGGGAAGAAGTTGCGGCCGAGCATCGGCGTCAGCAGGAACGAGGCGGCGACGAACAGCAGGAAGGCGCCGACGAAAACGCGCCGATGGCCGATCGCCAGTTCGAGCAGGTCGCGGTAGCCGGCGCGCAGGCGGATGAAACGTGCTTCGAATCCGCGCTGGAAACGGACCATCGGACCGCTGGAAACCGGCGCGTCGATGACATTGTCGTGCGCGTCGACATGCGCGGCGTGCGGCTTGAGCAGGTACTTGGCCATCGTCGGCACGAGCGTGCGCGACAGGATGAACGAGAACACCATCGCGAACATCACGGCTTCGGCCATCGGCACGAACAGGAAGCGCGCGACGCCGTCGAGGAAGAACATCGGGATGAAGACGATGCAGATGCACAACAGCGAAACGAACGCCGGCACGACGATCTGCGCGGCGCCGTCCATGATCGCGGTCTCGACCGGCTTGCCGTGCTCGAGATGGTAGTTGATGCTCTCGATCGTCACGGTCGCTTCGTCGACGAGGATACCGACCGCGAGCGCCAGACCGCCGAGCGTCATGATGTTCAGGGTCTCGCCGAATGCGGACAGCGTCACGACCGCGCCGAGGATCGACAGCGGAATCGACACGGTCACGATCAAGGTCGAGCGCCAGCTGCCGAGAAACAGCAGGATCATCAGGCTGGTCAGGGCCGCGGCGATCACGCCTTCCTTGACCACGCCGTTGATCGCGTTGCGCACGAACATCGACTGGTCGCCGATCGCCTTGACCTCGAGGTTGTCCGGCAGCGAGGGCTTGAGTTCCTCGAGCAGCTTCTTGACGCCATCGATGATGTCGAGCGTCGAGGTCGCGCCGTTCTTGAACA
>DATIEJ010000253.1:0-5435 GCA_035455825.1 Rhodanobacteraceae bacterium | reverse complement strand
CGTGACGCGCTGGATGCCGGCTTTCGCCGGTCCTTCGATCTGGCGCACGACGTTGCCATCGACGTCGCTGATCGTCAGCACGACGGCCGGCGCTTCCTCGCGCAACTCGCGCTTGAGTTCGTCCCACGACGGATAATGCGAATCGAGGTTCTTCTTCGCCTGTTCCTTTTCCGCATCCTGGCGTGTCTTTGCGCGCGTCTTCAGCTCGTACTTCAGGTAGTAGGTAAACACGGCGCCAAGCGGCGGATTCGGCGCGGTATAGAACTGGTCGCCGTTCGAACCGGCATCGGTGCCGCCGAACGGCGAGGTCGGGGCAAACGTGAATGCCTGCTTGACCGGAAACAGTACGGCATCCTTCGCCAGTTCCGCATCGCTGATCGCGCGCAGCGGCGAATAGTCGTCGAGCACGTAGAAGCCGCGTCCGAACGTCGCGGCAACGAGGTCGCCCTCACGTTTCTGGATCGCCAGGTCGCGCACCTGGATCGTCGGCATGCCGCCCTTGAGCTGGATCCAGCGCTTGCCGCCGTCGGGCGTGAAGTACACGCCGAATTCGGCGCCGGCGAACAGCAGGCCCGGCTTCACCGGATCCTCGACGATCGCATACACGCTGCCGCGCTCCGGCAGGTCGCCGGTGATCGCGGTCCAGGATTTGCCCAGATCGGTGCTCTTCAGGACATAAGGCTTGAAGTCGCCGGTCTTGTGATTGTCGAACGATGCGTACAGCGTGTTCGTGTCATGTTGTGAGAACAGCACGCGCGACACGTAGGTACGCTCCGGCACACCGGGAAAATGATCGATCTTGCGCCACGCGCCGCCGCCATCTTCCGAAACCTGGATCAGCCCATCGTCCGTTCCGATCGCGAGCAGGCCTTCCTTCTTGGTGCTCTCCGACAACGCAACGATGTTGCCGTAGAACGACGTTGAAGCATTCTTCGCCACGGTGTCCGGGCCCCAGACGCGCCCCATCAAAGGCAGCTCGTTGCGATTGATCTGGCGCGTCAGATCCGGACTCACGGGCGTCCACGTGTTGCCGCGATCGTCGCTGCGGAACAGGCGCTGCGCGGCGAGGTACAGGCGCGTGTGCTGATGCGGGCTGATGATCAGCGGCGAATCCCAATTCCAGCGCAGCGGCGGATCGTTTGCGTCGGCCTGCGGCTGGATGTCGACCGTCTCCCCGGTACGCTTGTCGAAACGCGCGATGCCGGCATGCTGCGACTCGGCGTAGATGGTGTTCGGATCGGTCGGATCGACGACCGGCTGGAAGCCGTCGCCCTCGACCATGATGAACCAGTCGGAATTGACGATGCCGTTGGCCGAGCGGTTGCGCGACGGACCGCCGATCGAATTGTTGTCCTGCGTGCCGCCGTAGATGTTGTAGAACGGCGTCGCGTTGTCGAGTCCGACCTTGTAGAACTGCGACAGCGGCAGGTTCTCGCTCCACTTCCAGGTCGCGCCGCGGTCCCAGCTTTCGTAGACGCCGCCGTCGCAGCCGGCGAGCAGATGGTCGCTGTCGTCCGGATCGATCCACAACGCGTGGTTGTCGACGTGCTTGTGCTTCTCGCCGACCTTGCGCATCGTCTTGGCGCCGTCGTCGCTGACGTGCATCCAGGTGTCCATCGAATACACGCGGTCGGCGACGTTCGGATCGGCGACGATTTCGTTGTACGCCTGCGGACTCGTGCTGACGTAGTCCGAACGCTTCTCCCAGTTCTCGCCGCCGTCGACGGAACGGTACATGCCGGATTCCTTGAAGGCCGCTTCGATGATCGCATACATCGTGTCGGGCTTGGCCGGCGAGATCGCCATGCCGATACGGCCCATGTCGACCTTCGGCAAGCCGTTCGTGATCTTGCGCCAGGTCTTGCCGCCGTCGGTCGACTTGCGCAGGCCCGATTCGGGGCCACCGTCGATCAGCGTCCACACGGCGCGGCGGCGCTGGTAGGTCGTTGCGAACATGACGTCCGGATTGCGCGGATCGATCAGCACTTCGGTGACGCCGGTGTGCTCCGAGGTTTCGAACGCCTTGGTCCAGGTCTTGCCGCCATCGCGCGTCACGTACAGGCCGCGCTCGCCGCCGTCCTTCCACAGTGGACCTTGCGCCGCAACCCAGACCACGTTCGAGTCGCGCGGATCGATCGCGATCGTCGAGATGTGCTCGGACGTCTTCAACCCCATGTTCTTCCAGGTCGTGCCGCCGTCGAGCGACTTGTACACGCCATCACCGTACTGGACCGCGCGCTGCGAGTTGTTCTCGCCGCTGCCGACCCAGATCGTGAGCGGATTCTTGCGATCGATCGTCACGCTGCCGATCGAGTACGAACCTTCGCCGTCGAAAATCGGCTTCCATGTCGTGCCGGCGTTCGTCGTCTTCCACACACCGCCGGTCGACGCGGCGACATAGCGGATGTTCTTGTTGGTCGGATCGACGGCCAGGTCGGAAATTCGCCCCGATACCATGGCCGGCCCGATGCTGCGCAGCGCCAGGCCCGAGAACGTCTCGGACTTCATCGGACCGGTATCTTTCTTCTTCGCCGCGTCGGAGTCCTTCGAATCGCTGGCCTCACTACCCTCAGCGGGCTTCGGCTGCGCAGCAACCTGCGTGCGAAACAGTGCGCTCACCATGATTGCGGCAAGGAGAGCCGCCAGAAGAAGTGGCGGCGGAATGCGGAATTTGCTCGACACGATGGCATCTCCGGACGGCGGGATCGCGCGAGGATACGGGAGCCGGGGCCGCTTTGCCCATGCCAGTCGGCATACTCGCGCTCCTCTCGTTTTCCTCGCACGCAAGGCAGCGTGCGCCCGCGGTCAGGGCTTCGTGGCAATCTCGACTGGCCGTTCGCCAACCGTCAACAGCTGCGCGAAGCGCGGATCGTTGCGGATCGGATCCCAGACCGGATCGAGCTTGAGCAAGGACGGAGAAATCGACGTGCCACTCGATAGCGCGAGTGCTTGACGCAGATGATCGAACGCTGCGTCGGTCTCTCCGACGCGCACTTCGAGTGTGGCAAGCCGTATCAGGATTCCCGATCCCGTCACCGCGTCACGACTCGGCGGCAACAGCGACAGAGCTTGCCGGCCTTCGCGCAGCGCATCGTCCTTGTGGCCAAGTTCAGCCTCGCCAAGTCCCAGCGCAAGATGCAGAAAGGCATCCTCAGGCTGCTTGACCAATGCAGCGCGGGTGCTGTCCAGCACCACCGTGGCGGCCGTCTTGGCCGCTTCGGGGTTGCCTGCCGCACGATGTGCCCACGCCAGGTACAGGTTTCGGGGCAGTACGATGTTTGCCGAATCGACGAATGCCTCGTTGCCCGGCGACTCGGCGATCGCGGTCGCCGCCGCATAGTCGCGCTCGTACCAGTGCATGGTCCAGATAACCATCGCGTTGCCCACATACGCATCGCTACCGGTCGTCAGTCCGCTGACCGCGGCGCGCAACGGTGCCAAGTCGCCACGCCAAGCCACCGTGTTGATCGCGTGCGTCATGCGCTCGTCCGCCGGATCGGGAGCCAGTGCTACCGCTTGGCTGAATGCCCGGTCGGCCTCGGCATAGCGCCGCAGATTGGCATAGGCCAGCGCGAGTTGATCGAGCGCGATCGAACTACGCGGGTCGAGCAGCGTCGCCTGCCGGAAGCCCGTAATGGCTTCATCCCATCGGTTCTGACGCCGCGCTACCGCAGCGGTGATCGTCACGACGTCGGCGCTGTTCGGCAGCGCCTCGCGCGCGATGCGCAACTGCTCGAGCGCCGGCGCATACTCGCGCCGGCCCCAGTAGTAGTAGATGCCAAACGCGAGGTGCGCTTCGCCGAGGTCGGGCTGCAAGGCCAGCGCCCGATCCACCGCGGTCTTGGCTGCCGCCAGGCGCGCCTCGCTGCGATCGGCACCGGTGAAGTACATGTAAACATGCGCGTAGGCCAGTTGTGCATCGGCCAGCGCGAACTTCGGATCGGCGGCAAGCGCCTGTTCGAACAGCGCAATTGCCTGCGGCAGCTCCGCTGTGGTCAGAACATCCTGATCGTAGGCCTTGTTGAAGTGCGCCATGCCGCGCAGGTACAGATCGTACGCGGCCGGATTCTGTGTCGGCGCCGCTGCGACGCGCGTGGCCTCGGCCGGCATCAACTGCGCCTTCAGTGCATCAGCGACGCTTTGCGCGATGTCGCGCTCGACCGCGAAGATGTCCTTGATCTCGCGATCGTAACTCTGCGCCCACAGATGGCTGTCGTCGCGCGCGTCGATCAGCTGCAGGTTGATATGTACCTGTTCACCGGCGCGCTGCACGCTGCCTTCGAGCACGCTGGCGACGCCGAGCTGGGTGCCAACGGTCCGCAGGTCCTCCGGATGGCTCTGGTACTTCAGGGTCGACGTGCGCGAGATGACCTTGAGATCGCGGATGCTGGCGAGGCGCGTGAGGATCTCGTCCTGCATGCCGGTCGCGAAATAAGCGTTGGCTTTGTCTTCGCTGAGGTTCTCGAACGGCAGCACGGCGATCGACTTCGCCGGCGCGACGGTGGAAGCAGGCGTGGGTGAAGCTTCTGCGTTCGTCGCCGGCGCTGCGACGCCGCTGGCGACCGGAGCCACTGGCGCCGTCGCAGCCGGTTTGTTCGGCAGGAATCGTTCGAGCAGCAAAAAGATCACCAACAGCACGAGGACCGCGATGATCCAACGATCGAGATTACGTCCCGTGTGGTGCGTGATCGACTGATCGCGCGGGACTTCACTCTCGCGCTTGAGGCCCTGCGGCGTCAGTTCATAGAACCAGGAGAATCCCAGCGCGAATGGAAATCCGATGGCGATGACGACGACGACGCCGCGCACGACTTCGTTCGGAACATTGAAGAACGGAAAGACCTGCGTCGTGATCTGGACGAGCAGCCAGCCGGCGGCCGCGTAGAACGCCGCCACGCGCAGCACGTTGCGCCGCTTGAGTTCGGCGAAGAAGGACGGCGTTTCGCTCATGCGACGCGCAAGCGCGGCACGCTGATCGCTTCTGCTGCCAGGACCAAGGTCTCAGACTCGTGCACCCGGAACTCCCCTGCCATTCGTCCTTGATTGTGACACAACGCGCAAGCACCGCTCCAACACAGTGGGTTGCCATTCGGCGGCCGGCCTATCTTCAGCTCGCCGGGCTTGGCCGCAATCGCAAATCAGTGCGTCGCCTGAGCCGTGTCGGGTTGCTGCTGGGCCCCCGCCTGCGGCAGCGTCACCTTGAACTCGATCTTCGCCAGTTGCTCCGGCGCCTTGCCGAGTTTGCGCAGGAACGGCAGCCAGCGCGGGTCGGCGTGGATGTTGTCAAACAGATTTTCGGTCACGATCTCGGGCAGGCCCGGGTCGCCATACTCTACCGCCTTGCCGAGCCACTCGAAGGCCTTGTCCGCCTCGCCGCGGACGGCATAGACGTAGGCGATGTTGTAGGGCGAGTCTTTCTCCCACTTCGCGATCAG